>CAZEEL010000063.1:0-13161 GCA_964511135.1 uncultured Leptolinea sp. | reverse complement strand
AACTCCTGCTTCAGGGGCTGATTGCTTACATCTACAGCTTACTCAAACATATTCATGATATCCGGAGGGAGAATATCGCCGAACGCTCCGGCCTGTATCAGAACGCCAACAACGACGCTGATGATTGCCAGGAAAACAGTCAGCCCGCCCAGGATTAAGCCGATCAGCGCCATGGTCCGTTTACCGGTTTTCATGCCCAGAATACCAAAGATAATCGCGGCAATGGAAAGCGGAAACCCGCAAATGGGGAACAGCCAGCCGCACAGGGCCAGAATACCGGTGACCAGTGAAACGATCGCCATCCAGGATTTATCAGACGGAGCCGGCGCAACCTGCCCGTAAGGATCCTGCATCAGGGGCTGAGAAGAAGGTTGCTGCGGCGGTTGAGCATAGGACGAAACAGGCTGCGGAGGAATGGGGTCATACTCGGGTTGTGGTTCTGAGTTGTAGTTCATAAAATATCTCCTTTACGATTAGTCAATAAATATTTTGTCGATTAAATCAAGCGCATGGTCATTAAGCTGTTTCTCAACATCGGCCGCACCAAGATTTTCATCCAGTTGCTCCAGACTGGTCGCTCCCGTAATCACACTGCTGACATGTTTATTATGGAGGAGCCAGGCCAATGCCAACTGCGAAGCGGTTGCCCCGAACCCCTCCGCGATTTGGGTCAGCAGCCTGACTTTTTCCAGAGTTTCAGGTGTCAGCCGATCGCGAATCCAGCCCATGTTCTCCAGAGAAGCGCGGCTTCCTTCAGGAATACCTGTATTATACTTCCCCGAGAGAATTCCTGAGTAAAGGGGGCTCCAGGTTGTCAGCCCCAGGCCAAAATCCCGCGCCAGCGGCATCAGTTGATGTTCAAACCGCTCACGATGCAACAAATTATACTGTGGTTGCTCCATGGCAGGGGGTACCAAAGCACATTGCCGTGCAATACCCATCGCTTCAACAATCTGCGCTGCCTCCCACTCGCTGGTGCCCCAATACAGAATTTTTCCCTGACGAATCAGATCATTCATCGTATAGACCACTTCTTCCACCGGCGTATCCGGATCATAACGATGACAGAAATAAAGGTCCACATAATCCAACTGCAGGCGTTTCAGCGAAGCATGGATCGATTCAGTAATATGTTTGCGGGATAAACCGCAGCCATTCGGCCCCGGCATGGTAGGCCAATACACTTTGGTTGAAATGACCAGTTCTTCCCGGGGAATTCCCTGAATGGCTTTGCCCATGACCGTTTCAGCCTTCCCGGCCGCATAGGCATCTGCATTATCAAAAAAGTTAATCCCCTGGTCAAATGCAGCATGAATAATCTCAATGGCTGCCTGATCATCCACCTGACCGCCATAAGTGATCCAGGCGCCCAGGCTGAGTTCACTGACTTTGATTCCCGATTTTCCCAACCGTCTATAATGCATATGTCATCCTGTTCTCCGAAAATATCCGGGCCAATTCATTTTTCATCTTTCTGATGCGTTCTGAGGCGATTCACTCTTCCTCCACGCTGATGCAGGGCGTTAAAGCCCTGCGGCTGAATGGTAAACCCATCTCCATCCAGCAGACCGGTGATTCCGGTTTGACCAACTTCAGAATGTTTATTCCGGCAATATTCACAGGTGCCCGGGTCATGCGGCTCATAATGCAGCGGTTCTTCATAAGCAGCGACAAACCCTTCATAGTTCCGCAGGATGATTTTGTGATCTGAACTGCTGATATGATAATTGGGAAGCAAAGGGACTTTACCTCCGCCGCCAGGCACATCAACAATATAGGCCGGCACACAAAAACCTGAAGTATGACCGCGCAGCCCTTCCATAATCTCAATCCCTTTTGCCACCGGCGTTCTGAAATGCCCGGCGCCTTCTACCAGATCACATTGGTAAAGGTAATAAGGCCGCACCCGAATCTTAACCAATTCCTGCACCAGTTTTCGTTGAACATGCACACAGTCATTGATTCCGGCCAGTAGCACCGTCTGGTTTCCCAGAGGAATGCCGGCCCGCGTCAGCCGGTCACAGGCCGCGGCTAATTCTGCCGTGATTTCATTGGGATGATTTACATGAATATTCATCCATAAGGGATGAAATTGCTGCAGCATATTGCACAATTCGGTTGTCACCCGCATCGGCATAAAAACCGGAACCCGTGTTCCAATACGAATCACTTCAATATGCGGAATACTTCGCAGCTTCCCCAGCAATTCTTCCAATACGCCGGGGGCCAGGGTCAAAGGATCTCCCCCGGACAGCAGAACATCCCGTACCTGGGGAGTTTTTCTCAGATAATCAAGCTGATCTTCAAAATCAACGCGGTTGAAGTTTGCTTTTGCATCGCCAACAATCCGTGAGCGGGTGCAATAGCGGCAATAAGAAGCGCATTGGGTTGTGACCAGCATCAGCACCCGATCAGGGTAGCGATGCACCAAACCTGGAACAGGGGAATGTAAATCTTCGGCCAGCGAGTCTTCCATCATACCGGCAAACGGTACAATTTCTTCTGCCAAAGGAATCATCTGCCGCCGAATCGGGTCATGCGGATCTTCCGGGTTGATTAACGATGCAAAATAGGGGGTAACCGCCACCCGAAACAAATCCGGGCTGTGCAGCGCCGCCTGTTCTGATTCAGTCAGGGGAAGAACCGCCTGAAAATCTTCAGGGCTGCGCAAACAATGCCTGATTTGCCAATGCCAGTCATTCCATTGCCCGTCAGAAACATTTTCAAAAATTCTGGCTCTTTTTGAAGGAAAAGCTAATCCATTCATCCTGCTCCATTTCACCTTTGTTCTCTGCCTGTAACCAATCTGCATCCGCGCCGGAAGATGATCGCCCGGCCGAGAAACCGTCTGTGATGATATTGTCTTACATCTTTATTGTAATAAAACTGAAGAAGATGGTCAATCATCTGCAGGGTTTTAAGCAATCCTTAATAGATTGTCTTTACCGCAGCCAGTTCCGGGAAAATTGCAGCTTATTTAAACTGAATTTTGAATCATGTCGCCCATCCCCCGCCCCTGCCTGAATCGGGAAAGAGGAACAACGCTCCGCCCTGGATGGGATTAAAAGTAAATAAAGAAAAATATGTTCCTGTCACAAAAAATAACTCAGAGCGATGGCCGCCGGGAAGTTAACATCGGGAAGTTACCGCTTGACGCGGAACATTTGTTCTGTTATTATCATTTATAGAACAAATGGATCTGTCTTTGCAGGAAAGGAAGCCCTATGGCCAGAAAAAGCGGCGGCATCAGTGAGCGACATTGCAGGATCATGGAGTTTTTAATTCAGTTTCAGGAAGAAAACGGATACGCCCCTTCGATCCGAGAAATCGGCGAATATATAGGGGTCTCTTCTACCTCACTGGTAGATTATTATCTGCGCCAACTGGAAGAACGGGGGTTTATTGAACGCGACCAGCACATTTCACGCAGTATTCGTGTCCTGCGAACCATCAACAATAACGGCAGCATTGGGGTCTACAATGCCGGCAGCAAATTGTCTGAGGCCGTAAACAGTTTGCTGAATATCCCCATTCTGGGGCGCATCGTTGCCGGTGAGCCTATCCCCATGCCAGGGTCAGATGCCGGTTACTTTGACCCTGAAAGCAGCGTCACGGTTGCCCGCAACCTGCTGGGATCGCGCGAAAATATCCATGATTTATTTGCCCTGGAAGTACAGGGCGATTCTATGATCGACGCCATGGTGAATGACGGAGATATTGTGATTATTCGGCAAACGCAACAGGCCAATAACGGCGATATGGTAGCTGTCTGGCTGGACGACAAAGATGAAACAACCCTGAAGTATTTCTTTAAAGAGAACCAGCAAATCCGGCTGCAGCCTGCCAACCCGACCATGAAACCCATTTTTGTAGACAACCCCCGCCATTTGCGGATTATGGGAAAAGTAGTCCTGGTCATACGCCAGCTGCAGGGCTAAAACAGGTATCTGTATGCAAGCCGGATCTGGCAAAACCGTCACATATCTCTTTTTGCAAGAAGCAGACTTCCCGCGCTGATCAACAGAACCATATACAGGATACAGGTCATAATAAACTGCAGATAGCTGCCAGCCATGAGCTGCTGCGGTGCATTTGAATTCATGCCATAGCTCATCAGTGAATACGGCCATATATGGCCTAAATCCTTCGCCAGAAAGAGTAATCCCGAAATACCTCCTGCAAAGCTCAGACCCACCGGGATGGCAAAGCTTTTGACGAAGAGAGAAAGCAGCAACTGAATCGAAACCATGACCATGCCGCCCAGCGTGCCGAATAATACCCATAGAATCAGTCTGGTTATCGGTACGGGCGCAGATATGCCAACCATCTTCCCGGATATTACAAACAATACGCCGATCCAGCATTCGCTTAAAAAAACCAGCGCAGAAACAACCAGGGTTTTCACCAGCAATATCTGTCCGCGGGGAATCGGCATGGATAAAAGCCTGGTCAGGTTATGGTTATTCCACTCCAGACGCATAAGATATGAGCAATAAATACCGATTAAAACCGGCAGGAAGAAATAACAGGTAAAAAGGGTGTGCTGTGTCCACAGACTGTACCATTCACTTTGCAGGATGGCAATGTTATACACATAATTCAGCGTGCCCAGAAACGCCGGAATGACAGGCATGATGATAAAAGCCGCCCAGACCGGGCTGCGGCGCAGCTTCATCATCTCTGCTTTTAACAGTTTCAGTAACATATCTATCCCTCTCTTTCACAGAATATTTTTTTGCCGGCTGCATACAATAAGGCAATCAGAATAAATTCGGTTATAAAGAAAAAATAATTCGGCCTGAGCAGGTAGAAATCTGCAATGCGCGTGGCGCTGTCCCAATACATCCCCACCAGTTGCAATTCTCCGAAATGACCCCAGAGGATTATTTTACGAAAAACGTCCCAGGGGAGGTACAGCGAGAACAAGCCGGTAAATTCACCGATGATGCCGGCCAGGAACGCAACGGCCTGGTTCCTGTATATCACAGACAAAGTATGCTGAAAAACATAAAGCAACGCAGCCGGAACGATCGTAAACAGATAACAGGTAAGAAATAAAGAGCCGGAAAAGGCATCTCTGAAATGCATCATAAACCCAAAACTGATGACCGCAATAAACTCTGCCGAGATGCAGAATAAAAACAAAATCAGGCCATAGAGCAGTTTTATATCATAGAGTTTTCCCTTACTCATCAGACAGTTCAGATACTTAAACATCTGACCCCTGTGTTCTATATCATTTAACCTGGAGGAAATAAACATGGCTGCCAGCGGTAAAAAAATGGTATGGATCAGCGGCAACTGGTAAAGAAAACGGATCCAGCCGTCTGTTTGGGCATACTTTACTCCATAGAACATCCATATAAGCTCAAAAACGATGATCGCCAAAGCAGACAACAGGATATACTTTCCCTTTGACTTCTTCATCTCACATTTCAGCAGCGTGATCATAAACTTGAGGCCTCCTTCGTAAGCTGCAGGTAGATTTCCTCTAAAGTCATCGAAGGATTCATCGCGTGCAATTGCTCCAGCGAACCCTGAAACATGGATTTCCCGTTTGCGATGATGCACAAATCATCCGCAATCTGATCGATTTCAGAAAGCAAATGGCTGGAAATAATCACCGTCATGCCATAAACAGCAGGCAGCGATTGGATAAGCTGACGCATCTCCTGTATGCCGGCCGGGTCCAGCCCGTTCACCGGCTCATCCAGGATAAGCAGCGGCGGGAATGACAGAAGCGCCGAAGCCAGCCCCAATCGCTGCTTCATGCCCATAGAATAGGCCGAAACTTTTTTATTCTCCTGCCGGTCAAGCCGAACAATCCGCAAAACCTCATCCACATTTTTATCCGGCAGGCTCAATATCGTACTGAATATTTCAAGATTTTCTCTCGCAGTCAGGTGACCATAATAAGACGGCGATTCTATCAGCGAGCCTGTTTCTTTCAGAATTTTTATTCTGTTTTTTGGGTTAAGCGTCTGACCCGCAATCCGAATTTCGCCCCGCGCAGGACGAACCAGCCCCAGAAGCATCTTCAGGGTTGTTGATTTCCCCGAACCATTCGGCCCCAAAAAACCGTATATACTGTGCTCCTTCACCGACATATTCAGAGCATTCACACAAACATTATTTCCATATTTTTTGGTAAGGTCGGTTGTTGTTACCATTTCATTCATGGCAGATCATCCCTTCTTCCGTTCATTCAGACAGACATTAAGCCTGACCTGATGTGTACTATAACCGTTCAACATTTCATAAAACTTAACCCAACCTTACATTAACCTTACTTTTTGCCCAACCCATGAATCAGAAAGCCGGTTATGCTACACTAAAGCAATACTGCAGGAAATCAAAAAATGGACGAATTATTCAATAAAAGAATTCTTGTTGTGGATGATGAACCCGAACTGCTGCAAATCATCTCGGATGGTCTGTTCAGAGCAGGCTTTTTTTATGTACTCACTGCACAGAATTGTCATGAAGCTTTGTCCGTCGCGCAGTCACAGCCCATTGCGCTGTACATATTGGATATCAATTTACCGGATGGAAACGGCTTTGCACTGTTTCGGGATATCAGAGCTGCCTCCTCAAAGGCACCCATTATTTTTTTGACCGCCAGAGGCGAAGCAGATGACAGAATTCAGGGCTTTGAACTGGGCGCCGATGATTACATCGTCAAACCCTTTCTGGTCAGAGAACTTGTGCTGCGGGTTACAGCGCTCCTCAGACGCAGCTACGCAACAGAAAGCCCGGTGACCATGCTGAGATTATCTGACAGAACCGTTGATTTCAGCACTGCCAGTGTGATATACAGAGAAAAACACATACCGCTGACCGCCAAAGAATTTATCCTGATAAAAAAACTGTTTGAAAACAGAAACAAAATTGTTACAAACGATGCCCTTTGCATGGCAGCATGGGGCGATCATTATTACAGTTACGAAAACTCACTGATGGTCCACATCAGACGGCTGCGTGAAAAAATAGAGACCAACCCTTCCAGGCCGCAACACCTGATCACCATCAAAGGACTGGGATACAAACTGGTAACAATCGTATGAATAAAATGGCCCTGCGGATTTTTTTCAGCTACAGTTTCATCGCCGCGCTGACAGCCTTGATCGTATTGGTATTTAATTTTGTGGGATTTATCCTGATCGGAAGTGATACCATAAATTCCTATCGGAATTCCTATGTCTCAAAGCTGGATAAGATTGCAGGAGCGCTGCAACAGACCGACAAAGGCTTTGTACTGGAAGACGCATCGCTGATCCCAACAGACAGTTGGTGTATTTTGATTAATGCCAATGGCGATGTTATATGGGAACAAAATAAACCCGCAGAAATTCCCATGCATTATTCAATCAATGATGTAGCCATTATGACCAAATGGTACCTGATGGATTACCCCATATATGTACGGGCAGAAGAGCACGGGCTGCTGGTATATGGATGCCCAAAGAACAGTATCGCAAAATATGAAATGGTTTATTCTCTGGAATGGTTTACATTATTGCCCCGAAGAATTTTATGGATCACTCTGGTTAATATCATCTTCGGAATACTGCTGGCCTTATTGCTGGGAAAAAACCTGTACCGGCAGCTTGGCAAACTCATCGACGGCATTGACCATGTACGGCTGGAACAGGAGGTTAAGCTTAAAGAAAAAGGCCTTTTCAGAGAGCTGAGCAGGGCTGTTAATGAAACTTCGGCATCCATCCTGCGAAAAAACAAAGCCCTCTCAGGCCGTGATATGGCCCGCTCAAATTGGATAGCCGGTATTTCGCATGATATTCGCACGCCTCTGTCTGTGATTACCGGTCATGCAGAAGCGCTCACCGCTTCAGAAGAGCTCTCTGAGAAAAACAGGGTAAAAGCTCATCATATCGTCAGCCAAAGCCTTAAAATAAAGAACCTGATCAACGACCTGAATATTATTTCCTCCCTCGAGTATGATATGCAGCCAGGCGGAAAGAAGCCGGTAAAAATATGCCCGCTGATCAGAAATGTTGCAACCGAGCTGATAAATAACAATTTGCCTGACTGCTATGCCATCCATCTTGAGTTAAATTATGAAAAAGCAAGCGTAAAAGGTGATAAAGCTTTACTTGAGAGAGCCTTCTTTAACCTGCTGAATAATTCTATCGTCCATAATGAAAAGGGCTGTACCATCAATGTGCAGGAATATGCAGAGAATGGCTGGGTAGTTGTTAAAATATCCGATACCGGCAAGGGCGTGGACCCATCCATCATTCAGAATATCCATGAGATGCCCAGGAGCACGCACGGCCTGGGGTTGCCGATGGTCTACCGCATCATCACAGGTCATGGCGGAAGCCTGACCCTGTCAAATCAGAACGGCTTTATCGCAACCATAAAAATACCCTGTGCAGATCCGAACCATCCGGATTAATAGACAATTTTTCTTTCCAGCCGCACATCATCAACACCCTGTCATATCTTTCGGCCTGCATCGCATTGCTGATCAGAATGCATACCATTTCCGGTACAAATTCCAGCCCCGGTTCCGCAAACTCTTTGCGAAGGTACAATCATTTTGATGAGTCATTTTCCTCTCCTGTTTTGGTGTGAGCTGATTTAGGATAGTTCTGACTCACCACTTTTGTTAAGGTTCATGATTTTACAAGGAGGAAGCCGCGATGAAAGCATTCAGCATTCGCCAGCCCTGGGCATGGCTGATTGTCAACGGAATCACATCGGTTGAAAACCGAACATGGTCAGCCAACTGCCGCGGGCGATTTTATGTGCAGGCCAGCCAGAAATTTGACATGACCCGCGAAGATCTGCAACAGGCATTGATGAAGAACCGGAACTGCGCGGAATAACCATGCCTTCCAACCCAAAATGTTTTGAGACCAGCGGCATCATTGGCAGCATTGAAATCATTGACAGTGTACAGAGGCGACAATGAGTACGATCAGTTTTGGCACGAATCTGGAATGTATGCCTGTATCTTCGATAACCCCGGAGGTTTTGCCGTTCAAGCCATGCAAAGGCGCGCTTAATTTCTTTACGCCAGACATAGAAAATCACACTGCAACAAACGGGATCGGTACAACCGGTAATATTTTATTTAAACGAAAAGGATGCAGAGCGGAACTTTGCATCCTTTTTCAGGTTCACTGAACTCCTGATTTGCAGCAGGCAGATCAGAAAAGAATATCTTTTATGAT
The DNA here is from genome assembly GCA_964511135.1 of uncultured Leptolinea sp. Lineage (GTDB taxonomy): Bacteria > Chloroflexota > Anaerolineae > Anaerolineales > Anaerolineaceae > UBA4782. The sequence goes on along the minus strand of CAZEEL010000063.1, from coordinate 3,964 downwards.
CCCCTTCGCTGTTTCATCAGTGAGGAAAGCTTTTCAGACGTTATGCAATTTCTACAACTGCACCGGCAGCTTCCAATTTTGCTTTGGCATCTGTGGCAGCGTCTTTGGCAACCGCAGTAAGTACTTTGCCGCCGGCAGTTTCAGCCATCGCTTTGGCTTCAACCAGACCCAGGTTGGTCAACTGGCGAATAACTTTGATGGTTTCGATTTTCTTGGGGCCGGCGTCTTTCAGAACGACGTCAAACTCAGTTTTCTCTTCTACCGGTTCAGCAGCAGCAGGACCGGCAGCAACAGCAACCGCGGCAACAGGAGCGGCAGCAGAAACGCCCCATTTTTCTTCCAATTGCTTAACCAGTTCTGCAGCTTCCAGAACGGTTAATTCACTTAAACCTTCTACTAATTTAGCTAAATCAGCCATTTCAAAATCTCCTTACGAATTCTCTTCGATATCTGACATTTCATCAGATGTGTTTTCACAGATATACCTGTGACCAACCCGCATTATTCAGCAACAGCTGCTTCAGGAGCAGATTTATCTGAATATGCTTTAACCACTGCAGCCAACGCACGGGCCGGTTCAGCCAATGTACGTACCAGTTTGGTTGCAGGAGCTGACAGGACTCCCAATAACTGAGAACGAAGAACGGGCAAGGGGGGCAAGTCTGCGAGCAGTTTAATCTCAGCAGGGGTAACCCACTTACCATCCATATACCCGCCCTTTAATTTGAAAATATCACTTTTGGTTGCCTCAACAAAGGTTTTAGCAAGCCCTGGAACGTCACTTTCACTGAAACCAGCCAGAGTTGTTCCGGTAATCGGTTCTGAAGAGATATTCCTTTCCTTCAGAGCAATGTTCATCATGGTATTTTTAACAACATTTACCCGATTGCCTGACTCACGCACTTTTGCTCTGAAAGCGTCAATATCTTTCATGCTCAGTTTGGAATACTCAAGCATAAATACGGCCTGACTGTTCTGCAACAGGCTCGAATATTCCTGCACCAGTTCTTTCTTACGTTCTTTAGTATATGCCAATGGTAGTCACCTCCTTCCATAAAATCATTGATGGTTTCCCATCGTATTTCAAAATAAAAAGTCTTTGCCCACTCCAACAGGCAAAGACTTCCATCGGTAAAACAAAACGTATTGACGGTCATCTTCACCTGGGCAGGAAAATTAAGCTTTTCAGCACCGGCCGTCTGGGGTGAACAGATATCTGATTATACTCTATTCTCAGGCTTCTGAGATCATTCCCTGCGCCAAATTTGCATCTACCCAAACCCCGGGGCCCATGGTCGAGGTAAGCGTAATTCTTCTGATATATGAGCCTTTGGCAGCGCTGGGTTTGGCTTTTTTAACAGCCTCCATAAAAGCAGAGAAGTTGTCATACAGCTTATCGGAACTGAAAGACACTTTTCCCAATGAGGCATGAATATTGGCGGTTTTATCCAGGCGGAATTCCACACGACCGGCTTTTGATTCTTTAATGACCCGCGGCAGATCTTCCGGAGGAACAACGGTTCCGGCTTTAGGGTTCGGCATTAAACCACGGGGGCCCAGTACACGGCCCAGTTTACCGGCTTTTCCCATCATATCGGGGGTAGCAATGGCAACATCAAAATCAGTCCATCCGCCCTGGATTTTAGCAATCCACTCATCACTGTCGGCAACAAAATCAGCGCCGGCATCCCGGGCAATTTGAGTGCCTTCACCCTGAGCAAATACCAAAACCCGTACAGTTTTTCCCAGGCCATGCGGCAGCACAACCACATCACGCACCTGCTGATCTGCCTGCCGGGGGTCCAACCCCATGCGCAAATGAACTTCTACCGTTCCATCAAATTTTGTAATACTGGTTTCTTTTACCAGCTCCAGCGCCTCACGGGGAGCATAGTATTTTTCTCTGTCAACTTTTGCTTTCGCTTCTGCGTATTTTTTTCCAATTTTAGCCATGATCGCTCCTTGTGGTTTTAATGGGCCCAAAAAGGCCCTCCCACTATTTGTCTGTTACCTGCAACCCCATATTGCGGGCAGTTCCTTCAATTTGGGACATCGCCCCTTCCAGATCCACAGCATTCATATCTTTCATCTTGGTCTCAGCAATTTCTCTGATCTGAGCCCTGGTGACCTTCCCGACTTTATTCCGGTTAGGCTGATCGGAACCACGGGGAATTCCGGCAGCTTTGCGCAATAAAATGCCTGCAGGCGAGCTCTTTAAGATGAAAGTAAACGAACCATCGGTATAAATCGTAATTTCTGCCGGAAGGGTTTCACCCGGACGATTTTGGGTTCGCGCATTATATTCCTTACAGAAAGCCATAATGTTGATTCCATGACCTGCCAATGCAGGGCCAATAGGAGGCGCAGGATTTGCTTTTCCAGCCTCAATTTGCAAACGTACAACAGCTTTTAATTTCTTTGCCACAGCTTCTTCTCCTTTGTGGTATTAGCGGGTGAATTTGGGTGCACCCTCCCACGAACTTCCTGCAATTGAAAGTTCGTTTATTACGCTTTTTCGACTTGTAAAAAGTCCAATTCAACAGGTGTTTCACGGCCAAAGAAATTGACCATCACCCGTACTTTACTGCGCTCCTGGTCAATTTCAGCAACAGTTCCACGAAAATCGTTGAAAGGCCCATCAATAATGCGGACTCTTTCTCCGACTTTAAAGGTAACCTTTACATGTGGAGCTTCTGCTTCCATACGCCGCAGGATGCTTGAAACCTCTTCAGGGCGAAGAGGAGCCGGTTCAGTACCCATCCCCACAAAGCCGGTTACTCCCGGCGTATTGCGAACCACAAACCATGATTCGTCCGACATGAGCATATTTACCAAAACATATCCCGGGAAGACGTGCCGCTCAATCACCCGGCGTTTGCCATCTTTGACTTCAATTTCTTCCTGGGTAGGAATGACGACATCAAAGATGCGATCCCGCATTCCCATGGTTTCGATACGCTGCTCTAAATTGTGCCGCACTTTATTTTCATAACCCGAATAACAATGAATGACATACCATGCACGATTATCCTGGGCAGTTTCTTCTACCGGATCCGGAGCTGCAGCTTCATTCGCTGGCATGCTGCCAGAAATTTCCGAATGAGAGTCATCCGAAATAAGCTGATTGTGCTCGTTGTTCATGTCGTTTAATCTGTCCTGATCTGCTTCCATGATTCCGATCCTTTAGACCTGCGCCTTTGGAGTAACGATCTGGCTATATAGATAACAGGGCTGTCATAGCCCGAGAGAGAATAAAATCAAATATTCCCAGAATAGTACTCATAATAAGCATGACAACAATAACGACCCGTGTCAGTTTCCAGGCTTCTTCCGGGGTAGGCCAGGTTACCTTCCGTAATTCGCCAAGCGTTTCACGCCACCATCGCAAAATGATGCCGGGTTTTTTCTCTTTCGGTTGCTCTTTACGAACTGCCGGCTTGACTGCTGCAGCCTTTACCGGAGCAATCTGTTTATCGCTCTTGCTGGCGCTGGTATTTACAGTTTTTTCCATGAGCCTGGGTTTCTTTTGTCTCTCTACCATATGAAACTCCTTTTTAGGCTAAAACGCCGCCTCCCAAATTTCATTTTGAAACGAGAGGTCGGCGCATTATACTTTTCATACAGGCCAGGCAGGAATTGAACCCACAACCTCCTGTTTTGGAGACAGGCGCTCTGCCAATTGAGCTACTGGCCTATACGGTATATATAAATCCGACTACTTGGTCTCCCGATGCATCGTATGCTTTCGGCAGCGCGGACAATATTTCTTTATTTCCATTCGATTCGGGTCATTCCGGCGATTTTTTTCGCTGGTATAGTTGCGCTCTTTACAATCGTTGCACGCAAATGTAATGACCGGTCGAATATCTTTCTTTTTAGACGCCATTTTTAACCTACTTTATAATTTTGGTAACGACTCCGGCGCCTACCGTTAACCCGCCTTCGCGGATCGCAAATGAGGTGC
>CAZEEL010000062.1:0-13343 GCA_964511135.1 uncultured Leptolinea sp. | reverse complement strand
GTTTGACCGCTGATCTGAAACGGAGTATGATACCGTTTGTGTTTTGGAAGACCCATACTTTTATTTGGGAGATATATCGTGATTGGAATTGTAACTGACAGTACCTGTGATTTATCTGAAGATCTTGTACAACAATATGGCATTATTATTGTTCCGCAATATGTTATCTGGGGGGATCGGCAGTATCGTGATCGGTTGGATATAACGCCAGCCGAATTTTACGAGCGTTTGGAAAGTGACCCGCAATACCCATCTTCATCTCAGGCTGGTGTGTCTGATTTTTTGCAGGCGTTTGAACTTGCGATCCATCGAGGAGCTACTGAGGTGATTGCGCTGACAGTCAGCAGCGCCATGAGCGGCGCTTATCAAACGGCTCTTAACGCTGCTGCATTGATCAAAACTCCTGTATCTGTTGTGGATTCAAAAGGACCAACCATGACTCTTGGCTGGCAGGTTCTGGCAGCTGCCCGTGCGGCTGCTTCCGGATCTGATTTGCAAAGTATTCTGATCATGCTGGAGGGTCTGCGCAAAAAATTGGTGCAATTTGTCGCGATGGACTCGATTAAATACCTGAAATTTGGCGGGCGGATTGGTAATGCGATTAAATGGGCGGGCAGTATGTTGAATGTACAGCCGCTGGTTTATATTAATCATGGAACCGGGTTGGTCGAGCCGTTCAGTCTGTTTCGTTCACGCAAAACGATTGTAGATACGATGTACAACAGGTTTTTTGAACATCTGCAGGGCGGTAAAAAACTTCATGTGGCAGTGCTGCACGGTAACTGTCTCGATGAAGCTGAGCAGCTTGCTCAACGCATTGTGAATGAATTCAACCCGGCGGAACTGTTGATTAACATGACCGGGCCTGTGCTGGGTATCAATACCGGTCCGCGAGCCTTAGCTTTGAGTGGTTATGCCGAAGAATAACGACAGATTTTCCGGTCTTGCCGATGAACATCAATGGACGATCTGTTTATTTGTGATCGCCCTTTGATGTTTATCGAATTGTTTTTTTGTTGGGTGTGTCCGCTACGACAGGGTAAAGAAGCTGTAGTGATACCCGATACGGCCGTTGACGATTCCAATGGTGTCGCTGCCGTTTCGCACGGCGCCGTTTGAGCTGGTGGCTGTCCAGGTGAAACGACGGGAGAAATTCTTTCCGGTAATACCGGTTAGTTGAAAGGTTGCATTGGGCAATACGGTGGTAAACAGGTTGCTGAAATATGCACGGAGTGAATCAGCGCCCTGCGCAATTCTTGCAGCGTTGATGCGAATGGCATTTTTGGTATAGAGTGCAACGCAGTTATCCGGGTTCCGTGTATTTAATGCAGCAATGTACAGAGCGGGAACGTCCTGACTGACTGAATCATTTCCCCATTTATACCCATAAATCGCATTCCATTGACTGGACAGCCGGTTCCTGTAATCCCAGGTGAAGTAATTGACGGCCGGGATGCCCAGCCGTTTGCAGGTATCCATAAAGAGTACCAGTTCTGAAGCGGTGGCTGACCAGCCTCCGGCCGGGTACAGCGGCCCGGTAGGCATGATGGGCCGTGAGGGGCTTAAGGCCTTGAATTCTTTTACGCAACGTTCCATCTGCTTATCGGGGTTGTGCGCTTCCTGCCAGTATACCTGAGGCATATTGAAGTCTGATTTATCCAGGAAGGCTTTCCAGGGGAATTCACGGTGCAGTGCAGGAAATCGATAGGAACAAAGCGCAACGGGCATGTTTGGCATGCCTCTGCGTAATTCGGTCATATAGGTGCGGGCGGCGGTATCCTTGCCGGGCTGTTTAAATTCTTTTTCAGCATCGATCACGTACCCATCCAGCCCCAGAGAGAGGGTTCGTCTTACGGCTGTTTGCGCTTCTGCGGCAGGAAGATCCCCGTATATATAATGCCATCCCCATACCTGAATGCCGGCGGCTTTCAGCGCCGCTACGACCGGCGGGACGAGATCGATTTTGGTAGCGCGGTCAACATTATATGAATATGTTCCGTCTGCAATTTTTATCAGGATATGGGTAAAGCCGCCTGCTTTGGCAACATTGGCAATTTGTGCAGCATTCCCTCCTTCGCATGAGGGGATTTTCCAGATCATCATTCCTTTGCCAGTCAATGCCATTTTCTCAACTCCTTATTTACTGTTTACTCCGGTCCAATACTTACAGAACAGGTTGCAAGTTACCTGCCAGATCCAATTCAGGTGCTATTTTTCGCATGGCGATAATCACTTCATCAACATGCTGCCAAAGGTCTACCCCCAATTCCCGGGCGCCGTTTTCCATTTCTTCGCGGTTGGCGCCTGCTGCGAATGCCCTGTCTTTCCACTTTTTTCTGACAGAGGATGCATTCAAATCATACAGAGATTTAGACGGGCGAACCAATGCCACGGCAGTGATCATGCCGGTGATTTCATCATTGGCATACAGCGCTTTTTGCAGAAGGGCTGTTCGCGGAATTCCGGTGTGGTCTCCATGGCTGAGGATGGCCTGAATAATGTCTTCAGGAACCCCGAGTTCTCTGAGAATGGGGGCGCCTGCCGTGGGGTGCTCTTCTGCCGTGGGATGAATTTCCCAGTCAAAGTCATGCAGAAGGCCGGTAACTCCCCATTTTTCAATATCTTCGCCATATTTTTCGGCATAATGCCGCATGGCTGCCTCAACTGCCAGCATATGGTTAATCAGGTGGGGGTTTTTTACATGGTTTTTTACAATGATTAATGCATTTTCACGATTCATGATATTCTCCAAGGATAGGGTTCCTGGTCTGCAGTAATGGTGCAAGAATGATGCCTGTTATCGGAGTTTTTTATACCGGCTTCTATGCTTTTGATCATCATCTTTTTCCGGATTCCTGCTTATGATCGACGGGTTTGAAGGATGGATTTCGTTTATGCGAATGGGATAAACTTCCTAATTTTTGAAAGGGTATCGTGCAGCCGCTGATGATCGGTTCTTTCATGCCGTTGGCAGTACCCTGGCGGGGGGGATGCGTAACCGGTCATGCTGCAAGCGGCAGCGATTTGTTTCATCGTCACAAAGGTTGGTGATGGTTGCCTGCGTCAGGATTGCCGGTTATTCGATCGGCTCATAGGGGCCCAAAATCGGAAGCGGGTGACGAAACCATACATCGTAAACGGCAACCCACTGGGCCGGTATTTCACGGAGACACCAGATCAGCATCGAATATGGACGTTGGGTGAGCGGGTCTGCTTCTACGCCGATCGCGTTAAGCCCCAGTTCGTTGCAGATAAAAAGCGCTCTGGGCAGGTGATAGCGCTGGGTAACCAGCAGGGCTTCCTGTACTCCAAAAATGGCTTTTGCTCTATAGCAGGTATCGTAAGTGCGCCGGCCGGCATAATCGAGGACAATGTGTTCCTCAGGTACACCCAGCTCGATGGCATAGCTTTTCATGGCCCCTGGTTCGTTATAATCAACGAAGCGGTTATCGCCGCTCATGAGAAGATACTGCACTTTGCCTTTTTTATAGAGTTCTACGGCAGTTTTTACCCGATAGCTGAGGATGGGTGAAGGGCGGCCGTTTGGTTGTAACCCGGCCCCGAAAACAATGGCCACCTTTTTTTGGGGGGCTTCGTCCGATTGTACTATTTTATGATAGCTGGATAAACAGGTTATCAGAGGAATTCCTGCTCCGGTTAAAAGAATGAGCAGGAGGAGAATAAGAAAGACCGTTTTAATAATTTTTTTTATCACAGGAAAAATTGTAACATGTCTGTTGCTTTTTGGACAATCTGCCATCCTGTCGTTTGTATATCTTGTATATCTATAGAAAACATCCGGCTTAAATTCTTTCACGGAACAGACTGTTTCGCTGTCACCCGCGTGATTCTTCATCCAACGAAAGATCTGCTCCTGAGCATGTTCATTCTGAAAGATTGTATTCACCAACCGCGTCTGTTTTATATAAATTTTACGGAGTTACTCAGTCTGTCTGAGCAAAAAATATCCCTTGTGTGATCAGGAACCATGATGGGTGGGCAATTCCTGAATTTACAAGTATAAAAGGATTTGTGTGTTTATTTTGCGTATTTAAGCAGCTTTATATTCAGTACAGTTGCTATTGATCCTAAAATGATAAATGAAAGTACCAAGCCAACGAATTGTCCTGAATTTAATCGTATTCCAAGTGTATACTGAACAATGGTCTGTGTAATAACGCATATGCCTACACATGAAACCAGGGTTAAAAGCACCGGGGCCAGTTTGTATCCAATTTTGTTTTGTTGAAGCAGACGTATACCGCAAAAGACAGCGGACGGCAAGATAATTCCCAAATCAATGGCATAGGTAGGTTCGGTTGTATAGATTTCGATAAAAGCGCCAGGGATGCCTGTAATAACTGCCGGAATAATGAATTCAAGCCATATCAAAACAGAGCAGGCGCCTACCATTAAAAATATTGCCGTACCTTTGAACTTTTTATTGTAGACAGATTCAGAGAAACAATCTTTTTGCAGTAAATTTGAAACGGACAGAATAAATGCAAATAATGAAAAAGAAAACTGCAATAAGTACATCAGGAACAGACGATTAAAGCTTACTCCCATAATCAGGCAGACAGACGAATACAGTAAACAAGACAACAGCCCTGCCTGTAAAAGAGCGGCATAGGGTTTGTTTTTTAATGTGGTAATGGTTACAAATAACATGCAAGCAACAAGAATCATTACCATGTCGGTTCCTTTGGCAGCTCCAGCTTTCAAAAGCGAATCGTTGGCGTATATTCCGTCTCCAAAGAGAACAATTTCCTGGCCATAAATATTGTGAACAGTTTTCGTGAGAGCACCGGTTGAATAGAAAATACCAATGATGGCATCTATCAGTGTAGTAATAATTGCTCCGATGGATAGAACTCTGACCCCTTTAAACATGGTTGTGTCTTCATTCATTGTTCGATGATAATCTGCAATGATCATTGCGATGGTTAATTTTCTTTTATGACAGGTTAATAAAAAATTAAAATTTTGCGATTATCTGACCGACACATACCAAAATGCGAGAGGAAAGCTGCTATCTGCGTGCCTGCCACAAATGGCGGTCAATGGAAGATATATTCGTTCAGCCCGATGGCGTGGGTGAGTGCCGACTGAAAACAGTATTTTCAACTGTAAAGTCTGTCTGCTGATTAAAACGTTCTCTGTTTTCTATGAATTTCCAACGATGCGGGAGTCATAATGCTTCTGTGAGCCCGGTTTTTCTTTTGTGCCGTCAATGGTCTGCCGGCTGGTTTGCAGTTTAATGTTTTGGGTGTTTGAAGTAAAATACCTTTATCCTTTGATCAAATAATACTCTGATAAAATAATAGTCATCAAGAAATATTTTGGATGATTCATGATCCGGTTTGGTTGTGTTATTTTTAAAGGATAAAGCAGCCTGTCCATGTTGAGAATGGAGCGCTCAGGGTGAAGAATTTTATTGATCTGAATTTGGGAATTACGGCTGTTTATTTGCTTCTGTGCAGGGGGGGGTATTTGCTGATCGATACCGGCTATGAAACAGATTATGAAAAGTTCAGGAAAGAGCTGGCCCGGGTCGGAATTTCGATTGACCGGATCAAATACCTGTTGCTTACGCATTATCACAGTGATCATGCCGGTTTTGCAAACCGGCTGAAATATGAATTTGATATTCCTTTAATTGTTCAAAAAACGTCAGTGCCTTTGCTGGCTCAGGGCAATAATCAGACTGAAGATAAAGATTATTTGATAACCTTCCGGATGCAATGTTTGCTGTTCATTTTTCAGTGGTTTCAGAAAAGCACGCTCTATCCTCCGGTTTTAATCAACGACTCTGATATTCTGGTGGATGGGGATGATCAACAGGTGTTACGCTCTCTGGGGGTGGATGCTGATATTCTGTTTACGCCAGGACATACTCCAGATTCCATGAGCGTATTATGTGATGATGGTACGGCTTTTGTGGGGGATGCGGCTTCGAATTTTTTGAAGTTTGCCGGTACATCTTACCGCCCGATTTGCTACAATGATCTGAATCAGATGTATGCCAGTATGCAACGCCTGATTGCAGCCGGAGCAAAGACCATTGTTCCGGCTCATGGGAAGCCTTTCTCTGTGACAAAGCTTCAGGAGACCCTTAACCATTTTTATGCCGATAACCGTTGAAAAAATGGCGCTGTTGCGCCCGGATTAAAACCGGGTTGCAGATATCTCCTGCTTCAGCGTAAAAAGATCGTATTGAGTTCTGTCAGTTTTTCCTGCAGTTCAGGGGTGTTCCATCCAGGGGGAAGACGCCAGTTCCAGTTTCCACAGGGGCGGCTGGGAAAATTCATTCGGGATTTTCCGTCCAGATTGAGAAAATCCTGCATGGGGGCGATGGCAAAGGCGGCCACAGATCCCCAGATGGCTCGAATCATATTCCAGGGAATGGTTGTTTCATCCTCTGTGTTTACATACTTCTGACAGAAAGCTTTTTCCTGCGGATTGGCGGTTTCATACCATCCGCAGCTTGTGTCATTATCGTGAGTTCCGGTATAAGCAACGGTATTGTTGACATAATTATGAGGCAGAAACTGATCAGTGGCGTCATTATTAAATGCAAATTGCATGACACGCATCCCCGGGAAGTCAAACTGATCCCGCAGTTGTTCAACATCCGGCGTGATGACGCCCAGATCTTCTGCGATAATGGGCAATTCTCCAAATTCGGCTTTTAAAGCGGTGAAAAAGCTGTGGCCGGGCGCTTTTTCCCAAAAACCGGTTTCAGCAGATGGGCTGCCGTAAGGGATTTTCCAGTATGCAGAAAAACCGCGAAAATGATCCAATCGAACCCAGTCAAAGAGAGCAAAAGAGGATTTCATGCGTTGAATCCACCAACTGTAATTTAAGGCGGCATGTTTTTCCCAGCAGTAGAGGGGGTTTCCCCAATATTGCCCGGTCGGAGAGAAATAATCCGGGGGAACGCCGGCAACAAAGGCAGGTTTTCCCCGTTCGTCAATCGAAAATAATTCTTTATTGGCCCAGGCGTCCGAGCTGTCCATTGAGATGAATATGGGAACATCTCCTATAATGGATACCTGTAATGCGTTTGCGTATGATTTTAAACGTTGCCATTGGCGATAAAACAGCATTTGTTGGAATTGACAGGCCATGATTTCGTTCTGATGCGACTGGCGGAAAGATTCCAGTGTTTTTGGATCGCGTAATTTAAGTGGATCGGGCCAGGTTAACCAGCAGTGTTGATTTTGAGAATCTTTGATGGCCATGAACAAAGAATAATGATCCAGCCAATGGCGTTGGCTTTCAACAAATGCGTTGAATTCATTGAATGATTCTTTTCGCTTTGATTTCAGAAAATGTTGAAAGGCGGTTGCCAGGATTTCTTTTTTCCATTGAATGGCAGCGCCATAATCAACCTGATCTTCCGGAAGCTGCGGGCGTTTTTCGAGATCGGATACGGACAGGTAATCGTCTTCAGGCAATAAAGCCGGGCTGATCAGGTAAGGGTTACCGGCAAAGGCTGAAAAGCTTTGATAGGGCGAATCTCCATAACCGGTTGGGCCCAGAGGGAGCATTTGCCATAAATGGGTTTTACTGGCATGCAGAAAATCAACCCAGGCATACGCTTCCGGGCCGAAGTCTCCGATTCCATCCGGCCCGCGGAAAGAGGTGGGGTGCAATAAAATTCCGGATAAACGAGGCAGTTTCATAAGGCGCTGGCTTCGAGGTTTTGATATAAAGTCATGTACTGGGCTGCAGATTTTTTCCAGGAAAAATCGCGATTCATCGCATTTAATTGCAGCCGTGTCCAAAGGTCTTTTTGCGGGAAAACGACCAATGCTCTTTGCAGGACTTTGGTGAGTTCATCGCTGTCAATTTTATCGAACAGAAAACCGGTAGCGGTTAATGGGTTGTTGATGAAAGGACTGATGGTATCTTTCAATCCGCCGGTTGCTCGGGCTACCGGAATGATTCCATAATGCATTCCGATCATCTGAGTCAGTCCGCAGGGTTCATAGCGGGATGGAATTAGCATGATGTCGCCTCCTGCGTATAGCCGATGAGAGAGCGGGTTGTCAAAGCGGTTTTCAAAATGGAACCGATCGGGGTATGCGATTGCAAGATCGCTGGCGGCTTTCTCAAGCGTAGGGCTGCCATTTCCCAGGAAGATGGCCTGCCAGGGGGTATGGTCAAGATTGCGCAGCGCCTGTAAAGCCAGATCAATCCCTTTTTGATTATCAAAGCGGCTGATCATGACAATCAATGGTGAATCAGGGTATTTGGTTAATGCAAACTGCTGTTGCAGCAGTCGTTTGTTTTCTTCGCGTTTGCTGAGATCTGTGCTGGAATAGTTGGCCTGAATGTAGGGGTCGGTTTGGGGATTCCATAGATCCAGGTCCAGCCCATTTAATATTCCGCTGACGCGTGATTGGATCGAGCTGTAGAAGTTTTCAAGTCCATAGCCAAATTCCGGCGTCATGATTTCTTTTGCATAGGTTGGAGAAACTGCCACAACCTGATTTGCCAGCGCGCTGCCAATCGGAAGCGGGATTTCACCGCCCCAATCCGGCAGTTTGGGATAGTGAATGGGTTCGAGACCAATTCTGTCTAACATGCCTCTGGTTTCGCTGCCCATAAACGGTAAATTATGAATGGTTAATAGGGTTTTTATGGGATAAGCGTATTTTTGTTGCAGCAATGGGATTGTCAGGGCGGTGTGCCAGTCGTTGGCATGCAGTATCTGAACCGGCCAGTCTAATGCCTCGGGAAGCATGGAGACGGCCTTTGAAAAAAACAGGTATTTGCGGGCTGTTTGCATTACTTCCAGGTCATATACGCGATCGCTGCTGCGAATCCAATCACTGGATATCAGGTAAACCGGCAGTGCGCCTATTCTGGTTTCATAAATTGTGGTTGGATAAAAGCGATCTCCGTATGGAACAAAATAGTCAATTACTTTGGTAACGGTTTGTGCATCTGCTCGAACGCCGCTGTGGTAGGGAATGACCAGGCGAATATCCAGCTCACGATTGTTTTTATTGCCGTTGGTTAACTCAAGCATTGCTTTGGGCAGAGAACCGGATACATCAGCCAGACCGCCTACTTTAATAAACGGGTCTGCTTCGGATGATGTAAATAAAACGGACAAAGGTTTGTTCTTTTTAGGGTTAGTCATGAGTGTTTATTTCCATTAATTCAAAATAATCATCCAGGAGGGTATCTTTAAGAGATATTCCCAGGGTTTGCGAAAGAGCAGAAATCAGTTTCGATTTGTTCTCCGCATCCGATAAGCTCCAGGTTCTGCTTTTAATCTCAATAAAGCTTCCTATCTTTGGAGCTTCAATTGTATCAAAATTAATGAAAAAATCAGTCCCATTAAATGTAATCAAATATCGAACACGATTTTTAATGATTTCCTGTTTTGTAACAGGTTTGAAGTATTCCTGATAGAATCTCAGGCTGTGATTTGCGGGCGCATAGAATCTTGAACGTGAAAGCAGTACACGATTGGAGAACTTTCTCTCAGCTTCGCCATCGATATGGGTCAGCCGGCCGCGAACGCTGGTGATGTCTCCTTTTTCGTCAATGAAATGGTCTTCCCTGTAGCGTAAGCGTTCTCTTTCTTCAAAAAGGAAGTAGGTGTCATATTCACGATAATGGCGCCTGCGGATGATTGAAATCTGATCAGAATTTAATAGGTTCTCTTCAATTTCTTTGAGTCTGGTGGTTCTTATTTTGACCTGTACTTCAAAGCTTTCTTCTTCGCTGGCTCCGCCAATTGCAATGAGTTTGGATAAAACAGATTTTTCCCGTTTGATTAAAAATACATCAATTCGATCTGCATACTCCTGGGCTTCTTTAAAGAGGCTGGCTTCGTCAAGGGTTAACAGTTTTTGATTTTGCATTACCCATTGACCGTTAATCATGACGCTGTCAACATCATTTGCTTTGCCGGTATAGACGATTTGCGCGTAAATGCTGTTGGAATCTCTGCTGTATGTTGGCAGACTGTGGGTGTGACGGAGGTCTACCAAAATCAGGTCGGCTCTTTTTCCGGGTTCCAGTGAGCCGGTTATATCAGACATATGGATGGCTTCGGCCCCCATACGGGTGGCCATAAGCAGGGCCTGTTGTGCTGGCAGGCTGGTTGGGTCGTTGGAATGAACTTTTGCCAACAGGGCTGCCAGACGGATTTCTTCGAACATATCCAGATCATTGTTTGATGCCGGACCATCGGTTCCGATTCCAACGTTTAAGCCCATATCCAGCATGTTTTTTACCGGTGCAATTCCCGATGCCAGTTTTAAATTCGAAGTCGGGTTGTGCGCTACCCCGGCTTTGGCATGCTGCATGGTTCGTATTTCACCATCGTCTACATGTACACAGTGGGCTGCCAGTATTTTGGCTTCAAAGGCATTTTGTTTTTTTATGTAGGGCACAACCGGCATACCAAACTCGCGGCGGTTATTTTCCTGTTCCTGGGCTGTTTCAGCAAGATGTGTATGAAGCGGAACGTCGTTTTCAACGGCGATTCTGGTTGCTTCGTTCCAGATAACATCGGTGCAGGTATAAACTGCATGGGGGGCAATGGCCGGGATGATCAGCGAATCGCCTTTCCATTTTTTAATAAATTCTTCAGCGTATTTCAGGGATTGTTCATAGCTTGCAGCATCCGGGGTGGGGAATTTTGTGATGCTCTGGGCACAAAGTGCCCGCATGCCGATCTCTTTTGTCGTCTGAGCGATTTGGTCTTCAAAATAATACATATCTGCAAATGCAGTGATTCCGCTGCGGATCATTTCGGCACAGGCCAGTTTGGTGCCCAGGGTGACAAACTCCGGACTGACAAATTCTCTTTCAACCGGCATCATATATCCCATCAGCCAGACGTCCAGCCTTAAATCATCCGCCAGGCCTCTGAGAAGCGTCATGGGCACATGGGTATGGGCATTGATTAAACCAGGCATAAGGAGCATGCCCTGACAGTCATGGATATGGTCAGCGATATATTCTTTCTCGATTTCTGCCTGTAAGCCGACAGCTACGATCTGGTTGTTCTCAATGGCGATTGCACCCATTGGATATTGCGTCAGATTTTGATCCATTGTAAGCACATGAGCGTTTATCAGGAGAGTATCAATGTGTTTGGGCGTCATAAAATTTTCCTTATAGATTACGTCGCAGAAAATCCAGAATACTGTTGGAAATCCACAAACTGTTGGTGTTTGTCGAATCAGCGAAAGATCGCAGTTCATATTTCCAGACATTGTCATTCAGAAGAGCAAGTTGCAGATGATGGGTAAAGTCAAATGACTGAATATCTGCCAGAAAAATAACACTGTCACCATATTGATTCTGTAAATCGTTTGCGGTTTTCCGAGCCTTAACTTCGTTCTGAATGGGTGTTTCAGTGATATGGTACTCAGAAAGAGGTGTGCCGGCCTGACGAAAACGCTGCAATAATTGGTTATCTGCATTTCCGTATAAACCCGCATACATTTTTTTATTCAGTGCATTCAGTTTTGATGTAACCACATCTTCCATTGTGACGTCATCCATACCATAAAACCCTGTTTTGACTTTTTGGATGATGAGGTCTGCAATGGGTTGAATCATATTTTCTGCGGCAGTTTTGTTTTTGGCTTTTGCGGTAATTCGTATATCTACCTGGGCAGAGTGTGCCAGCAGCCCGACGGTGGGGTTTTCCGAAAGTTCATATTCGGCAATCCATTCGTCAATCTGAGATTCAGCGATCCCTGAGGTATGCAATACTCTGGCAAGGATCGTGGAATTAAGATCATACTTTTGATTGAGCAGGGGAATAATTTCCTGCGTGAAAATATATTCCATCTCTCGCGGAACGCCTGGCACGCAGATGATGATTTTTCCCTGGGTTTCAAAGAAAAATGCCGGGGCTGTTCCAACGTCGTTTTTTATTACTTTTGCGTTCCGTGGAAACAGGGCCTGTTTTTTATTGTTATTGGTTGGAGTTCGGCCCATTTTTGTAAACCGTTTGAGTATGATTTCCCACTGATCTTCATGAAATTCCAGGGGGGCCTGCATGGCCCGGGAAACGGCTTCACGGGTTGGATCGTCTATGGTTGGACCAAGACCTCCGGTAGTCATTAATATGTCACTGCGCCGGAGGGCTTCTGTAATCAGGTTTGCGATACGATCCGGGTTGTCTCCAATTAAAGTGGATCGATATACATCGATTCCCAAATCACGGAAAGCTCGGGTGAGAAAACGCGTGTTTGTGTCCTGGATTTCTCCCAGCAGTAATTCAGTTCCAATGGCGATCAGTTCAGCAGCAGGCATAGTGTTCCCGTTAAGGTTGAATAAGTGTAGCATGAAGGAGGGAGGTTCGTCAATTTGATTTGACATTGATTTGACATTTGCATTGTCATTGATTCGTCATTTAAGCGGCCCATTCCGGCAGACAAATTTCTTTTCCGGTTTTGGTCATGCTTCCGTTTTTCCGGATGGAACGGTTCCTGTTTTGACGCAAATTTCTTCTGAGTCATATTTTGTATGGTGGTTTCTTATTCAAATTCGTCAGCGCCCTGAGCCTCTGGGTCTTTTTTGCAGTTTCGTATAGCGAGCGATTTTTTTGTTTCCGAAAATGGAAATAATCTGATTTTGCGCTAACAAAAGTTGGTTTATTTCTTGACGGAATGGCCCTGGCTGTCTACAATAACAGGCAAGTAACTTGCCTGAGGTATAGCAGAGGCATCTCAGTTACCTGTTAAGTGGGCGGGCGATTGCCGCTAGGCAATCAGATTACCCATTGGAGGAGCCGTATGAAATTTGCAGATAAGATACGTCAGCTTCGAAAAGCAAAAAATCTGACACAAACCGAGCTTGCCGATCTCTGTGGTTTGTCGCTGCGTACGATTCGGAATTATGAGATTGATGAGCGCTATCCCAGGCAGCGCAGCATCTATGCTCAGCTGGCACAGGCGCTGGACTGCGATGTCAATTACCTGCTTGCTGAAAACGAAACTTTTACTCTGAAATTTGAATCGGCTGATCAATCTCTGTCTGCAATCCGGGCTGAGCAACTGGTTGCTGAACTGACCGGTATTTTTGCTGCGGGTGAAACCGCAGAAGAGGATATCGATGCCATGATGCTTGCTATTCAGGAAGCGTATGTTGATGCCAAGAAGCGAAACAGAAAGTTTACCCGCAGGCAGGATTAAGCAAACGGATTGCTCAATTTTTTTTGAAACGGGTGCAGTTTATGGATGGCGCGTGGGCGGCCAAAAAAACGGTCGTCTTGCTCTGATTCCATGATGGGTGTAGGGGGGCACCCAAACGGCCGTTATTATTTCATTCTGGCATTATTTATGAAGTTCTGAGTTTAT
>CAZEEL010000061.1:0-13368 GCA_964511135.1 uncultured Leptolinea sp. | reverse complement strand
GGAATAATGATAATAAAGTCCTGGTTGCAGGATTAAGAATATAGTAAGAATTTTAGAGGAGTATCTGTTTATTCAGGGATCGATTAATCTTTGGAGGAAATCAAATGAACAAGAACATGACAAAAGAAATCATTAATGACGGCAGTAAATCAGGAAGAGCTAAGATGAATCGGATATCTGCGGTAATTGGCGGTATTCTGATGTTATCTGGCTTTGTTTGCTTCATAATTAAAACATTATCGGCAGAGTATGTTGATGCATCAGGCATATTGCACGAGAAATTTTTCCTGATTCCTGCAGGATTTTTATTATTGATTTGTGGAGCAATCATTATTTTGAGTACAGGTATTCGACATCTTATAAATAAACGCTCTCAGCAAGTTTAATTAAATTTCCAGGTAACTTTGAATAAGAAAAGAATTTATAAGCATCCCCCTGCATCCCTGCAAATTCCAGTTTATCGCTGAGTTCAACTGCACATTAAGCAACAAAATACAAAGCCGAGTGTTAATGATTATGACAGATTCGTTGGTATGATACCGTCAGATACCCGCAGCTTTGAAAAAGATCATTTAACTGACCATTATTTCTGTCATAAAGCTGAGAAAAAACATTACTTAATAGAACTAAAAGCAGTGTGTGATTTTAATGCCACGGTAGTCCTTCTCCTGTCATTCTCCTTGACTTAACCCCCAACGCCCCATACAATCAAAGCAATTCAATACTTGGCTGTCTGAGTGCTGTTTTCCCCGGAAGGAACGGCCCAAAGGCGAAACCGGTGCAAGTCCGGTGCTGTTGCGCAACTGTAAAATCACCTGTTGATTGAGTCAGGTCGCCCACCAGGCAGCGTTTGCCACAATCCTCGCAGAAAGGAGGTGGGAACCCCGGCGATTTCAGCCGTGCGTCGCCCTGAGTTATCACCCCTGCCATGAGGCAGGGGTTTTTGTTTTACCGTGCTTTTACGGACACTGTCATTTGGATAATTAAGGAGTAGAAATGTCCACCAGAAACAAACGAATTTTCATCATCGCCGGATTGCTGATTCTGTTATCGGTCATCAGCTTTCTGGTTCTGCCGCACCAATCCATCGTACCCGCCGCCATAAAAGACGGTCTGGATCGTTCAGTAGAATTCACCCAGCCGGCACAAAAGATCATCTCGCTGGCGCCTTCCAATACAGAACTGTTGTTTGCCATTGGCGCCGGAAAACAGGTCATCGGGCGCGATTCGTTTTCTGACTATCCGGCTGAGGCAGCCGCCCTGCCTGACCTCGGCGGTTCAATGGGAAACTTTAATCTGGAACAGATTGCCGCCATGCAGCCTGATCTGATCTTATTGGCTGAAATCAACTCTCCGGAATTGATTCAATCTTTCGAAAATCTCGGGCTGCGGGTCTTTTACCTTTCAAACCCAGGCGACCTGCCGGGCCTGTACGCCAATCTTGAAACAGTCGGGCAACTGACCGGCCATATCAAAGAAGCCAAAGCCTTATCCGCCCAACTGCAGGCCCGTGTAGAAAAAGTTGAAGCGGCCGTTCAAAAAGCAGAAACACAGCCGCTGGTATTCTACGAAATTGATGGGTCATCTGACCCCGCCAAACCCTGGACAACCGGCCCCGGCACGTTTATGGATTCGCTGATCCGGCAGGCCGGAGGCGTCAACGCGGCCGGCAATCTTGACAGCGCCTGGGCTCAAATCAGCCAGGAAGACCTGATCGTTAAAAACCCCGACATTATTTTGCTGGGCGACGCCGCATACGGTGTAAGCGCTGAAATGGTTAAAGCCCGCCCAGGCTGGAACAGCATAAAAGCCGTTCAGGAGGATAAAATTTTTGCCTTTGACGATAACCTCGTTTCACGGCCGGGCCCCCGCCTGATTGATGGGCTGGAACTTCTGCTGAAAACAATCCATCCGGAACTGAACCCCTGAGTCAGCTTTCTGAAAACCGGATCATGAAAAACACTGCGCATCATTTTTGGCTGGCATTTATCCTTCTTCTGAGTGCAATTGCGCTCAGTGTCATGGTGGGCAGTGTTTTTATTCCCCCCAAAGATTTTTTCGCGACCCTCTGGCAGGGCATCAGCGGTACGCTCACGTCGGTCGATTCACCCTGGGCAGCCATCATTTTTAAACTCCGCCTGCCGCGTACCGTTTTAATGGGACTGACCGGCGCAGCGCTGGCGTCCAGCGGGGCAGCCTATCAGGGAATCTTTCGTAACCCGCTGGCCGACCCCTATGTCATTGGTGTCGCTTCCGGGGCCGGGCTGGGGGCCGTCATCGCCATGACCATGTTCCGCTCCAGCCAGGCGGCCGCCCCCTTTTTCATTCCAACAGCAGCTTTTGCTGCCGGGCTGCTCACAGCAGGTTTGGTATTTGCCCTTGCTCACACCCATCACACATCGTCTTCTGCCGGTCTGATTCTGGCAGGCGTTGCAATCAGCTCGTTTACCAACGCATTGACCTCCTTCGTCATCCTTAAATCGACGAATGAAATGCGCCGGGCCATGATGTGGATGATGGGCGGGTCGAGTCTGAGCGGCTGGCAGCCGGTATTGGCCATGTTGCCCTATGTCATCCCTGGAATCGGGCTGCTGCTCACGATGGGATACAGCCTGAATGTCATGCAATTTGGAGAGGAACAGGCACAGCAACTGGGGCTAAACATCCGGCAGCGGCGCTTTATCATCGTTGCAGCCTCATCGCTGGCCACTGCGGCGGCTGTTTCCTTTACCGGCATTATTGGGTTTGTTGGGCTGATTATCCCTCACATAATTCGGATGTGGGATGGATCAGATTATCGCCGTATTCTTCCCCTTTCCTGCCTGGGCGGGGCCGCCTTTCTGCTGCTGGCCGATGTTCTTGCGCGGGTCATTCTGGCCCCGCAGGAAATTCCGCCAGGAATCATTACCGCCCTGACCGGAGCGCCTTTCTTTATCTGGATTCTCCGCCGCAGCCAGAAAGAACAGGAATAATATGCTCCGTCTGTCTTCCGTAACCGCAGGGTACCGCCGCAAACCATATATTGAAGATATTTCTCTGGAAGCCCTGCCAGGAGAATTGACCGCTTTAATTGGCCCCAATGGGTCAGGCAAAACCACACTGATTCGTACCATCAGCGGAGTAATTCCCATCATCCAGGGAAACATTTCTGCCCTGGGTCACAACCTGACCTCACTCAACCCGCAGGAACGGGCCAAAACCATTGCAGTAGTGCCGCAGGCCCACCAGCTTCCCGGCGATTTTACCGTCTGGCAGACCGTGATTCTGGGCAGAACTCCTTATTTAAACTGGCTGGGAGATATGGAACAGCAAGATCGAGATATCGCCAGACAGGCCATGCAGCAAACCCAAACCTGGGAACTTGCCCCGCGAAAACTGGGGGAACTGTCAGGCGGCGAGCAACAAAGAGTTTTGCTTGCCCGCGCCCTGACCCAAAACGCACCGATATTGCTGCTCGATGAACCAACCACGCATCTCGACCTGCAATATCAATTCTCGCTGCTTGAATCCATCCGGCAATTATCCGTTGATAAAAACCTGATTGTGCTGATGGCCATGCACGACCTTAATCTGGTAGAACGGTTCTGCGGAAAAGTTGCCGCTCTGCAGGCGGGCCGCCTGTCGGCCATCGGCAGCCCGGAGCAGGTACTCACGGCTCAAACCCTGAGCAATGTTTTCGGGTTGCCCATTCAACGCTACCCGGCCCGGGATGGAAACCGGATCTTCATTTTCCCGGAATAATCTGCTTAAAAGTTTCACGCAGGCTGCATGATATAATCCCGCCATGAAAACTTCATTCCATATTCGCATGGTATTGTGGCTGGCCCTGACAGGGCACGGTATTCTTTCTGCCTGCTCCCCGGTCAACCATGCAACCCCGCCTTCTGCAACCTCTTCAACACCGCAATCACATCTGGAACTCTGGCCGACTCTTCAACGATACCAATATCCAACCGAAACAGCAACCCCGGCATCTGAAGAGGTTCAGATACTTTCTGCAGCTGCCACCCCCACCCCACGGGTGCATGTGATCAAAGAGGGTGATACTCTCATCTCCATTGCCATGAAGTATGGCCTCTCGCTGGATTCTTTAATCCTCGCCAATCCGCTGGTTAATCCCAACGCACTGACCAACGGAGCTGAATTAATCATTCCCGCTCCCGATGAAGAAGGAAAAACATCCGCTTTACAGCCGACGCCTCTGCCAGTAAGCGTCAGCCCTGCCTGGTGCGCCCGCGACATCGAACAGCGTATCCTCTGCTTTGCCCAGGTACACAACCCGCTGCCTGCAGCGACAGAAGGTGTAGAGATTACCTTTCGCTATCAAAAACAGGACGGAAGCCTGACAGAAAAAAAAGCCTGTTCGCTCCTGCGGCAAATTCCAGCCGGCAGCACTGCCGTTTTATATGCCGTTTTTGAGCCTGACCCGGATTGGAATGGCCGCACATCGGCAGAATTAAGCCGCGCCATCCCGGCCCGGTCTGATCTGAACCCGCTGACCGTTGAAATTGAGGATACAGATATCTTATCTGCCAAAAATGCTGCCTGGGTGTCGGGCCGGTTCTCCAACCCGCCTGCTGAAGGAAAGATCTGGCTGCTCTTAACCGCCTTCAATGAACAAGGGCAAAGCTGCGGAGTACGCCGCTTCGACATTCAGGCTTCAGAAACTGCTTTCAGACAGATGGTTTTTTGCGTTCAGGGAGAGCTGACCCAGGTCACGGCTGAAGCCCAGCCGGCGCCTTAAAGCGTTCAGCGATCCCAGATTAAATATGAACCATTGACACAAATGGGCGCATTGGTGTTTTCAATGATGCACACCTGATATAACAAAAGATCACCGTTCTGCTGCACCGGCAGCGGATCAAGCGTGATGCTCGAATTTCCGCCATCATCCGTTTTGGGGAGAACACCCTCAAACAGCACCTCACCCCTGTCATTCCGCACAATAATCACCGGCATATACCCCGAAATCGCCTGACCTGAATAGAGTTGCAACAACTGGATACTGATCGTTTGATGATCCCCCGATTTGATTTTCGGGGAGCCTTCGTGGGCAACCATCAGCACATCTTCTGCCCGCAGAGCGCCGCCCGGGGCCACCGGACGGAATTTTAACAAATAACGCTGCCCCAGGGGCATTGGCAAAGTCTTATACGCATCAGCCGCCTGCGGAAAATATTGTAAACACATCTTTTCAAAACATTGCTGATAAACCCTGCGAGCAGACTCAAAAGTCAGCTCTGAAATGGGCGCGCCAAAAACATCTGCACCGCCATGCTGGTCAACATACATCTGAAACGGGATGGGAACATGGTGCCCCAAATCATCCTGTAAAGCAACAAAGTGCATGTTTTCTTCCGGGCCCAACGTCTGCCGCACCAAATCACTGCTCAGATTCTCCAACAGCATGGGAACCGGACGGAAATGGATGGTTGCCAAATCATCAGGAGATGCATAAACGACCAGGTTTGCGAATACCTGTTCCTGATTACCATCATCCGCCGGATACATCGGGGTTAAAGGCCGGCCGCTGAAAACAGCCCCGCCATATGCCTGTAAAGCGTCTGCCAAAGGAGAGGGAAAATCATCCGTAACCGGGTTAAACTCAACCGGTGACGGATATTTGCAGGCATTTCCGCACACAAAATCGCCATAGGGCAACAGATGAACAACGCCTGCCGGTTCATCGAAGCCATGATACATCCCCACCCTTTCAAAATACTGCTCAATCCGGCCGGCCTGATAGTTATACAGCACCGGCCCAATGGGTTTTCCGGTCATCGAATCACCCCATTCCTGGCGCTTCACTGAAAAGTCATAGAAAACAGCGTCGGCAGGAATATCCGTATTCCACGGAATACCCAACTGGCGGCCAAGCAGAGAAAGAGAATACTTTTCAGGCCCCCGCATGTTGGTGTTAACGCATAAACGTGCATTTTCCATAAACTGACAGCGCAGATAATCCTGAACCGCGACTTCAGAAATGGCCGGCCCATAGAACGCTTCACCGCCTGAAGTCGTATAAAACTCTCTTAATTGGGCATCGACACGATGTATTCCTGAAGGATCAGAGGGAAAAAAAGCAGAACAGCCAGCCAACATCAGGCTGAAAAGAATCACTCCCGTTTTTTTAAGAAATATCAGGGTTCTGCGCATTTTTTTCGGCTGGGTATAACCATACCGCTCCACATAGTATTTTAGCGCACAGATTTCAATAATGCAATTTTTATGCCACTTTTTTTAAAGTAACCATATACATCCTGAGCACCCGTGAAAGGGGCTTCTTCCTGAACTGTTTCGTTTTCAACAGCGCTGTCCATTTAAAATTACTCTTAAATCTATTATATCTGCACAACTTAATCAGGCTTAAAAGAACAGACTTGCGGGATACATCTTTCGTTGAGATGAAGAGTCATGCAGCGCAGCGAAGCCATCCATTTTCCCAAAACAGATGGCTTCGGCCAAAAACGGCCTCACAATGCCCCCTGATTGGGGCACGCACAGAATGATCCGCAACGGTCGTTAAAACACTGAAAGAGAATTTAAAGATGATGCTTCATACATTTAACCGCTGCATGGTTCGGCAGCATAAATACAAAAAGTGCCTTTCTGAATGAATGCACCTTTCAGAAAGACACTTTTACCCTTATTTCAGATTTCCGTGTGACAATTTCAGAAAATATCTGTTATCGCCACCACAACCGCTGATCGAGATCGTTCACAAACACCGGAGGGTTGTTTTTCTGTCTGTTTAATCCTCTACACATTCAAAATCTTCTTTACCCACAAAGCATACAGGGCACTTCCAGTCATCCGGCAAATCTTCAAAGGCCGTGCCAGGCGCAACATCACTGTCAGGGTCACCCACCGCCGGATCATAGATATATCCGCAAACCATACACCGGTATTTTTTCATTTGTTTTTCTCCTTTGCTGTCCTGTTTTTGGGCATATCTTCACAGAGATAAGCTCCAACATTTCTGAACACAGGTTACTGGCATTCATTCTAATCTGAATTTCAGTTTTCAACAGAAATTCCCCCTGGTAATCATGAACCCAAAATCATTTTGCTTTATACGTCACCCCTGAGCCGGTTTCTGTGACTGCCCTGTGATTTTATAAATATAATAATCGTATGACTTTTTTATTATTCAGAGACAATTATTCAGAAACGATCCCCTGTGGAGAAAAAATTGGATTAAAATTATCTGGAAAAATGTACACGCTGTTTCTGTTGCGCATCCACCCGCTTCATCCTTCTGTGCTCTTACTGCAACCGGGGTTAAACCGTACATTAAAGATCATTCAGGAAGCTGCTCTGTCATGAAGAATCCAAAGACCAACACAAACGCCCTCTTAAAACGCCTGTTTCAGACATCTGACCTGAAAAACTTCATTCAGGATAATTCTGATGATTTGAACCTTCCCTCTTTTCAGGAATATCTCAGAATGTTATGCGACGCCCGCAAAATTATTCCTGAACAGGTGATCAAAAACTCCGGGATTGAGCGAACCTATGGGCATCAATTGTTTAACGGCACGCGCAAACCGTCGCGCGACAAGGTGCTTCAGTTGGCCATTGGCCTGAAGCTGGATCTGGAAACAACCCAAAGCTTTCTGCAGATTGCCCAAAAAAGCCCTTTATACCCGCGAATCAAACGGGATGCAGCTGTCATCTATTGTATTCGTAATCAGCAGGATATTTTCGAGACTCAGAATACGCTTCAGGCATTGAATCTGACCGCCCTGGGCCATTCTTCAGGAGACTGATTTTGCTGTATCAGCAGGATAATTAACTATGGAAAAGAACATGGATGCTTTTGTAAAAAGTTTTTTGGATCACTTTGATGACAGCCGCTTTCCGGCAGATTTTTTGCAGGATTATGAACCCCTGGAATGTCTCTCCAATAACGAATTCGGAGAAACATTGATCATCAGAGACCGCAAAACCGGCGCCTATCGCATTGCCAAATGCCATCTGCATGAATCACAGCTCCAGACGCTTCAGGATCTGACTTTGCTGAAAACACTGAATCACAAAGGCGTTCCACGGTTTATCGGCGAATACCGGAACGAGATCATGCATTGTGTGGTTCAAACCTATGCTCCGGGCCTGTCTCTCGACAAGTGGGTTCAGGAACACCCGCTCAGCGAAGAGCAGGCGGTTTCAATCACCGCGCAGCTTTGCAACATCCTGATTTACCTGAGCCATCAAACTCCGCCGGTCATTCACCGGGATATCAAACCGCAAAACATCATTATGGATGAATATGGAAACATCACCCTGATTGATTTTGGCATTTCAAGAATGTATAAAGCTTCGCTGCGTGAAGATACCTGGTGTCTGGGAACACGCGATTTTGCCGCTCCCGAACAGTTTGGCTTTGCCCAAACCGACCAGCGAACAGACATCTACTCACTGGGTATTCTGCTGCGCTGGATGCTGACCGGTTCCATTGAGAAAAAAGCAGAAGAAAAGACGCCCCTGAACCCCAGACTGGCACGGGTTCTGGCCAAAAGCACTTCGCTGGACCCAAAAGATCGTTACCAGTCGCCAGCCCGGATGAAAGAAGAATTATCCGGCGCCATCATTCAGAAAAAACAGATTCTGACAGCAGCAGCCATCCTGCTGATCGTTCTGACAGGCCTGTTCTGGCTGATTCTGAATCCTCTCAGACAGGCGCCTGTTCTGACAGAGCAGGCTCTTACAGAGCAGGCCGACACACCGCTTGTCTTTCAGGAACCCATCCTTGAAGCAGCCGTACGTGCCAGCCTCGGCAAAGCGGAAAATGAAGCGATCACCCATCAGGATGCTTTGGCCGTAACCGATCTGTACATCTTTGGCAATCAAACCGCAGCCAATGCTCAGGAATTCAAAGCACATGTCGAGGGCTTTGTTCATCATGACCCGCAGATCAGCCGCGGCAGCCTGATCAACCTGCAGGACCTGACAAAACTGAAAAACTTACGTCAGTTGTCGATAGAATATCAAAACATTACTGACCTGACCCCCCTGTCTGAATTAGTGTATCTGGAAAACATCAGCCTGAACCATAACCCCATCAGCAATATCACCCCGCTGTCCAAGCTTCAGTCATTGCGCTCTTTGGATTTGTATAACACCTATGTCAGCGATTTGACCCCGCTCAAAACCTGCCCGCGTCTGGATGCGCTGAATTTGGGTCAAACACCCATCCGATCAATCACCGCGCTGGAAGGTCTGGATCTTTTGCAGACACTGACCTTCTACGGCTCAACGCTGCAATCGCTGGAAGGTATCGAGCGCCTCCCTCTTCTGAAAAAAATCGATCTTACGAACTGCCCCATTCAGGATTTTTCTCCGCTGCTGAAGCTGCCGCAACTGAAAGAAGTAAAACTGCATGCAGATCAACTCTCTGATGCCGAAAAAGATCTGCCAGGCAAAGTATTCGAGATATTCATTTATTAGAAATCCATTGTTATGAGAAAGCCCCCTGCCGCAAACGTCTGAAACGTCTGTTGTCTTATTCGTTTTTTCCATCTTTTCTTCATTTTCCGACACGGTTTCCAGACAGGATTATTTTTTTGCATGATAGAATATTCCCCTGACTTAACTCACTAAAGGATGCCGATATTTATGCTCGACTTAGACAAACACATTGCCCAATCCCTTTCACTGCGGCCTGACCAGGTCGCGGCAACCATTGAACTGCTGGATGAAGGAGCCACCATTCCCTTCATCGCGCGTTACCGTAAAGAACGCACCGGCACATTGGATGAAGAACAACTGCGCCAGATACAGTCTCTGCTCGAAAAAGGCCGCGCGCTCGAAGAACGGCGTACGGCCGTTATTGTTTCCATCGAAGCCCAGGGAAAGATGACCCCCGAACTGCTCGAAAAACTTCAGACAGCCGACAATATGACTGCGCTGGAAGATTTATATGCGCCTTACAAACCCAAACGGCGCACCCGCGCCTCCATTGCCCGTGAAAATGGCCTGCAGGATCTGGCAGATATGATCTTAACCCAGGCGCATACCCCGAATGACGCTGAAAAAATGGCAGAGCCCTTTTTAAATGAACAGGTAACCAGCGTTGAAGACGCCCTGGCCGGCGCCCGCGACATCACAGCCGAGACCATCAGCGACCATGCCGAAGTGCGCTCTTCTACCCGCCGCAAGGCCATGCAATGGGGCGTGCTCAGCGCTGAAAAGATCGAAGACGCCCTGGATGAGAAAGCTGTTTACGAAGTCTACTATGCATTTTCTGCCCGGGTTGACCGGCTGCGCCCGCATCAGATTTTGGCAATTAACCGCGGCGAAAGCGAAAAAATACTGCGGGTAAAGGTTACCCTCGAACCCAAAGACTGGAAGGGCTGCATTACCGAACACTTCAAACCGGATACGGGTTCACCCTTCTGCGGCCAGCTTGACCTGGCCATTGAAGATTCTGCCGAACGCCTGCTGCTGCCGGCCATCGAACGGGATGTGCGCCGCGAGCTGAGCGTTACCGGCGAACTTCACGCCATCAAAGTATTTGCCACCAACCTGCGGGCGCTGTTGGGGCAGCCGCCATTGCAGGGGCAAACCGTTCTGGGGCTGGACCCGGGCTTTCGCACCGGAACCAAGCTGGCAGTCGTTGGCCCTACCGGCAAACTGCTGGATACAGGAACCATTTACCCCCACGCGCCGCAAAATCAATGGGCTGAATCAAAAACCAGGCTTAAAGCGCTGATCGCCAGACACGGGGTAACCCTGATCTCAATTGGCAATGGCACCGCTTCACGCGAAACCGAGCAACTGGCCGCCGAAATAACCCGTGAACTCAGCGGAGTCAAATACATCATCACCAACGAAGCCGGGGCCTCGGTCTATTCCGCCAGCCCGCTGGCACGCGCTGAAATGCCTGATCTTGACGTCTCCATCCGCGGGGCGGTTTCGATCGCCCGCCGTGTCCAGGACCCGCTGGCCGAACTCGTCAAAATCGACCCGCGCTCGATTGGCGTAGGCATGTACCAGCATGATGTAGACCAGACGTCTCTCTCAGAAACCCTCACCGGCGTGGTTGAAGATGTGGTCAACCGTGTCGGAGTGGATGTTAACACCGCCAGCCCGGCCCTGCTGGGCTACGTTTCCGGCATCAACAGCAGCCTGGCAGAACGAATGGTGGCCTATCGTGATGAACACGGAGCCTTTGCCGACCGCGAATCCATTCGCCAGGTGCCCCGGCTGGGGCCAAAAACCTTCGAACAGAGCGCCGGCTTTTTACGCATTCGCAATGGAACCAACCCGCTGGACGCCAGCGCCATTCACCCTGAAAGCTACCCGGTGGCTGAAGCAATCCTCAGACAGGCCGGCATATCAACAGACGCCTCATACGAACAACGCACAGAGGCCATTACCCGGCTGCAACAGCAACCGGTACACCAGCTGGCCGAACAGATCGGCTGCGGCGTATTAACCCTGCAGGATATCTTCGAACAGCTCATTCGCCCCGGGCGTGACCCGCGCCGGAATGCGCCGGCGCCGATTTTGCGCTCAGATATGCTCAAAATCGAAGACCTGACCCCCGGAACACGGCTGAAAGGCACCGTGCGCAATGTGGTTGATTTTGGCATCTTTGTAGATATTGGCGTCAAACAGGATGGCCTGCTGCATCGCACCCAAATTCCGGTCTGGATGGTTTTACAGGTGGGCGACGTCATTGATGTAACCATCCTGAAAGTAGAAGCCGAACGCGGCCGCATTTCGCTGGGAATCGAAGAAACCCACGAAAAGCCATAACCGCGAAACAGGCAACCCTTCGGCATCGAACCAACGGCGGGATGAGGGCATCCCGCCGCGTGTCCCGCCCGCAGGAACAAACCGTTTCACCCGGGCCGGGGCTGAGCACGGCTCGCTTGCCCGGCAGAATGCACCCCGCGAAAACCGCCGAATGATTTTGGCAATTTTATCCGTCTTTGGGAGACGGGCACGAAGGATCAGAAGCGATATGGAAAATCAGATTAAACCACTGTTGAAAGATGAACAGGTTTCTTATATCAGGAAGCTTAATTTGCCTTTCGAGGTAACGAATGACCTTTCAGTTTTGTCAGATGATGAGCTTGTTGTGATGTCTCGCTCAGTCGCTGACTACCTCGTAGGTGGTTTTGGCGCTGACGACGAACCGGAAGATCAGGAACGGGTATTTATTGGTGAAGATATTATGGATTTTATTGGCAGGTATTTTTGAAATTGCGCTCCCTGAACAGAGAGCAGTTTTGTGGTATTAACCCTATAATTGCAGACAATTTCTAAAACGTTTGTGCTGTAATGTTTTGCGCAAAGAGAAATCTTCGGACAACTGAACAGGGATTTTGGAGCTTACCCCCCAGGACATGCCTTAAATGGCTGTGTCTTGGGTTTTTGTTTTAACGCTCTGTTTTAAAGCGTCATCTGCCGGACGTAACCGGGGCAGGCTCAGCGGGAGGCAACCCCGTACATCTGAAAGGCGCGCCGGTCGCGAAAATTCTTCATTAAATCCCCATATCCCCCAGGCAACGGCAGAAAAAAATCAGGCCCTGTTTGGCAGGGCCTGAAGGATACGGGTAAAACATAAATTGTTATGACTATTTTAATTCTTTCAGCAGATTAAACAATACCATAACCGGAAATATCATTATTAACAATACCAAACCACATGTTGACATTTTATTACCTCCGTCGATAATATTTTGAATACATCTTCTTCATCCACTGAGCTGTATTGGCTCGGCAGATACAGCAGGGTCTTAATGCCCTGTCGGGCATTTTGTTTTTTAAACTCTTATCATCTGTACAGGGGATAGGAATATGCCTGGTATACCCGTTATCCGCGCACAGGAGTATAATGATTGTGTCAGGGATTATCTAACCCATCCTAAGCTATCTGCAGTAGATAAGCAGGCGCTGTCCAAAAATTTATTAAAAGCATTTTGTTTATTGAATGGAGGTAATTGACATGTCTATATTTGGTATTATATTGTTGATCATTGCACTTCCTATCATGGTTTTATTCAATCTGATAAAACAATTAAAATAATAATAATTTTGTTACCGTACCAGTCAGCCCTTCTTTTAGAGGGGCTGATTTTTTTATCGTTCCGCATACCCTACCTGGGGGGTGTTTGGGTTGGCGAAAAACCGGCGTGTTACCCGTTTAAATACAGAAAAAAATAAAAAGGGGAAAATGTGCAATTTGCTCAGGAGGCGGACAAACTGGCTGGTTTGATCGCGGAAAGTCCTTATGACAGGTCGCTGTATGAGGATTTAATAACGTTGTACAAACGGGATGCAATCAATGATCAAACCCTGAAATGCAACCGCTATGTTCGCAAAATGATTTCTCAGGCTCTGCATTCAGGAAAGATTAAG
>CAZEEL010000060.1:0-13773 GCA_964511135.1 uncultured Leptolinea sp. | reverse complement strand
TAACATTAATTTCATAAAGCGTGCTGCCCACCAGAGAAGCAATAATCGTTCCCAGCCCCCCCATCAGGTTGATAATTCCGTTCCCCTGTGAACGATATTTCGAAGGCGTAATATCCGGCATCAGAGCAACCACCGGTGTGCGCCAAAAAGCCATACTGAGCAGTAAGGTACTGGTACAGGCTACAAACAAAGGAAGCACTGCCGCCAATGGAATTAATCCAAATGCGAGCGCGCCAATCGGAGCGCCAATTAAAATAAACGGCATACGCCGGCCAATGGGCGTTCGCAGGCGATCTGACCAGGCCCCTACGGGAGGCTGAATAAACAGAGCCGCAATATTATCCAGCGTCATAAAAAAACCGATCAGCGCTGCTGACAGGTGAAACTTATTGGCAAGGAATAATGGAACAAAAGTATTGTAAATGGTCCATATAACACTCACCCCGAAAAAACCAAAACCCAATAAAAATATCTTGCCGTAATTAAGTTTTTTCATTTTTCCTCATTATCATGATGGATACTGCCAATAAAACAATCAGGAACATGAGCAGCCAGCCATTCCCGATCTTCACGGCTCAGGGGAGCCCTGGTCAATAAATCCGGTCGATGGCGGGCCGTTTTCAAAAGCGACTGCTCTCTGCGCCATCGTTCAATTAAGGCATGATTGCCTGTTAACATTTCCGGCGGAACTTTCCAACCCCGATACTCTTCCGGCCGGGTATACTGCGGATATTCCAGCAACCCATTCCCAAAACTGTCATCCTCAGCCCCCTGCGGGTCACCCAACACCCCGGGAATGAAACGTGAAACCGCATCCAGTACCATCAGGGCAGGCAATTCACCGCCGGTTACCACAAAATCACCCACCGAAATCTGGTCAGTCACCAGATACTCAATCACCCGCTCATCCACACCTTCATACCTCCCGCACAACAGCGCAATTCCCGGCAGCACAGCCAGTTCCCGGGCAATTGCGGCAGTAAACGGTCTGCCATGAGGCGACAGATAGATGACCGGACAGATCGGCGGAGACCCCAGCACACCTTCAACCGCGTCAAAAACAGGCGGGGCTTTCATCAGCATGCCGCCCCCTCCGCCATAGGGAGCATCATCGGTCATATGATGCTTATCATGGGTAAAAGAACGAATATCATGCACCCCAACATCAATCAGCCCTTTCGCAATGGCTTTCTGCAAAATGCTGGCATTCAGATAAGGGGGAAATAATTCCGGCAAGAGAGTAAATATATCAAAACGCATACAATCCCTTTATTCTACCTGATTAAGTATATAGGATTTTTATTGGAAACAACCGTTAAACAGTCGTTAAACTTTTAACCTGGTTTTTTTTATGGTAACATGACATCATGTACTTAAATGGCAGCAACTGGAGCATGCTCAAACGTAAAAAGCGATCCAATCCCTGGAGGATACTCTTATTATTGGTACTGATCGCCGGAGCCGTGTATTTAAACCAGGTCGTTGTTCCGAACACCCCGCCTTTGTTTATTCCTACCCCAACCCCAACCCGTTCGCCTGAATCATATGTCACCGACGCCCAACAGATGGAAAGTGAAGGCAAATACACCCTCGCAATCCAAAACTACGAACTGGCCATTAAAATTGACCCAAAGAATCCAT
Source organism: uncultured Leptolinea sp. (assembly GCA_964511135.1). GTDB lineage: Bacteria > Chloroflexota > Anaerolineae > Anaerolineales > Anaerolineaceae > UBA4782. Next base: position 12,132 of record CAZEEL010000060.1, on the reverse strand, counting down.
CCAATCACATTGCCCTGGCCAGATTGCAGGTATATACCAAAGACCTGATCAACGCTGAAACCAATATCCGTAATGCTTTACTGCTCAACCCCAACAACAGCATGTCCAATGCCCTGCTGGGATGGATATTGGGACTTAAAGGTGAATATCTTGAAGCAGATGCATCCTTTAAGCGAGCGATTTCCCAGGATCCGAACAACGCCATAGCCTATGCCTATCAGTCAGAAATCTATGCGCAACAGAACGCCAACAATCTGGGTACGCTCAGTACATTACAAAATGCGATTGACGCCTCACGGCGAGCCCAGCAGATCAGCCCGGATATCATGGAAACCCGCCGTGCACGTGGAATTGTCCTGGAACTGACCCAAAACTATGCAGAAGCCGCCAACGAATTCAAAGCAGCCATCGCTTTGAACCCCAACCTGCCCGACCTGCACATGGCGCTTGGCCGCACTTATTACAGCCTGGATTATTATGACCTGGCAATTGAAGAATTTACCAAAGCCAACACGCTCTACCCTTCAGACCCTGACCCCGATATGTGGATGGCCACCACCTATTTCAAAGCCGGGTATCTGGAACGAGCCATTCAATACGGCGAAACAGCAATTGTCGATGCCCCAACCAACCCTTATTTGTACGGAAACCTGGGCTCTTATTATTACCGCAACGGACAGGCTGCAGAAGCAATCGCCTATCTGCGCCTCGCCATACAGGGCGGAACAACCAAAGAAGGCAAGATTATTGAAGGTCTCCCGCTGGATTATGGAAAAGTGGCCCGCTATTACGCCATATATGGCCTTCTGCTGGCACGCAACGGAGAATGCGGCGAAGCCCTGCAGATTTCTCAATCGATTATCGCCAATCTTTCGAATGATGCCGACAACATCTACAACGCCAATGAAATGATCACGATCTGCTCTTCCGGCGTTACCCCCGGCCCTCAAAGTACTGAGGGTACACCTGAAACCAGTTTAACCCCTGCTCCCTGAGCCCGGATATTTTCATCAGATCATCTTATGAATCTCGAAGGCAAAAACCTGAATCTCCGTAAACACCGCCCCCCTTTACAAACGGGAAGGATTTTCATATTGCTGGGATTTATCCTGGCTGGGTTATTTCTGATCAGAGGCATCCAGGACAAACAAATTGAACCCCTCTTTCTGCCTACGGCTTACCCTACCCGCACCGCCAACTCATATGCCGAAGAAGGCAATGTCCAATTCGATGCCGGAAATCTGGACGCGGCCATTTCAGCCTATCAAAAAGCATTAGAACTGGATGCTCAAAACGGCCCAATTGCAGCTGAACTGGCCAGAATTCAGACCTATTACTCAGCATTAAAAACCACTGAAGCAGAAAAGCTGTTATTGCTGGAACAGGCAATGGCAAATACAGATCAGGCCAAAGCAGCCAACCCCGATAATTCAACCATCCGGGCCATTCGATCTTTTGTTCTGGACTGGTATTCCAACCCGGATCTGGTTGGCACAGAACGATCTTCCAAACTCTTAATAGAAGCCAATCAGGAAGCGATTGCCGCAATCCAACTGGACAACCGAAACGGACTGGCTCTGGCCTACTATGCAGAAATTCTCAACGACCAGCAAAACTGGCAGCAGGCTGAACAATATATTGATCAGGCCATGCAAATCGACACCAATCATATGGATGTTTTCAGAGTACACGGCCTGCTGATGGAAACCCAGGGTAAATACAATATTGCCATCGAATCTTACAAAAAAGCCATTGCGCTGGCGCCCAATCTTACGTTTATTTACATCAGAATTGGAGTCAACTATCGTCAATTGCAAAATTACGATATGGCCTTATCCTATTTCGAACAGGCAGCCACCATCAACAAACGCATCAATATCAATGACCCCATGCCCTACCTGGCCATTGGGAGAACATACGCCCAAATGGGTGAGTTTTTCGGAGCTTCGCGCAACGTCATGCGGGCGCTTGAACTGAACCCAACGCAACCGGATATGTATGGCCAACTGGGAGTGATTTACTTTAAAGCCCGTAACTATGAAGGAGCCATCCCTGCTCTGAAATGTGTCGTGCGTGGCTGTACTGCTGAAGAAAGCTGTGAAGTGCGGCTCTGCAATTCAACAACCGAGACACCCATAACCATTGAAGCCCTGCCATTATCCAACTCCACCCTCGAATACTACGAATATTACAGCTCCGCACTGGCAGGTATGCACCGCCCCAATGACAACAACTGCATCGAAGCCATGGATGTTCTGCAACAAATTCGCAGCAAATATTCACAGGATAACCTGGTAATGAAACTGGTTCAAACAAACGAAAATATCTGCTCCAGCATAGACACCGCCCCAACCGCCACCCAACCGCCCATCCCAACGACAACAGAGTAGATGTTTTCAAACCAATCATTCTTAATCGCTTTATCCGATCTCATAAGAAAATATCAGAATTTTATTAGAGTTTCATTCTTCCCTTGACTTCCATAATAAACAAAAGTATCATAAGAGAAATTAGCACTCTTGCACAACGAGTGCTAAAATTTCGAAAAAAAACATGTTCTAATATTTTTAGGAGGAATGTATGGCAACTATTTTAAAACCTTTGGGCAGCCGGGTCGTTGTTGAACCGATTGAACAGGAAGATGTATTGGCTTCTGGTATTGTTCTTCCCGACACCGCCAAAGAAAAACCCCAAAAGGGAAACGTGCTTTCTATCGGTCCTGGTGACCGGGATGACGACGGCGACCGGATCGCCATGGATGTAAAAGTTGGCGATGTAGTATTGTTTGCAAAATATTCCGGAACAGAAATAAAAATTGACAGCAAAAAACTGCTCATCCTGCGTGAGAGCGATATTTTAGCTATTGTTGAGTAATTAACGAAAGATCATAACAGGAGTAATAAGAATGACCGCTAAGCAAATTGTTTTCTCTGATGAAGCACGCCGACTTTTAAAAAATGGCATTGATATTCTCGCAAATTCTGTAGCAACCACCCTGGGTCCAAAAGGCCGCAACGTTGCCCTGGATCGCAAATATGGCTCTCCCACCATCACCCACGACGGTGTCACGGTAGCAAAAGAAATTGAACTGGAAAACCCCTTCGAAAATATGGGCGCCCAGCTTCTTAAAGAAGCTGCAACCAAAACCAATGACATTGCCGGTGACGGCACCACCACCTCGACCGTTTTAGCACATGCTATCGTCAGTGAAGGCCTGAAAACACTCTCAGCCGGAGCAAACCCCATGCTGCTGAAACGCGGTATTGAAGCAGCTTCCAAAGCCGTATCCGAAGAAATCCGCAAACAGGCCATTGGCATCACCACCAAAGAAGAAATTGCCAACGTTGCTACCATTTCTGCCCAGGACCGCGCAATTGGCGATTTAATTGCTGAGGTAATGGACAAAGTCGGTAAAGACGGCGTCATTACCGTGGAAGAGTCAAAAGGTTTGGAATTTGAAACTGAATACGTTGAAGGTATGCAGTTCGACCGCGGCTACATCAGCCCCTATTTCATGACCGATTCAGAACACATGGAAGCCGTTATTCCCGAACCATACATCCTGATTCACGACAAGAAGATTTCCGCTGCCGCTGATATTGTTCCGCTGCTGGAAAAACTGGTTCAAATCGGAAAACGCGACCTGGTCATTATCTCTGAAGATGTTGACGGCGAAGCCCTCGCAACGTTGGTACTGAATAAACTGCGCGGTATGTTAAACGTTCTGGCTGTCAAAGCCCCCGGCTTTGGCGATCGCCGAACCGCCATGCTGCAGGATATTGCCACCCTGACCGGCGCCACCGTCATCTCAGAAGTTACCGGCCGCAAACTCGACTCTGTGACCGTGGCTGATCTTGGCCGCGCTGAAAAAGTCGTATCCGATAAAGACAACACCACCCTTGTTGGCGGTAAAGGCGACGAGAGCGAAATCAAAGGCCGCATCGATCAGATCCGCATTGAAATCGATAAAACCACCAGCGATTACGATCGCGAAAAACTGCAGGAACGCCTGGCCAAACTGTCTGGCGGCGTAGCAATTATTCGTGTCGGCGCTGCAACCGAAACCGAGTTAAAAGAAAAGAAACACCGTGTAGAAGACGCTTTATCAGCTACCCGTGCAGCCGTTGAAGAAGGCATTGTTCCCGGTGGCGGCGTTGCCTTAATCAATTCCATCGCAGCCCTGGATAACGTCAAAATGAATTCTGAAGACGAACAAATCGGCGTCAACATTGTCCGCAAGAGCCTGGATGTTCCAATGCGAAAAATTGCTGAGAACGCCGGCAAAGAAGGTTCTGTTATTGTTGAAAATGTCCGCCAGGCACAAAAAGCTCAGAATAACAAACAGGTCGGCTATGATGTCATCAACGACACTTTCATGGACATGCTCAAAGGCGGCGTAATTGACCCCGCCAAGGTTACCCGCGGCGCCCTCGAAAACGCCACATCCATCGCAGCCATGATCCTCACCACCGAGGCTTTGATCACAGATGTTCCAGAACCTGTAAAGGCAGCCCCTGCCCCTCAAATGCCCGAGTACTAATTCGTTAAACGCTGAATACAAAATTTAATCAAAATTCCCCGTTTTTACGGGGAATTTTGATTAACGGGCAATTAATGATAAAAACACCAACCCCTCGCAGGGTATAATGGAAACGGAGATTAATGATAAATATGGAAAGACAAAATTATTTAATTGATATGGATGGTGTTCTGGTTCAGGGAAAACAGATGATCCCGGGCGCAGACGTTTTTATAAACAAAATTAAACAACTCAACCGAAAATTTCTGGTACTGACAAATAATTCAATATATACTGCCAGAGATCTTGCATTTCGGCTTCAGGAAATCGGGCTGGATATTCCAGAAGAAAACATTTTCACTTCCAGCATGGCTACTGCACGTTTTCTGAATGCCCAGCATCCCAATGGAACCGCTTATGTCATTGGCGAAAGCGGTTTAACCCATGCAATTCACGATGTCGGATATATCATTACAGATACGCACCCCGATTATGTGGTTCTTGGAGAAACCCTGAACTACAGCTTTGACGCCATGACCAAAGCAGTTCGTTTAATCCTGGAAGGCGCCCATTTTGTTGCAACCAACCCCGACCCCACCGGGCCATCAGAAACCGGTCTGATACCTGCCTGCGGGTCAGTGGCAGCCATGATTCAGCGGGCAACCAGCCACAACCCCTATTTTGTCGGAAAGCCCAACCCCTTCATGATGCGGGCTGCCTTAAATTATCTGGGAGTACATTCTGAAACTTCCATTATGGTCGGTGACCGAATGGACACCGATATGGTAGCAGGAATTGAAAGCGGTCTGGATACGTACCTGGTACTCTCCGGAGTGACCAAACCAGAAATGATCCAACACTTCCCCTATCAACCCAGCCAGGTATTCCAATCGGTTGCAGATATTCCGTTTTCAGAAAAATAGGAGAAGCCCATAACAGGGCCGCAACAGAAATTTTTTTCAGCCCCCCTGTCTCATACATCTTCTTTCGTTGGCAGCAACACAGCGCTGCCAACATCGCTTTTCCCCCATGTATAAAGATTTAAGAAGGATTCTTACGGAATTGCCGGAGGCGGTGTGTTTTTATCTGCCAGAGGGCGAATACGTTTCTTCTTCCCTGCAGGTTTTCCGGCAATCGGGTTTAACAATGTACTGAGTTGGGTAACGGCCCGGGTATCATACAACCGCCGGCCGCAAATATCACACACCCAGGCCGGAAAGTCTGGAACCGTAATTAATTCATCCATCAGCCAGGTAAAATAAGTGACCGATTTCTTCTGCACACGACCTATCTGACATTCAGGGCAGGTGCGGTTTTCTTTGGGAGTAAACAAAAAATTATCCATTTTTTAAAGCAACCATTTCCTGCATTATTCTAACACCACTGCTGCTTCCAATACGGGTTGCACCCGCTTTAATCATTAAAAGACATTCGTCAAGCGTTCGTATCCCGCCGGAAGCCTTAACCCCCATTTTTTCAACCGGCCCCACCACGCTCCGCATCAGCTTAATATCCGCTTCGGTAGCGCCTCCATGACCAAAACCGGTAGAAGTTTTTACAAAATCCGCCCCGGCATCCTGAGCCAACAGACAGGCGACAATCTTCTCATCATCCGTTAAACAACCGGTTTCCAAAATCACCTTAACCAAAGCATTCTGTTCATGCGCAATCATTACCACGGCCTGAATATCTGAATACACCGCTGCATACGCTTTGGCCCTGAGCATTCCAATCGCCAAAACCATATCCAGCTCAGCCGCACCATCCCTTAAAGCCTGCTCAGCCTCTTTTTGCTTTGCCGCAGCAGACATAGCCCCCAATGGAAAACCAATCGTAGAACCGGCAGGAACCCCGCTGCCCTGCAAACAGGAGACAGCCAGAGAAACATAACTGCTGTTCACACAGACTGAGGCAAAACCATGCATGCGGGCTTCATTGCATAACTGCTCAATCTGCAAAGGAGTCGCATCTGGTTTCAGTAAAGTATGATCAATATAGCCGGCAATCTGATCCGTTTTAATATCCATCCCGCCTGGAAAATCCGGCAACTGATGGGTAAAAGATTCAGCAAGTAAAAGCAGCGATGGAATATTCGGCATTTCAGCTCCTGATTGTTAATGATGTTGAGGTGACAATTTGAGAATTCGAACATCTTCAGGCGGCCAATAAATCAGAAACGCCTTTCCAATCACCTTCTTCTGAGGCAGATAATTCCACGCATGAGAATCATACGATTCATTGCGGTTATCGCCAAGCACAAACAAACTGCCATCCGGAACTTCCCACATACCAGAGTATTTCATTGGTTCCATAATATATGGTTCATCCTGTACAACCCCATTAATGCTCACTGTTCCGTCATTAATCCTGATCGTATCCCCCGGAATGCCAATGATGCGTTTAACATAATCTTCTTTTGGGTTGGTCGGGCTGTGAAAAACAATAATATCACCCCGCTGATAATCACCGCTGCGATAAGCCAGTTTATTGACCATTAAAAACTCCCCTGAATGCAGGGTTGGTAACATACTGATATTCTCCACCTGCACCCTGGCGACCACAAAATCAATTGCAAAATATAACACAAACGCCAAAACAAGCGTTTGCAGCATTTCAAGAACAAACTGCACAACACTGTTCTTTGAACCCTGTTTTGGTTCCTGATCTTTCAGATCATCCGCAATACCTGTCTGCTCACAGGTAACAGGCTCTTCAGGGTCAACAGGCTGCTGTAAAGAATTCATGAGACGATTATAGCGTAATTAACGCCAGTTCGGAATAACAAAATACACAAAAAATATACCCCCAAATCAGGGGCCATTGCAAGACCGTTTTTTGACCAGACCATCCATCTTTCAAAAAACAGACAGCCTCGCTGCGCCCATGTAACCCTTCATCCAACAAACAACCTTATCCTGAATTTACATTCAGCAATTTTGAATATTTTAAGGAATGAAAGATTTTTGCAAATCTGCAAAATTTTTCATTTTTGCCATAGCGTTTACAAAAGCAGCCAATGAATCCGATTGGTTACGCAATTCCCGCACAGCCGGCCCGACCGGGTCTTCGCCAGCGGCGCCGCCCGGAGTATCTGCATAAGCCCCATAAAAAGCAAAATAAGCCTGATTAAGCTTTCTGATTTGATAACCATGATCCCGAAAAACGAGCCGGCGTGCTTCCATATATGCTTCAGCCTCCTCAATTTTTCCCATGCTCAGCAAACGGTCTGCCTCAAGGCGAGTGATCCGCATTTCCGCATTGAAGTCAAACACCGCCGGCTGAGGTGTTTCGGAAGAAGACACCTTCTCAGAATCCTCCTCACGGGGAGCAGCAGACTGAGGAACCTTCTCGGGATAATAAGCCTTCAATACCAGCAATCCTATTTCTTTACCGGCAATACTGGCGGTAGTTTCATTCATCGTCCGCATTTCCGGTGAAGATTCATACCCCAGACCCAGCGGCTGCAAGGTCAAATAATTATGAATCCATTCATGCGCAACCGTTTCAAGCAGCCATGAAAGACTGGTCGTCTGCCCAACCATGGTCGGGTATACCCCCACTCCGCCGATCGGGGTAATCATAGCAGATACATGATTATTGGCAGCGACTTCGTTCTCAATCCCGACGATTTTCTCCATATCCAATTCAGGGATTAACGAAATACTGGCCTGCTGGCGAATTTCATCACGCGGCGAGACAATCAGGTTCAGAGGCAACTCAGTCACATGATATAAAACAGGAGGCAGCGGTTGCCCTAAAAAAGCGAGACCTTCTCTGGCAATGATCTCTGACACCTGCATTTGTATGATTGATTCAGCAACCAGGGCCAATTCATGCTTTTTTTTCTGACACTCTGTCAGCTCATCCAGTTTTGCCTGAGCCACTGCCTGCGGGTTCCGAATATCAGGATCAGCATATATCTGGCTGATTTCAGATTGCAGTTGTTCAGTTTTATTAACCTCCTCCAGGTATGCAAAAACAATAGAACGAGCAGTATCTTCGGTAATATAACGCAACCAATTCAATGAAGATTGCGTAAATGTAGTAGATAAAGCCTGCAGAGTCCACCATTCATAATTAAACTCAACAGACCGGGTAGACCGCCGGATCAGTTCCAGTGAATCGGATGGCAGAAGGACACTGCGGGTAAACAGAATAATGGTAATCAGGAAAATAAAGGTAAGATTAAAGAAAATCTTAATTTTTTTTATCATTTGAAAGGCACACGATACTCACAGCATTATAACCCTGATCGCCGGTAATACGGCTTCATAAAAGACAGCGGTCATAATAGATAAGGTAAATATAATTCTCATGAAAAAACTATCCAGAAAAACCATCTTCATCCTGGCTGGCCTGTTGGTTCTCGCAGCAATTGTACTGATTTTGCCCGGGATTGGCAAACCCAAAGATAACGCCAGCCAGTATCAGACCGAAACGCTTCAAAAAGGCTCTCTGATTGCCAAAGTCAGCAATATTGGTTCAGTAAAAGCCAACCAAAGCGCTGTTTTGTCCTGGCAAACCAGCGGTACTGTTTCTGAAATTCTGGTTCACGAAGGAGATATTGTCTCGAAAGACCAGGAGCTCATCAAACTGGATCTTAAAACACTGCCCCAATCTTTGCTGGCTTCAGAAGTTGAACTGCCTCAGGCACGTAAAAACCTCGAAAACCTGAAAAACTCAAATGTTGAACAGGCTACCGCCTATCAGAATATGATTCAGGCACAGGATGCCGTTGACAAAGCCCGTGAAAAATTGCAAAGCAAGAGCTATAACCGGGCCGACCCCAATGCTATTGACGAAGCCCGGGCCAATCTGGTCATGGCCGAAAATGCTGTAACCCGAGCAACCGAAGCCTATGACCAGGTTGACAGCCTGGGCGAAAATGACCCCAACCGGGCAGAAATGTTTTCTCAACTGGCGCGCGCCAGACAGAACCGGGACATGAAGCTGGCCAACCTGAACTGGCTGCTCGGGCACCCCGATGAACAGGAGCTGGCAGCAGCCAACGCCAACCTGGAAGTCGCGCTGGCAAAACTGAAAGACGCCACCCGTGAATGGGAAAGACTGAAAAACGGTCCCGACCCCAACGATGTAAAAGCAGCCGAAATCCGTGTAGCTTCGTTGGAAGCCACCATCGGGCAATATCACTTAACCGCCCCCTTTAACGGAACCATCATGATTCTGAACCATCAAACCGGAGATATGGTTACACCGGGACAAACCGGTGTAAGAATTGACGACATAAGCCAGTTATTCGTAGATCTTGAAATTCCTGAAGTGTATATCAGCCAGATTGAAGTCGGCCAAAAAGCAGACATGACCTTTGATGCCCTGGGCAGCCGGCTGTATCATGGAAAAGTGACCAAAGTGGCCCGCGTTGGAACCAACAAAACAGGCAGCGCTGTTAATTTTACCGTAACAGTTTTAATTACCGACCCTGACACAAGCGTAACGCCAGGAATGACCGCTTCTGTCAGCATTATCACGACCCAATTGGAGAATGCGCTTATCATTCCCAACCGGGCAGTAAGATTTGTAGATGGAGAACGGGTCATCTACATTTTACGCGACAATAAACCGGCACCGGTAAAAATCACCATTGGCGCTTCTTCTGACACGCACAGCGAAGTAATTTCCGGAGATCTGAAAGAAGGTGACCTGATTATCCTCACCCCGCCGCAATCTCTCCATCAAATGATGGGCGGAGAATAACATGACCCAGCACGTTATTGAAACGCATGATCTTGCCAAAACCTATAAAATGGGTACGGTTGAGGTCCATGCCCTGCAGGGAGTGAGCATCACCATTGACAAAGGCGAAGTGGTATCGATCATGGGGCCATCCGGTTCCGGCAAATCAACCCTCATGAACCTGCTGGGCTGCCTCGATCACCCTTCCGGCGGGCAATACATTCTTGATGGAGAAAAGGTTGAAAGTTTGAACGATGACCAACTGGCAGATATTCGTAACCGTAAAGTCGGTTTCGTTTTTCAGAGTTTTAACCTTCTGCCACGCTCAACAGCGCTGGAAAACGTAATCCTCCCGCTGCGCTATTCATCCAGAAAAGTCGATTCGGTGGAGCTGGCAACGCAGACATTAAAATCCGTCGGTCTGGGAGAAAGAATGACTCATAAACCTACCGAAATGTCCGGCGGGCAGCAGCAGCGGGTAGCCATTGCCAGGGCCTTGATCAACGATCCGGCCATTTTAATGGCAGACGAACCTACCGGAAACCTTGACACATCTTCAGGGAAAGAGATTATGGAACTTATCTTAAACCTTAATCAGCAAAGAGGAACCACCATTATTATTGTCACCCACGATCCAGACATTGCAAAGCAAACCCAGCGCATTATTCGCCTGGTAGATGGAAAGCTGGCGGAAGTATGAATATAGGTCTGGTACTTAAAGAATCATTACAAAGTCTGAGTTCCAACAGAATGAGATCTACGCTGACCATCCTGGGAATCGTCATCGGTGTGGCAGCCGTTATTGCCATGCTGGCCATTGGCCAGGGCGCCAGTTCCTCCATTACCGGCTCCATTGGCGGGCTGGGCAGCAATCTGATTTTTGTATACAGCTACACCACCAACCAGGAAGTAAGAAACATTAATCCCATCACCATGGCAGACGTCATGACCATTCAGGACCCGCTCCAGGCGCCTTCGATCGCCGGCGTAGCCCCATCTATTCAATGGCCGGTGACCGTTACCAGCCATGGCCGGAAAGCCTCTACAACCGCCGAAGGAGTTACCGCTTCGTATGCCGGCGTTCGAAACTACCAGGTCACCGAAGGTTTGTTTATTTCTGATGAACAGAACAGCTCACAATCCATGTCCGTTTTGCTGGGGCCGGATATTGCCATGAAACTGTTTGATCGTAAAGAAGGAATTGTCGGCGAAACAGTACGCATTGAAGGCCAGCCGTATACCGTAACCGGCATTCTGGAATCAAAAGGCAGCGGCACCATGGGCAGCCAGGATAATCTGGTCATCATCCCGCTCAGTACCCTCCAGGCCAGAATAGCAGCCAACAATAACCAGATAGGCGTCATTTATATTTCTGCCAAAAGCCCTGAAACTGTTAATTCGGCCATCGATGAAGTATCACAAATACTTCGCAGCCGCCACCGTACGGCCGCCGGCATGGATGATTTCACGGTAATGAGTCAGCAAAGCTTCATCAATGTAGCCCAGTCTGTAACCGGAGTGCTCACACTGTTTCTGGGCGGAGTAGCCGCTATTTCACTGCTGGTCGGCGGCATTGGCATCATGAACATTATGCTGGTTACCGTCACCGAACGCACCCGTGAAATCGGGCTGCGCAAAGCGCTGGGCGCCCGCAAAAAAGACATTCTGATTCAATTTTTAACCGAATCATCCGTACTGAGCTTTTTCGGCGGAATACTGGGAATCTTTTTCGGCTGGCTGATCGCTTTTATTGTCGGGAAAATTGCAGTCATGAACAATACCCCCTTTCAACCCTCAGTAACCCTGAATGCCGTGCTGCTGGCAACCCTCTTTTCAACCTGCATTGGCCTGTTTTTTGGCATTTACCCGGCCAATCGGGCCGCCAACCTTGAACCGGTGGAAGCCCTGCGCTATCAATA
>CAZEEL010000059.1:0-13886 GCA_964511135.1 uncultured Leptolinea sp. | reverse complement strand
CTCATAACCGTTTGATCTGTATTCGCGCCTGTCGTTGATCTTAGATTGATTGATGTGTTTTCCATAGTAAAAGATTTCTTTCTCAGCAGAACAGCATGATTTTTTACATAACAAATAAAAAAAGCCCTCGTTCAGGAGGGCTTTTTGGGTAATAAACCGGGTATTACGAACAATACACGCTAAACCGCTCCTGAAACGGGCAGAAATGGATGACCCATATGATGATTGGCAGCGGTGTTTTGTTGTGTAAACATACCTTTTTATATCATGGGAGTTCCTGAAAGTCAATAAAATTTACGGGATCATTTACGGGATCATTGCTTGCTGTATAACAACCTGAACCGCCTCAGGGTTGGGTACCAATACCATGGCTCCCTCGGGAGTCATCATCTCCCATACTTCATTTGGGCTGATGGTAAAGCGTCGTATGTTTTCTTCATGTATAAGAGATGGAGCCAACCGAACAAAAGGCAGCATATCATCGAAGCTCATATCCGTTCTGACATTTTTCGAGAAAATCTCATACAATTCCGGCGCTCTGTACAGGCCATCGATACCGATCACTCGTCTGGCCAGCGCAATCAGCACTTCCTGTTGGCGGATATTGCGGTCAAAATCATTGGTAGAATGCCGTGAACGGACGTAGTAAAGAGCGGTTTCACCATTCATTGGTTGAACGCCTGGCTCAAAGATACAGTAATCTCCCTGATGTTGCACAATATCCAGTTTGCAGGTGTCTTTTAATGTTGAATGAACACAGACGTCAATACCGTCCATCTTATCGATGATATCTTTGAAACCGTTGAAATTGGTCAGGATATAGTGTTCCGGTCGAATCCCAAAGTTATATTCGAACATTTCCTGCAGGCCTTCCCATCCCCCTGTCTGCATGGTCATATTTATCCTTCCCTGACCATAATTGGGTATGAAAACATATAGATCACGCGGGAAAGACACGATGCTGACCGTGCCTTCCCGTGCATTGATGAATAATAAAAGAATCACATCGGTGAGAAATCCGCCATCTCCGCGTTCATCGGATCCCAGAATCAAAAAAGAATGTTGGCCTTCGGGAATGTCTGATTCATTGTACCAGGGGGTTGGTGTAAACGCAGGTGGGAGCGTTTCTGAGATAACCATTTCTGTGGGAGTTGCTGCGGTTGCCGGCCGAAGAGCAGGGGTTACCTCAACAATGGGAACCATGGGTGTTGCAGGCGGTGTGTTTGTCCATTGCAGGCCGGGGGTTGGGCTGGGAAGAGAAATTGATGGGATGAGTTCCGGAATGGATTCCATCATTTCATGAGCGGCGCGGGGAGGCTGGGTACGGATGATGGCTGCTTTGGACAACCCCTCTGAATAGTTCTGAACCGAACAACTGTTTAAAACCATGACCCATAAGAAAGTAAGCGGAAGCCATTGTTTATGGTTGACCATATGCTCATTGTGTATGCAGGTTTTGTGCCAGGTAAAAGCATTAAGAAATCGTAAAGTTGTCTGAATAGGTGTTGTCGGACAATTGACAAACCGTACAATAATCGGTAAACTCATTGTATGACAATGACGCTGGTACGCCTTATCAACAGGAGGGTCACAATGGATGATCAGCGTAGTGAGATTTTGAAAAGGGTTTTGGTCATTCGGGATAGATATATGGATCAGAGGGGGATCATTGCAGATCATTCCTGCATCTATGAACTGTTTTTCCATGTTTCTGCATCCTGCCGGAAAGGGCTCTATGTACAATAGTTACTTTGATTCAAAAGCCCTGGTTGATTGTGCCATGGGGAGACTTCCGGCCGATATGGTTATTCGGGATGGAAACTGGGTTTGTGTTCAGACCGGAGAAATCATTCCGCATACTGATATTGCTGTCTATAATGGAAGAATTGCTTATGCAGGCAATGACGCCTCTCATACAACAGGCGAGCATACAACGATTGTATCGGCTGAAGGACAGTATCTGGTCCCCGGGTTATTAGATGGTCATGTGCATGTTGAATCAGGCATGCTTACGGTATCAGAATTTGTTCGGGCCGTTTTACCGCATGGAACAACGGCAATGTTTATTGATCCGCATGAGATCGCCAATGTTTTTGGGCTGCGGGGTGTGCAGTTGATGGTTGACGAAGCCCGCCTGCAGCCGATAGATGTTTATGTTCAGATGCCTTCCTGTGTTCCTTCTGCGCCTGGTTTCGAAACGGCTGGCGTTGCTTTGGGGCCGGCTGAGGTTGCTGAAGCGATGACCTGGCCTGGAATTATCGGCCTGGGCGAAATGATGAGTTTTCCAGGCGTTATTCAGGGTGACGATAAACTGCATGCTGAAATGGCGGTTACCCGACGGACAGGAAAGATCATTGGAGGCCATTATGCTTCCTCTGATTTGGGAAAACCTTTTCATGCTTATGTTGCGGGGGGGCCGCAGGATGACCATGAAGGAATTACAAAGCAGGATGCGATCGCCCGTGCCCGTCAGGGCATGCGGGTTATGATGAGGTATGGTTCAGGCTGGCGGGATGTCGAACAACAATCGAAAGCAATTTTAGAGAGCGGGTTGGAAAGCCGTCTTTTTTCTTTATGTACAGATGACTGCCATTCTGAAACATTGGTCAATGAAGGTCATATTGATCGTGCAATTCGGCATGCTGTTTCGGTGGGGATCCCGCCCATGATGGCGATTCAAATGGCAACGATCAATACGGCAGAACATTTTAATCTCAGCCGTGATTTGGGGATGATTGCTCCTGGAAGAGTGGCCAACATCCTGCTTGTACCTGATTTGAACGCTTTTGAGGTTAAGAGGGTGATTTCTCGCGGTGAAACTGCAGCTCTGGATGGCCGGGTGCTGGCTGAAAAACCGTTTGTACGTTACCCTGAATGGGCAACGCATTCAATTCATCTTCCCCGCTTCATGACTGCCGACGATTTTAAGATACCGGCTCTGCGGGATTATCCGCAAACGGCACATGTGATTGGCATCGTTGAAAATCAGGCGCCTACACAGCATTTATTAATGACCATGATCCCTGAAAATGGTGAAATTAAATCTGATTATGAACGCGATATTATGAAATTAGGTTTAATTGAAAGACATCGCAATACCGGAAAAATACAAATGGGTCTGGTCAATGGGTTTGGGTTTCAGGCGCCCTGTGCGATTGCAACCAGTGTATCTCATGACTGTCATAATATTCTGGTTGCAGGGAGTGATGAAAATGCTATGGCTCGGGCAGTTAACCGCCTGGCAGCCTTGGATGGCGGTCAGGTGGTAGTAAAAGGGGATCAGGTGATTGGTGAAGTGAGTTTGCCCATTGGCGGATTGATGTCTGATCGCCCGGCTTTTGAGGTGGCTGAAGCGGCTGCGAGCATTTTACGGGCGCTGAAAGAATGCGGTTGCAATCATAACCATTTAAATATGCAGCTCAGTCTGTTGGGATTGGTCGTTATACCGGAACTGAGAATTTCTGATTTAGGGCTGGTTGATACCAGACAATTTGATTTTATACGATTATTGGAATGAACTTATGACAGAGAAGATGAAGAAAACACAGGGAGTCTTACATCCATTCCAGCGGCTTCAGCAGGAACTGGCAGAACTTATTGCTGCGACTCCTTCAGGGGAGAAGCTGCCGTCAGAACCCTTTTTAGCCCGTCAGTTAGGGGTTTCACGGGCTACTTTGCGCGAGGCGATGCGATCTTTTGAAGGCCAGGGTTTAATTCGGCGCCGTCAGGGGGTGGGCACGTTTGTGGTAGGCAAATCTGAAATTATTGAAGCCGGCCTGGAGGTGTTGGAGAGTATTGAATCGATGGCCAGCCATACCCAATTGGAAATCTCTATGGGGAATATGGATATAATTAAGCTGAAAGCCGATTCAACCACCGCTGCATTGTTCAATTGTGAGCCAGGCTGTGACATGGTGGAGGTAAAGCGGGTGATTCTGGCTGGTATTCGCCCGGTAGCCTATTTGATTGATTTTCTGCCTGCAAAATCTTTAACGGATGAAGAAATTAAAAATGGGTTTACCGGTTCGGTGCTGGATTTGTTGTTAACCCGCGGAGAAGATGCGCCCTGTCAATCTGACACGGCGATAAAAGCCGTTGCGGCTCCCGTTGAAATTGCAAAGGCCATGCAGATACAACGCGGAGATGTGCTGTTGTACTATGACAGTAAGATGTACGACAAAAAAGATCAATTGGTTGTTTTATCAGAAAGCTATTTTTTACCTGGGTACTTTAACTTCCATATTGTTCGCCGCGTTGAAGGGTTTATAAAATAACCGGCCGGATGTTTTCATTGTGAAAAGGAGCCGACTGCATTGTTGTTGCAATGAGTGGCGCTCTATCAAATTTATATAAATTGAGGTTTATTATGTCGAAAAAAGTAGCTGTTATTGCCATTGGCGGGAATTCACTGATCCGAGATGCCAAGCATGTAACTCAGGAAGATCAGTATTTAGCTGCCAAAGAAACCACCAGCCATATTGCAGATATGATTGAAGCAGGTTGGAATGTTGTCATTGGACATGGTAACGGTCCGCAGGTTGGTTTTATTCTGCGCCGTTCTGAAATTGCAGCCAAAACTGAGAATATGTTTGAAGTTCCGTTGGATGTATGCGGTGCAGACAGCCAGGGCGAAATTGGTTATGCATTAGTCCAGACTCTGCAAAATGAATTAACCCTCCGCAAAATTAATATTCCTGTGGCCGCTGTTGTTACTCAAACTGCCGTTGATCCAAAAGACAAAGCTTTCCAAACTCCTACCAAACCGATCGGGAGCTTTATGGACGAACCGGAAGCGAAAAGACGGGCTGCCGAATTGGGCTGGAATGTGGTTGAGGATGCAGGCCGCGGCTGGCGCCGGGTGGTGGCTTCTCCGCATCCTATGAAAATTGTTGAATTGGATGCCATTAAAGCTTTGATTGATGCCGGTATTATTGTTGTCGGCGTGGGCGGCGGAGGAATTCCGGTTGTTGAACACGAAGATGGTACCTATGAAGGTATTGCCGCAGTGATTGATAAAGATTTTGGCAGCAGCCTCCTGGCTCAAAAAGTAAAAGCTGATCTTTTCCTGATCTCTACGGCCGTTGAAAAAGTGGCGATTAACTATGGAAAACCTGATCAAAAATGGCTGGATCGGATTACCCTGGCTGAAGCAAAACAGTACCTGGCTGAAGGCATCCATTTTGCCAAGGGTTCTATGGCTCCCAAAATTCAGGCAATCATTTGGTTCCTGGAAAATGGCGGCAAGGAAGCTCTTATCACCAACCCTGAAAATATCGGACGCGCACTGAAGGGTGAAACCGGTACCTGGATCGTTCCCTAAAGTACAGATGCAGTTTTTGCAGGTATATTCGAACAGGTAAGGTTTATTGGTACAGATTTTAAGATACCAGTTGATATAATAAAATGGGTTTCGTGGTATAAATTTACTGACTTTTCAGTTGGTAAAAGTATCGCAAAACCCATTTCTGTTTATGTGTGGTAAAAAACCTGGAGGTGAAATGAATCGAAAAGCTGTTATGTTGGCTTTCTGTGTTTTGTTGGTTTTAAGTATGGTGTTGACTGCCTGTCAACCTTCTGCAACTCCAACGGCTGCCCCTGCCGCTACGGATGTTCCTGTTGCTACCAGTGTTCCTCAAAACACCGAGGCACCGACAGAAGAGGCAAAGGATGAAAAACTTCCGTTTGGTCTCTTATTAATTGGCCCTGCGAATGATCATGGTTGGAGTCAGGCTCATGTGGATGGGGCAGCTTATATGATGTCCAAGCTTCCTGAAACAGAAATGATGCTGCTTGAAAATGTTTTTCAGGGGCCTGGAGGTCAGACACAGACCGGCGCTGAGTTGGCTACCGACATGGTTTTGAATAAAAATGCCAGGGTTATCATTTTTAATTCAGATGATATGAAAGATAATGCCGTAAAGTTTGCTCAGGAGCACCCGGACATTATGGTTATTCATGCCTCTGGTGATACGGCCTGGCAAGAGGGTGAAAATTATGTTGACCTGCCAAATCTGAAAAATATCATGGGCCGCATGGAATATGGAAAGATGATGGCTGGTTGTGCTGCGGCTCTTACCACCGAAACCGGAAAGATTGGGTTCCTGGGACCATTGATTAATGATGAAACCCGCCGTTTGGCAGCCTCTGCTTATCTGGGCGCCCGATATTGTTGGACTGAGTATGGGAAGAAAGATCCAAAAGATCTGGAATTTAAAGTCACATGGATTGGTTTCTGGTTTAATCTTCCCGGAACTACGTTGGACCCGACACAGGTTGCGGATGATTTCTACAATACAGGTTATGATGTAGTGATCAGTTCCATTGATACAACCGAAGCTCTGACTGAAGCCAGAAAATTTGCAGCGGAGGGAAAGAAAGTGTGGGCAGTTCCATATGATTATAAAGATGCCTGCACCGGCGCTGATGATGTCTGTCTGGGAGTGCCTTATTTCAACTGGGGGCCAGCCTATGTTGAGGCATTTAATTCAGCGATTGATGGAACCTGGAAGGGTGATTTTGTCTTCGTTGGCCCTGACTGGAAGGATATTAATAATCCGGACACTTCTGCCATCGGGTTTACAAAAGGCGGAGCATTATCTGCTGAGAATGCAACAACGCTTGACCAGTTCATCGCTGCATTAGGCGGCGGGTTGAATTTGTGGGCCGGGCCGCTTAATTATCAGGATGGATCGGTCTTTGTGAAAGAAGGGGAGTTTGCATCCGAGTTCCAGATTTGGTATTTACCCTTATTGCTGGAAGGTATGGAAGGCAAGAGCGAATAAATGAACCCGGCGAGTCGCATCTGACTCGCCGAGGTTTAAGAACCTGCAGGTGCAGTTACAGCCTATCGAGTAAAATCTGTATCTGCGCTTGCAGGTTATTCCCGGCAGAAGAGGCTTTTGCGTGGATATAGAGCTTAAGCATGTTCATAAATGGTTTGGAAAAGTTCATGCCAATGATGATATTAATCTTCAGGTAAATTCCGGCTGTATTCAGGGGATTTTGGGGGAAAATGGCGCCGGAAAAAGTACGCTCATGAAGATCCTTTCAGGATTCATTCAGGCAGATTCAGGTTCAATATTATTGGATGGCAAAGAAGTAAAGATACAAAATCCTCAGGATTCTATTAAGCTGGGGATTGGAATGTTACATCAGGACCCATTGGATTTTCCGCCCATGAAAGTGGTGGATAATTTTATGCTTGGTAAAGAGGGGTCTCTTTTTCTCAATAAAAAAGCGGTTTCGAATGATATCAGAAGGCTGGCAAAAGAATTTGATTTTCAGATTGACCCTCATTCCTATGTTGAAAGTTTAACGGTTGGAGAGCGTCAACAATTGGAAATTCTCCGGCTGATCTGGCTGGGGACCAAAATTCTTATTCTGGATGAGCCGACTACCGGTATTTCAGCCAATCAAAAAGACAGGTTGTTTGCTACTCTGAATAAACTGGCTGAAAAAGGTTTGACGATTTTGTTTGTTTCGCATAAGTTGGAAGATATTGAGTTCCTGTGCAATAAAATTGCGGTCTTTTGTCAGGGGCAATTGGTTGCAGAACGGGTTCCGTTGTATGACACACAGGATCTGGTTCAATGTATGTTTGGTAAACCGGTTGAAGTTGGCGAAAAAACTTCTTTTCGTGCCCCCGCCGTTCATTTGGAGCTTAACGATATTGGTGTGGAAGATTACCGGTTAAAAATGCAGGCGATTAATCTTTCACTTCATGCCGGTGAGGTGATTGGATTAGCCGGTATGGAAGGCTCAGGGCAAAGCCTGTTTCTGAAAATGGTTGCCGGTTTAATCAGACCGGTTCATGGAAAGATTATCCTTAATGGCCTGGATTTTACCGGTAAGCCCTATCAGGCGTTTCGGAATGCAGGGATAAGCTTTCTGCCGGCTTCCAGGCTGGAAGAAGGTTTGGTTCAGGGACTGACGATCAGTGAACATTTTGTATTATCTGAACCAGCCGATGGCTTGTTTATTGATCACAGACGTGCCCAGTCGGTAGCAGAACAGCGGATTCAGGATTTTTATATTAAGGGAACTCCTGACAGTTCTGTTGAACAGCTTTCAGGAGGAAACCAACAGCGAACTCTGTTGGCTTTGCTGCGCGACAACCTGAATGTTATCCTTCTGGAGCATCCTACCCGTGGTTTGGATATTGACTCTGCTGTCTGGATATGGGGAAAACTTAAAGAACGTTGTAAAGGCGGAAGCAGCATCTTTTTTGTTTCGGCTGATCTGGATGAGATTTTGCAATACAGTGACCGTATTCTGGTCTTTTTTGGCGGAAATATATCTGAGCCACTGGATGCCAATGCGGTTTCTGTAAGCGAATTAGGTCAATTGATTGGCGGCAAAGGGTGGGTTAACCCGAAAGAAGGAATTTTATGAGCGCCCCCGATATGGTGAATTCGTTATCTGACAGGCAGCATTTTAAAACAAAATGGTTTGATCTGGGAGTTCGGCTTTTGGCGGTTGTTCTGGCGTTACTGTTCACATCGCTGGTTCTGATAATTGCCAGGGCAAACCCGCTGGAAGTATATGTCAATATTATTACCGGCGCTTTTCAGTCTCCTCTTAAAGCTTCTTCTGTGGTTGCTGCCTGGGTACCTCTGGTAATTGTGACTTCGGGACTTTTATTTACATTTACTGCCGGGTTATGGAATATTGGCATGGAAGGGCAAATCGTTGCAGGGGCCGTATTTACGGTGGGTGCCTATCGTCTTCTGGGAAATGCGCCTTTACCGCCTGAGCTGGTTATCTTTATCGCTTTTTTGAGCGGCGCTTTGGGCGGCGCTTTTTGGGCTTTATTGCCTGGCCTGATGAAAATTTACGGTGGGGTGAATGAAATCTTTGGCGGTTTGGGGTTGAATTTTGTTGCCAAAACGCTGGCGATCTGGTTGATTTTTGTCCCCTGGAAACGACCAGGCGTGGCTTCATTGAGCGGTACTGAATGGATTGATGTGAAATTCAGATTACCCTTTATGGAAGGAACCAATTTAAGTCTCGTTACTTTAATCATTGCTGTTTCAGTTTTTATCTTTTCAGCGATTATGTTAAAAGGCACCTACTTCGGTTTGCGTTTGAAAGCGGTTGGCCTGAATGCGCGATCTTCTTTTACCCTGGGAATTCCGACGACCCGTTATATCCTTTTGGCCTTTGGTTTATGCGGGGCGATGGCTGGGATGGCCGGTTTTGTTCTGGTAGCTGCAAAACAGTACAGTCTTATTCCGGATGCAGGTTTTGGGTATGGCTATCTGGGGCTGTTGGTGGCTATGCTGGTGAATTATCACCCGATTTGGTCGGGAATTGTGGCCATTTTTTTTGCAGTGTTAAGCATTGGGAATATTGAACTTCAATATATGGGTTTAAATTCATATCTGGCTGGTGTTTTACAGGGTTTTCTGGTTTTGTTTGTGGTGATGATGGATGGCGTAAGATACCGTATTTTGAGGAAGAGGTAGGCTGGTTATGGATGCTCTGATGATTACTTCATTGGCGGGGGTTGTTGAATATGCGGTACCGGTGATTTTTGCATCTATTGGTGAAAACATTACCGAAAAAGCCGGCATCACGAACCTTTCTGTAAATGGCACGATACTCCTTTCTGCGATGGCTGGTTTTGTTGTGGCATACAATACCCAAAGCCTCTTGTTTGGTTTTCTTGCGGGTATGTTGATTGGCGGTCTGGTATCTGCCATTGTTGCTTTCAGTTGTATTACTTTAAAACAATCTCAGGTGGCCATTGGTTTTATTCTGGCTATGCTGTGTAAAGATTTGGCTTATTTTCTGGGGGCTCCTTATAATAATCAGAATGGCATTTTTATGACTCGTACACCCATCCCGGTTCTTTCTGAACTGCCGGTGGTTGGGGCGATCTTTTTTAACCAGAATATTCTGGTATATGTTTCATATCTGTTTATTGCCATCGTTTATATTTTTATGTATCGTACACGGCCGGGTTTAATATTACAGGGCATTGGAGAACGACCGGCGGCGGCGTATGTTCGGGGCGCTCATGTGAATGCCTTACGGTATTTTTATACGATTCTGGGAGGAATGCTGGTGGGCCTGGCCGGGCCAATGTATTCATTGGCTGTAAAGATTGGCTGGTCGGGTCAGTTATCGGGGTTGGATGGTATTGGCTGGATTGCGCTGGCCATTACGATTTTTGGAGGCTGGAACCCCTGGCGGGTGGCGATTGGCGCGTATCTTTTTGCTGCTTTGCAGCAGTTGGCGATTACGCTGCAGTCGTCTACTGAAATTCCAATTCAAATTCTTCAGGCTGCCCCTTTTCCTTTGATGATCTTTACGCTGTTGCTGGTAAATATTGGGCGTGCAGAATGGGTTGAACGGGAACTGGCTGCGTTACCCGAAAAACCCCGGCATGTTTTTTCAAAAATATTGCGTATGTTACGCACTTCTCCGCCGGCTGCGTTGGGTGTTCCCTTTGACCATGAATAAAAGCGGGAGGCATTCCGGGCGGTGTGCTGATCAGCATGTGTCAACATTTGCAACATTGGAAGAAAGCTGTTATTCATGTTAAACTTACCCGTTCAACATTTACAGGAATGGAAGGAAAGGCATGGCAGCTTTTTTGATTGTTGGGCTTGGAAACCCTGGCCGGGAGTATAAAGATACCCGGCATAATATCGGTTATCAGGTTCTGGATCATCTTGCAGCAAAACTGGATATCAAAATCGGACGGGTGCAGCAGCAGGCTTTGGTGGGCAGCGGACGATATAAAGACGACAAAATCATTCTGGCTAAACCGATTACTTATATGAATCGCTCAGGCATTGCCGCCGCCGGTTTGCTTCGCTATTATCAGATTGATCAGAAAAATTTTCTGGCGGTGCATGATGATTTGGATCTTCCTTTTGGTACGTTACGTTTACGGGCGGTAGGAGGATCAGCCGGACAAAAAGGGATGAATTCCATTATTGAACAGGCCGGAACCAATGAATTTGCCCGTCTCCGCTGTGGGATTGGGCGCCCCCCAGGACGAATGGACGCTGCCGATTATGTTCTTGAATCTTTTTCGCCGGTACAGATGAAAGAAATGCCTTTTGTATTGGATACTGCGGTTAAAGCTATTCTTACGTTTCTGGATGATGGAATTGCTGCTGCGATGAATCAGTATAATGGTTCGGTGTTGGAAGAAAATTGATGCTGATTGACAGTATCCGGCAGCTCTCTGCGTTTAAAAACCTTGCAGAAGCATTGCAAACTCAGGGTGATCTGTCTGGATTGGGGCTCATTCGTTTTGCACGGCTGCCTGTTGCTGTAGCGATGCAACAGGAGTTACAGGTACCGATTGTTTATCTGACCAGCCGCAGCGCTCAGGCGGCCAGTCTGTTCGATGAATACGGTTACTGGTTTCCTCAGGGTCGGCGCTGTTCCTTTCCGGAACCAACGCCTTTGTTTTATGAAATCGCTTCCTGGGGAAATACCACCCGCTGCGACCGGCTGCAGACCCTCACTGCTTTAGCCCGATATCATATTCCATCCGGTGAAAAACCGTCTGCACACCCTTTAATATTTACTACCGTTCGCGGGGTGATGTCACGTACATTGCCGCGCCGGGATTTTCTCAAAAACAGCCGGACGATCAGGGTGGAACAGAAAATCAGCCAGGATGTGTTGCTTCATAGCTGGGTGGATATTGGTTATGAGGCTGCTGATGTTGTGGTGGCGCCTGGTCAATATTCGCGGCGCGGCGGTTTGCTGGATATCTGGCCGCTTCATTTTGAAAACCCTGTTCGGCTGGACTTTTTTGGGGATGTTATTGATACGATACGATCTTTTGATCCTGAGAGCCAACGGACGATTCATCATCTGGAAAAGGTTCTGATTGCTCCCGCCCGTGAAGTGCTTGCGGGGTATGTGCGGGATGATTTTGCATTGAATCATGAACTCAGTGAATTTGATCTGCCACTTGTCCATCCGGCATCGGCCAATCTTTTGGATTATCTGCCTTCCAACAGCATGATTCTTTTGGATGATCTGAATTACCTTGAAACGGTTGGTAATGAAATTGAGGAGCAGGCGGTTCGGTTTCGTCAGGAAAATATTCAGGAAGGAGTTTTACCTCCGGATTTTCCGGTTCCTTATGTTACCTGGTCTGAAATCATGGATCATATTGCCCGTTTCAGATGGATGGAGCTGGGGTATTCTTCTGTTATTGATGAATCAGAACTGGCTTCTCACTTTAAACCTGGAGAACGCTTTGCCGGGCAGCTGAAATCTTTAATGACAAGTCTTGAGAAGGCCTGTGCAGCGGGCGAGAGGGTGTCGGTTGTTTCCCGTCAGGCGGAGCGGCTTGAAGAATTATGGAAGGAGCAGTTGCAGGAGAAACCCTTAAAAACGGCTCCGGTTTTTACAGAAGGAACTTTGACAGAAGGATGGGATCTTTCTCTGGATGATCAGTCTACGATTCATTTACTGACAGACAGTGAAATCTTTGGCTGGGAGCGGCCCAAACCCCGCCGATCTCTGAATACTGCAGCCCAGTCTCCGGAATCATCTTTTGCAGATTTTAAAGTTGGGGATCTGGTGGTGCATATTGACTATGGGATTGGTCGTTATGGAGGGTTTGTTGAGCGATTTTTAGATGGAAGCTCCCGAGAATTTTTAATGGTGGAGTATGACCGGGGGGATCAGCTTTTTGTTCCGACTCATCAGGCAGATCGATTAACCCGTTATGTCGGGGCTGATAATGAAGCCCCGTCTCTGACCCGCCTGGGAACGCAGGAATGGCAGACTGTGCGGCAGAAGGTTCGGGAGGGCGTTCAACAGGTTGCACAGGAACTTTTAGAATTATATGCCTGTCGTATGAGTTCTGTCGGACATGCTTTTGCGAAAGACAGCGCCTGGCAAAAAGAACTGGAAGCCAGTTTTGCTTATGCGGAAACAGCGGATCAATTGAAGGCGATTCAGGATGTTAAAAGGGATATGGAAAGCCAGCGCCCGATGGATCGATTGCTGTGCGGTGATGTCGGATATGGAAAAACCGAGGTTGCTTTGCGGGCTTCATTCAAGGCGGTTATGGATAACAGCCAGGTGGCTGTTCTGGTGCCTACTACTGTGTTGGCGCAGCAGCACTTTGAGACATTCCGGCAGCGGCTGGCGGCGTACCCGGTACAGGTAGAAATGCTTTCCCGTTTTCGCAATCCAAAAGAACAGAATGCGATTATCAAAAAGTTACAGGAAGGTCAGGTGGATATTGTTATCGGAACGCACCGCTTGGTGCAGTCAGATATTCAATTTAAGAATCTTGGTCTGGTTGTGATTGATGAAGAGCAGCGGTTTGGAGTAACTCATAAAGAATATCTTAAAAAGTTGCGTACCGAAGTGGATGTGCTTACTTTAACCGCTACGCCTATTCCGCGTACACTCTATATGGCGTTGACGGGGGTGCGGGATATTTCTACGATCAATACTCCTCCGGAAGAAAGACTGCCGATTGCTACGCATATTGGGCCATATTCTCCAAAACTGGTGCGGCAGGCGATTCTGAGGGAACTGGAGCGGGGAGGGCAGGTCTTTTTTGTGCATAACCGGGTTCAGACGATTGAAGCAATGAAAAATCATCTGACTCAGTTGGCGCCTGAAGCACGAATCGCTGTTGCGCATGGGCAGATGCCTGAGCAGCAGCTTTCTGTATGTATGGATGCCTTTTCCAAAGGGGACGTTGATGTTCTGTTGTGCACTTCTATTATTGAATCGGGTCTGGATATTCCCAACGCGAATACGCTGATTGTTGACCGAGGAGATACGTTTGGGCTGTCTCAGTTATATCAACTGCGCGGCCGGGTTGGCCGGGGCACGCATCGGGCGTATGCTTATTTCTTCCGCCATCGGCAAAAATCGCCTACGCCTGAAGG
>CAZEEL010000058.1:5141-13907 GCA_964511135.1 uncultured Leptolinea sp. | reverse complement strand
ACCCGGCCAATCGGGCCGCCAACCTTGAACCGGTGGAAGCCCTGCGCTATCAATAACTGCACACAGACCCTATGCGCACTATGGAAGGAATACAGCTTATTAATGGATTTCTGGCACTGGATTTTTATGTATAGTTGTCATACAATAGAATTATCATAATAAAATCCCGAAGGAGTGTACTATGACAGCTTGGAAAGTAATGTTGACCGATGGACTGGAAGATTGTGGTCAGGAAATTCTGCGAAAAAACGCACAATTATTGGACCGCAATGGAATTTCTGCTGACGATCTTTTAAAAGAAATTCCGGAAGCTGATGCTTTAATTGTTCGCGGCCGAACCAAAGTAACCTCTGCCGTTTTCGAAGCCGCAACAAACCTCAAAGTAGTTGGCCGGGCCGGCGTAGGCGTCGATAATATCGACCTTGCAGCCGCCAAAGCAAAAGGCGTTACCGTAGTAAATTCTCCCACGGCAACCACCCTGGCAGTAGCCGAACTGGCATTCGGTTTAATGCTGGCTATGGTTCGTGAAATTCCACGGGCCGATTCCGGAATGAAAGCCAATCAATGGCTCAAAAAAGAACTGAAAGGCTCTGAACTGCGGGGTAAAACCCTGGGCATTATCGGAATGGGACGAATCGGCGGTACCGTAGCTGAATTTGCCAAAGCATTCGGCATGAAAGTGATCACCCGCTTCCCCACCGTGCAGAAAGATCACGACGATCCTTCTATCGAAAAAGTTTCACAGGATGAATTGTTTGCCCGCGCAGACATCATCTCATTGCACCTGCCGCTCAAACCTGAAACCAAAAACCTGATCAACCGCGAAACCATTGCAAAAATGAAACCAGGTGTTAAAATCGTCAGCGTTGCCCGCGGTGGCATCATCAATGAAGAAGACCTCCTGGAAGCCCTGAAGAGCGGAAAAGTTTCAGCAGCAGCGCTGGACGTTTTTGCGGTTGAACCTCCAGGAGAAAACCCCCTGGTAAATCACCCGAAAGTTCTCTGCACCCCGCATATCGGCGCCCAAACCAACGAAGCGCAGGACCGGGCTGCCGAAGACATCTCCACCGAAGTATTAGCCGCACTGGACGGAAAAGAACTGCGCTGGAGAGTTGCATGATTTCAGAACCTGATTCCTCCGATGCGCTGAAAGATTTCAGGCAAAAAACGGCTGAAATATGCCGTCTTTCTTCCATCAGCGCTATCCTGGAATGGGACGCTCAGGTAAATATGCCTCGCTCTGCTTCGCCAGAGCGAGGTTCTTTATCAGGCATGCTCAAAGAAATGCAGCATCAACGGTTCACTTCTCCGGAATTTGCAAAAACCCTTGAACAGGCTGAAAAAGTTACCGCCAGAATGGACCCTGACTCGCATGAGGCGCTGCATGTGCGCATGGCCAGACGCGAATTTAACAAACTGATGAAAGTCCCCTCTTCCTGGGTTGAAACCTTTACCCGCACTACCATTGAAGCCGAAAGCATTTGGGAAAGCGCCCGTGAAGAATCAGACTTCTCGCTCTTCCAGCCTTATCTTGAAACGCTGGTAAGCATGTGCCGCGAATACTCCGATTTTTTTAAACCCTATGACCATATTTACGACCCGCTGCTTGCCAGATACGAATCAGATATTACCGTCCATACCATCACGGAACTATTCAAAAACCTGAAAGAATCGCAGCTTTCTCTCCTTCAGGCCATTCAATCTCAGCCGCAGACCGATGAATCTTTTCTGACCCTGTACTATGCCCCATCCCGCCAGGAAAAATTTGTTCGGGAAGTCATCAGCCAGATCGGATTTGACTGGAATCGCGGCCGCCTCGATTATTCAGCCCATCCCTTCACGATTGCTTTCGGGTTGGACGATGTCAGAATTACCACCAAAGTGATACCTCAATGGCCATCTTCCTGTATTTTTGGGGCCATTCATGAATGCGGGCACGGCCTGTATGAATTGGGTTTGGGAAGAGACCTGAAGCAAACACTGCTCTCGCAGTTTCTGTCGATGAGCATGCACGAATCTCAATCTCTGCTGTATGAAAACATCATCGGCCGATCACGGTCTTTCTGGAAATACTTCTACCCCAAACTGCAGGAAACCTTTCCCGAGAATCTGACCAATGTTACACTCGAACAGTTTTACAAAGCAATTAATTGCGTAAAACCTTCATTAATAAGAATAGAAGCTGACGAAGCCACCTACAACCTTCACATTATGATGAGAACCGAACTGGAATTAAAACTGATGGAAGGTTCATTGGAAGTAAAACATCTCCCGGAAGCCTGGCATGCCCTCAGCGATCAATATCTGGGCATAACCCCTCCCAACGATCAGGAAGGCGTATTACAGGATGTACACTGGTCAACCGGGCTTTTTGGTTATTTTCCGGCGTACACCCTGGGAAATCTCTTAAGCGCCATGTGGTGGGAAAAGATTCAGTCAGATATTCCCAGCCTTGATCAGCAAATAGAAACAGGCTCCTTTGAAGAACTGCGCGACTGGCTGCAAACCAGAATCCACCAGCCGGGAGGGAAATACACCATGCAGGAAATGGTTCAGCGTATCTGCGGAGAGAATTTAAATCCTGATGCATATACCCGCTATCTGAATAAAAAATATCGGGAAATATACCGCTTCTGACAACAACCTCAAACCTGATACTAAAAAACACGCCTCCTGTTTTGCGGATTGCAGCTCAGAATGGCGTGTTTTATAATATATGCGCCTGTTAACTCAAACGCATACTGCCATCACATCAATAGGAACCAACGCTCTCATAAAATTTTGGGTCGGTGGGGGTTTCACCCGAAGGATCCCATATATAAATATAATCGCCTTCTTTTGCCCAATCATAAAGCCAGCGTGCATCAATCAGCGACAGATTGACACACCCATGCGATTGCGGATACCCAAACCATGCCCGCCAGTAAGCGCCATGGATCGCCTGCGAATGGAAAAAGTATATTGTCCAGGGAACATCGCCCAGATGATAATAATCTGATTTATCGGCAGCAAAAGCGCCGGTCATGGTTTCGCTTGGCTTTTTTAATTCAACTTTATGCAACCCAGGGCTGGTATAGTAAGGTTCAGCTCCGGTAGCGATCAGCGTGGCATATACCAGCCGGTTCTGATCGTACACTGACAGCGTTTGTTCATACAAATTAATCTCAATCCAGCGGCCATTATCGACCCCAGCCGGAGACACAGAATTAACCACCAACTGCCGTATATAACGCCGCTCAATCCATTCATTTAAGCCAACCTGATACCAGGTGGTATCGTCTTTATTCTCTGTCCGGTAAATCTGAACCACATCTTCACGCTGATATTTTTTCTCCAATATTTCAGGCGACTGATAACCCGGCGCGGTACGCGAAACAGCAAAATCCAGCACCCAGCCAAAACTGTTGCGCGGCTGCTGATGAAAAACCAGACCGGAAAAATAGTTCAGCCCGGCCGGTGACGCCCGCATCCATTCTCCGGTAGTCAGAAACACATAATGCCCGCCGTTTACATCTGTCCGCTGCTTAAAACCAACCCAGACATTTTCACCCGCAGGGATATAGCGGGAGGGATTCTGGCCTGCAACGGCGTCATCCAGAGTAGAGTAAACGGCCGCCGCTTCTGTCGAATCAATATTCACTTTGGCAAAAGAAACATCCAGTTTAATCAGCTCAGAAGACGGATGAGAAGCCGGCAAATCAAGTATCGGGTAGGGAATTCCCTGATCGTAAAATTGCTTTATTGAGTCAGAAGGCCCTGCAGGAATACACTCCAGAGCAGATTGAGTATAGTAATCAGGCTGGCAGACCGTATCGCCAAATACCGGCTGGGGAACCTGCGGCGGTACGCCCTGAGCATATCCCTTCCCCTGAACCAGGATTAAAAGACAAACTGCCAGAAAAAAAGCTCCAAAAAGATTTAATCGTTGCATCATTATTCCATCCTAAAAGCAAATGTATTGTACCATTATTGCTGCGCTGCAAAACACGCTGACGGCTTCTCTGATTACCTTTTATTCTGTATCATCCTTTATCCAACACAGACAATGGTAAAATATGTTTCAGAAATCAATACAAGGTGCCTTATTCTATGAAAACAACCATTGTTATGCCAACCTACAACGAAGCCATCAATCTGCCAAAGATTGTCGAAATCATTCTGCAACAACCCATCGAAGATTTAAACATCCTGGTCGTCGATGATAACAGCCCGGATGGGACAGGAAATCTGGCTGAAGAGCTCAAAATCTCTACACATGGAAAAGTACAGGTAATGCACCGTGAAGGGAAACAGGGGCTTGGCTCTGCCTATCGCCAGGGTTTTCTGGAAGCCATCTCCCAGGGAGCAGACTATGTTGGCCAGATGGATTCGGATTTTTCGCATCCAGCCGACAAACTTCCTGAAATGGTAAAACTGCTGTCAGATTATGACCTGGTCATTGGCTCACGCTATGTTGAGGGGGGAAAACTTGATGAAAGCTGGCCTTTCTGGAGAAAAGCCCTGTCTGGTTTTGGCAACTGGTATGCCCGTACCATTCTGCAAATGCCGGTTCAGGACGCCACAGGCGGTTTTAAAATCTGGCGGAAAGAGGTCATTGAATCGATCCCGCTGGATAAGGTAAAATCGAACGGCTATGTTTTTCAGGTAGAAATGAACTATCTGGCTTATCTGTCAGATTTTAAGATTACAGAAATCCCCATTTATTTTGCAGACCGCCGCTGGGGTGAATCAAAAATGAATTTTCGCATCCAGATCGAAGCCGCCTTTCGCACCTGGAAGCTTCTCAGTTTATATCGTGATTTACGAAAGAATAAAACAAAAAACAGGCGTTATATCCGCCTGGACTGATTTAGAAAAGCTTCTGTTAAATTCGACCAGTTCTGCAGGGTGAGATTTTCTGCCCTCTCCTGAGGAGAAATGCCGGCCTGTACCAGCAGCATCTCGGCCGTTTCTTTTTCACAACCCAGGCCCCCCGCCAATGAATTCCGTAACGTTTTCCTTTTCTGTGAAAAACCGGCTTTGGCCAGCTGAAAAAAGCCGGTTAATTGGTCGGCCGGTATCACAGGCTGCGGGTAAAGTGCAATCTGCAGCAGAGAAGAATCAACCTGCGGCGGCGGATAAAAAGCGCCGGCGGGGATGGAAAAAACTTTTGACGGTTGTCCATAGACCTGCACACTCAGACTGAGCAAACTCATCTCACCGGGAACAGCACAAATACGATCGGCCACTTCCGTTTGGATTGTCAGCCATAAACCTGAAGGTTGATGATGCGCTTCCAACAAACGGCGGATAATTGCCGAAGTGATATAGTATGGAATATTGGCCACCACCTGATACCCTGATTTCAATGAGAATTCATCCGGGGGGATTTTTAATATGTCACCATGAATGATGTTTAAACGCGCTTCAGAAGCAAATTCAGCATGCAGAATTTCAACCATCCGCCGGTCAATCTCTACCGCAGTAACCCTTGCTTCTGCCTCTAATAAAAAGCGGGTTAAATTCCCCAATCCCGGGCCAATTTCCAAAACTGCATCCCCCGGATTTAAACCAACGGCATTGACAATCTTTTTAAGAAAAAACTCATCAGCCAGAAAATTCTGGCCCAGACTCTTTTTTGGCTGAATATGATACTTTCGTAAAAGCTGGTGAACACTGTCCATAGTTACATCAGGGAAGAAAACCGGGAATAACTGCCGGGGCCGGAGCCAGCAAATAGAGGGTCGTATTATGATGCCAGGATTCATATTCTGCGTCTGTAAAACCCAGATCAATCCAGTTTTTACCTGGAATACCTCCGCCGATATCCGCAACAATGGCTTTTCCATATCCAGGCACATATACGCTCTGCCCGGCCAACTGAGAATACCAGATGCGGGTAACTCCAATAACTCCCCGCTGAACCGGCAGCCCCAATGAAGTAGATGAGCTGCATTTGCCTTCAATTCCGATATTACACGGAGAATAAGAGGTAGCATACACTGGAATGGCTGCCCAGTATTCCAAAGGCCCGCCAGGCGTATCAATCGTTTTCAGTACAATTTTTGTACCTTTTCCAACACGCTGCGGCTTCGGTTCAACCGCCAGCCACTCACCATCCATTACCCGGCTGACCTCCAGCCCATCTTCCCAACATATCCTTTCCTGTTTTACCTGCAACCCATAAGCTCCGTCCTGAAGAATGTGAGTCTGCCCCAATTCAGTTTCAGGATCCTCTACATATTCTTTTTCAAATGGAAGAACCGTTTGCGTCAGCGCAACCGTCTCCTGCACCCGCGAAAGTTTTATTTCTGTTCCGGGTTCTGCACCAATCAGGGGCAAAGACAAACGATCCAGCCCCTGCAGTGTAAAACCGGCTTTGGACAAAGCCTCTTCACTGAACGATTCACTGCTGAAGCTGTGAATGAACTGCTCGTTTACTTTCCACACCACCGGATGACTCGAATTGATCTGAACAACCATACCCGCCGATGCAACATCACGGTTGAAACGCCATTGCAGATCAGCCAGTTGAACCATCTGAGAATTCTGCCAGAGAAAATGAACCGGGTCCGGAGCCGCGCTGTAAACCAAGTCCTGAGTATTGGCCTGAATCTTTAAAACTGGGGTTGCCCGCTGCACCATCAGAGCATAAGAGCTTTCAGGCAACAGCGGCTGAGCAGGATTCACCAGCACCCCATTCACGCGAACCTCATCTCCCGGATAGAGCGGTATTCCGGAACGAAAAAGAAGATTGGCCGGAATACGATCCGCGCTGACCCCATAATACTGGTAGGGGGTAAAAGCAATCGCAGCACTAAAAGGTACGGCCCGCGTTAAATAGATACTTGCATTCCAGCCAATGATCCGGTATTTTCCAGGTTGAAGCAAATCAGAAGACAATGGCTCGATTCCAACACTGCGCAAAGCCCCTGACACGGTGAATGCCCGGGTCTGGATAGGGGTTTGCACACCATTGTAAAACAGGTTTACCGTGCGCAGACTGCCCAGCCAGACCAAGATAAAACCGGTCAACAGAAAAAAGCCGGATGCTGTAAGATAAATCCACTTCCGCATACGCGTATTGTAACAGGAAACATTCCCGTTCCAGACAAAATAAACAGCGTCTCGCTGCTTTTCTGATAAAATCTGGAAAGGAAAAAAGGAAAAGTTGGAAATGATTAATCTATATTTAATAGACGCTGATGAAACCCTTCTGGATTTTGACATGGCCGAAAAAACCGCCTTTTCCATGACTGCAAACGCTTACGGGCTCAATTCCAGCCCTGCCCTGCTTGAAAGATACCGAAAAATCAAACACCGCCTCTCAAACAGCGCTGAACAGCAAACAACAGACAGAGAAACGCTTATGGCCAAACGCTTTGAGCTTCTCTTTGAAGAGTCAGGCATTGTTCAGGACAGCACGGCGTTCAACAACCAATACCTCTGCTTTTTATCACAACAAGGGCAGCTGATTCCAGGCGCACTGCACGTCTGCCGGCAGCTTGCCAAACGAGCGCCAATCGGCATTGTTACAAATGGGATCGCCTCTTCCCAGCGCAAAAGACTGACCGTCTCCGGCATCATGCCCTGGATCCGTTATGTCATTATCAGCGAAGAAGCCGGCGCTCAAAAACCCGCAGCCGCCTTTTTTAAATACGCTCTGCAGCAGGCCAACCACCCATCAACCGCCGGCGTTCTGATGGTCGGAGATTCCATCAGCACAGACATGGAAGGCGCCAAAAACTATGGCCTGAAAACCTGCCTGTTTGACCCAAAGAATCGGCACGCCGATTATCCGGCTGACTATCGCATCCAACAGTTGCAGCAATTGTTAGATATTCATCCGACATAGTTTCATCCGTTCGAATGCCAATCTCTAAAAAACAAACGTTACAGGTGTTTTAATAAGGGAGATATGGAATACCGGAAATAACGGGGATGGGGATCTGCCCTGCCGGAGACAGTGGGTTCCGTGTCGGTGTATACATGCGGGCAGGCAATTCGTGCCGGGTTTTTATGCGGCACTCGCATGCGTGCAACCGAATTGACGATATGGTTGTGTCAACGGTATTAAGCACGATTGAAGACGGCGATATCGCACCAGCCAAATGGGGGCTGGCCAAAAAACGCCGGCCGGGTTTGGCGACAGTTGGACATCCATACGCAGGTTACGACCAGCGATGTGGCGCTGTATCTGCCGGAGCAGGAAAAGGGCAATGGTAATCAGCGCGGACGGGAGGCAAGGATGTACGAGATGTATTGGTTCAGGCTGACATTCTGCGTATCAGCGTCTTCGATCAGTTCCAGATGTAACTGGCGGGGTAAGCGAAGAGATACACGTCCGTTGGCTCTTGCAGTACGAGCTTTGACTTCTTCAAAATCCACAAGCTCCAGTGTGCCATTGGCTTTGTCTTCTTCGAATTGGCGGATGGCTTCAATTTCGTCCGGATATGGTTCAACCGGCGGTAACTTGTTCCATTTTTCAATCATTGACTTCATGTCATTCATTTTATGCCTCTCATTTTTTATAAATATCACCACGAGAACCAATTTTGAGGATGATGAATTCTTCGGTTTGTTCATTCGGCTTAAAAATAATCCGATAATCACCCATCCGAAGCCTGAAGCAGCCAATCATTCCAAGCATTGGTCTGACGTCTCCAAGTCCATTCAGCAAATCTTCAAGAGCTTTGTCAATTCTTGTCTGCAAATCTGCGGGGGCTTTTTCGTAGTACTTCATGGCTTGCTTGCTCAGAATGATTTTCATGCTTGTCCCTTTGTATG
>CAZEEL010000058.1:0-5041 GCA_964511135.1 uncultured Leptolinea sp. | reverse complement strand
CATATCCGCGCAAACTGCAACCCGGAACCCTGCTGGCGGGGTTTATAGGATATAACGGTAAGCGGGAAGGGCCAAATGGTTATGACAGAATACTGACTGAGTATAGGTTAAGTATTCAATACTTGGTTACTGGATTTCAGGTGAAAAATCTTCAAAACAAATTGTATAATGGCCGCAGAGAATGGAGCCCATTGGAATTCGATGTGCTTTCTATTGAGTGGTTAGATGTATCAACCGATTTAGCTGAATTATTTAATGCATCCAAGAATAATATTTTGACTGTCAAACAGTTAAAAAAATATGAGATGGACACGCCTGAATAAAATGACTGGCTCATGTTGAGCGTATCTGCAGAAAGAGGTGCAGCATATTATACAAGTACTGTTAATCCGGAAATTTTACGATGGGCAACAAAAAGCGCAGGATAGACCTTAGCTGAGGCGGCGTTCACATTAGGCTTTGCGGATACTAAAAAGCTCCTGTCTGAAAACACTATTAAAAGTAAAAGGTGATAAGAAGAGATGAAACTGAGATATGTAGGTCCAAATTTTGGTGCAGCGAGCCTTACAAATAATAAGGTTTATACATGTTTGGGCATTAAAGAAGGTTTCATCAGGATCATTGACGACAGCGATGAAGATTATTTGTATTCTGTAATTCCAGGGCCGCTATGGGATGAATCAATTACTGGCCGTTGGGAATTAGTGGAAGATGATGATCAGGGAACATTACAAGAGGTTCTTGCTGCTGCAGAGAAGTATTTATCTGAAAAAGAAAGCGGTCAGGCATCAAAGGGGATGTAAAATGAAAAAGTATAGTGATTTAGATTTGCTTCTTCGTGACGCTGTTTATGAAATTATTAATGTTTATTCCAAAGAATTGATGAAATCCAAACAAGCTCGTTGGTAAACAATCATGGTGTATGGCTTTTTTCCTTCGGATTCTTTAGCTTGCAAAAATTCCTGCAGCGCAACAGAGAGTAAAGCATTTTTGTAAATCGCGTTGTTATTAAAATAAAACTTCACCCTGTTTACCTTTCATAAGAAAAACGGAGTGAAATTTACGCCTGTTTAAACAGAAGGTGCCGAGGATCAGGATCGAACTGATGACACCGCAATTTTCAGTCGCGTGCTCTACCTACTGAGCTACCTCGGCACTTCATCTAAAAGCTACAGGATTTTACCCGCATGCTGCCAGCTTGTCAAGCAAAGTTCCCATTTATTTACTGATTTCCCGTGGCAATTTTAGCTGCCTGTAACGTATTCTGGATTAACATGGCAATCGTCATAGGCCCCACCCCACCCGGTACCGGAGTAATCGCCCCGGCAACTTCTTTAGCCGATTCAAAATCAACATCACCGGTCAGCCTGTATCCCTTCGGATCAGAAGCATCTTCAACCCGGTTGATGCCCACATCAATCACCACCGCACCAGGTTTAATCCAATCACCCTGTACCATGTCAGGCCGCCCAACCGCGGCTACCAGAACATCCGCTTTTCGGATGATTGAAGGTAAATCCCGGCTGCGGGAGTGGCAAATGGTTACCGTAGCATTTGCCCGAACCAACAGCAATGCTACCGGCATACCGACAATATTGGAACGCCCCAAAACAACTGCTTCAGCACCTTCCAGCGTCGGGGTATGCTCGGCCAAAAGCTGCATAATTCCTGCCGGCGTACAGGGAACGAAATAAGGATCACGGCCTTTCTGAGCCAGCCGACCAATATTAACCGGATGAAAACCATCTACATCTTTTTCGATCCGAATAGCCCGCAACACCCTTTCTTCATCCAGCCCTTTGGGGAGCGGTAATTGAACCAGAATACCATTCACTTTTGGGTCTGCGTTCAGCTCTTCTACCAGTTTTTCCAATTCGGCCTGCGACACATCAGCCGGCAACACATGCCCATAAGAAGCGATTCCTGCCTGAGAACAGGCTTTTTGTTTGGAACGCACATAGACCTGCGAAGCAGGGTCTTCGCCAACCAGGACGGTAGCCAAACCAGGCCGTGGATTTCCATCAGCAACCCACCTTTCAACTTCAGCAGCCACCTTCTCACGAATTCGTTTTGCTGTTGCAACACCATCAATTATTTCTGCTGTCATAAATATTTCCTTTTTTCTCAAAAATCTATCACTTATATCATACACGCCTTTAATACAGCCTGCAATTGGTTAATTTCATGTTTTTTTCATGACAAAATGTTAACTCCGCCAAAATATGCAAGTGATTTATCCAAACGGTTGATGATTCATCAACCCAGAAACCTGGTATCACCTATGCGCAAGCACATTCATGCCCTCACACCTCGATAAAAACATATACATGATTATTTTAAGTTATAATTTGACCATTGGAGGCTATATGAGCAAAATCTGTGTCATTGGTACGGGATACGTTGGTTTGGTTACCGGAACCTGTTTTGCCGATCTGGGCAATCAGGTTGTTTGTCTGGATATTGATCAGGAACGAATTCAAAACCTCAAGTCTGGAATTATGCCCATCTACGAGCCTGGGCTGGAACAGGCAGTCGCTCAAAACGTAAAAGCAGACCGCCTGAGTTTTACTATTGATTATCCAACCGCGCTGAAAGATGCCGAGTTTGCGTTTATCGCTGTAGGCACCCCCTCTGGCTCAGATGGAGAAGCAGATTTGCAATACGTCCGGCAGGCCGCAGAAAAAATCGCAGACCTGGCAGAAAAAACGATTATTGTAGTAAATAAATCCACAGTGCCAGTCGGAACCGGGGATCTGGTTGCTGACATCATTGAAAAACGTCGAAACGGAAAACCGCTTGATTTTCACGTGGTTTCCAACCCTGAATTTCTTCGCGAAGGGTCTGCCATTTTGGACTTTATGAATCCCGACCGAGTCGTCCTGGGATCCACCCATCGCAAATCTGCTGAACTGGCCGCGCAACTGTATTCGCCACTCTCCTGCCCTGTTCTGATCACCGATCTGCGCACTGCTGAAATGATAAAATATGCATCCAATGCGTTTTTAGCAACCAAAATTTCGTTTATCAATGAAATCGCCAATATCTGCGAATCCCTTGATGCCAACATCATAGAAGTTGCCCGCGGAATGGGTTTGGATAAAAGAATTGGAAGTTCTTTTTTGTCAGCCGGCCTCGGCTGGGGCGGCAGTTGCTTCCCCAAAGACGTTCTGGCGCTGACACACATGGCTTCATTACACGGAACCCATCCTCAATTGCTGCAGGCAGTGATTGAAATCAATCGATCACAGCGACGCCAGTGCGTTCATACCCTCCGCCGGATATTTGGAAAATTAAGTGACCGAACCATTGGCGTTCTGGGACTATCCTTTAAACCCAATACCGATGACATTCGGGAAGCGCCCGCTCTCGAAATCATTCATTTATTGAAAAATGAAGGCGCCATTGTCAAAGCCTACGACCCCCAGGCCATGCCAAATGTAGCCAAACAGCACCCAACCTGGACTTTATGCAAAACCCCCTATGAAGCAGCACACGAAGCAGATGCTTTGCTGCTGACAACAGAATGGAACGAATTTAAACAAATCGACTTTGACAAAATTTATAAGATCATGAAAAACCATGTCATTTATGACGGCAGAAATATCTGGGATCCGGAATTGCTGCGAACCAAAGGATTTGTTTATTTTGGGGTCGGTCGAGGCAAAAAAACATGTACAGAAATAAATTGACAAAAGCTTTTTCATCGTCAATCATTGTATAGGAATAAACAGAGCCAGATGGGACCCGTCTGGCTCTGTTTATTCCCCGAAAAAGAGCATCTGCCAGATCTCCCAGTTTTCAGTCTGGTGAGGCTCCAAAATGGGCGCCGGAGTACTGGCATATCTGGCATTTTTATCCGGAATCGGTACAATCACCCGATCTCCTGGTTTTGCCATATGCCCCTGTCTGCGAGCCCATTCATCCACAGCCTGATCTGATTGAGCATAAGCAACTTTTTCCTTAAGTCGTTTGTTTTCAGCCAATACTACATCATATTCTGCCTGAGCCACCGCTAACTGACTGCGAATTTTAAACAGCTCAGACAGACGACTGTTCAGATTCAACATTACCATCGCCGTCAAAATCAATACACCCAGGATCACCAGTTGCTTCCTGTCAATCCGCGGAAAAAACCTCTTCATAATCTCAATCTTACACGAAAGCAAACCAGCATGCAAGCTTTATGCCAAAAAATTTAAAAAGATCATTGCTTTGCTGGCTGAAAAAACGGCTCCTGTCTTAGAAATATAAAAAGACACGGGATTACATCCCGTGTCTTTTGTGTGCCGAAGGAGGGATTTGAACCCTCACGAGGAAATCCCACTACGCCCTGAACGTAGCGCGTCTGCCAATTCCGCCACTTCGGCAAGTGGTGAAGTTATTTTACTGAATAATTGGTATTTGTCAATGAAAGCGACAAAATCTCTTCAGGAAAAACTGCCATTTCATCTTTTTTTCCCGCAGGAAGTCTGTTTATGTTGACTCAAACGACGCTGCAATCATGGCATTCACCGGCTGTCTGCCCGATGAAGCAGGACTCAAAAAAGCGGGATTAAATCCATCCCGCTTTTTTAAGTCAATCCTCTTTATTCAACTGTAAAGCCAACCCTGGTTACATTCATCAGATTATCAGAAATAGGGCAGCGCCCATCAATTTCTTCAACAAACGCTTCTTTTTCTTCAAGAGTCATATCAGCATCAATTTTCACATGAACGCGAATATCATAAAAACCAGGACGCAGATCGGGATTTGCTCCCATAAAGCCATCGGTATCCACATCGCCTTCTACCTGAACTTCTATTCCTTTGACTGGATAGCGCTTCTGTCGGGCGATAATTTGACCGATCGTAGCAAAACAACCAGCCAACGACACAAATAAATACTCCAACGGAGTAGGCCCGGAATCCGTCCCGCCGCCTCCCTGCGGCTGGTCTACAAAACACACATGCTGCCGGGCTTTGGTTTCAATTTTAAAACCATCCAATAATTTTGCATCAACCTTTACGGTTTTTATAGCCATATTAAAAACTCCTTTCCTGA
>CAZEEL010000057.1:4211-14065 GCA_964511135.1 uncultured Leptolinea sp. | reverse complement strand
GTGATGGGCGCCATTTCAGCTTTTTTGGGCATTACCCATTGGGGGTTCTGTCAACATATCTCCAGGAGTGACAGGCTGCCTTGTGATATACTTTTAGATTAATAATTCATCTTTATTTTGGCAATCCCAGCCAGGAGAGGATTCTCATCGTGAAAGTAACTGTTTCTCAACAACAACTCGCGCATGGTCTAAGTTTGGTATCACGAGCAGTTGCTCCCCGCAGCACACTCCCGGTTTTAGCCAATATTCTGGTAGCAACCGATGAAGGACGGGTGAAACTCTCTGCTACCAACCTGGAGCTGGGCATTTCCTGCTGGATCGGCGCCCAGGTCGCAAAAGAAGGCTCCATTACGGTTCCGGCCCGCATCTTCAGTGATTTAATCAGTACCCTGCCCAACGACCAGATTCAACTGGAATTGAATCCAAAAAATCAGGTGCTGAATGTTCGCTGCGGAAGTTCAGTGACCGATATTAAAGGGATTGATGCTCAGGAATACCCGCCCATCCCTGTTCCGGATCTGAGCAATGGAATCGAGTTAAAAGTTTCTGTTCTGAAAGAAATCATTCAGCAGGTTGTCTTTGCCGTTTCTACGGATGAAGCCAGACCGGTTCTCCAGGGTGTTCAGATGGCGGTAGACGGGAAAGCCATCACATGTGCTGCCACGGATGGCTATCGCATCTCTGTTCGCAGCGCCGAACTTGAAAATCCGGCCGTTCACCCGGTTAACGTGATTATTCCGGCCAGAGCCCTGAGTGAGTTATCAAGAATTGCCGGTGATGGAGATGAGAAAATTATCATGGTTATTCCTCCTGGGCGCGGTCAGGTACTGTTCCACATGAAAGATGCTGAACTGGTTTCTTCTCTGATCGAGGGCAATTTTCCTCCCTATGAGAAGATCATTCCGAACAGCTTTAAGACCAAAACCATCCTTGCAACCTCTGACTTTCTCAAAGCCTGCCGCCAGGCTGAGATTATTGCCCGCGAAGGGAATAATATTGTTCGTCTCCAGCTTCAGCCGGCCGGTGATGACGTCTCCGGTGTTGTAGAAATCTTTGCCCAATCTGAAGAAACCGGTTTCAGTGAGATCAAAGTAGATGCCAATATTGAAGGTGCCGGCCTGATGATTGCTTTTAACGTTCGTTTTCTGCGCGAAGTGCTGGAAATCATTAAGACCCCGAACGTTATTATGCAAACCAACCTGAATAATACTCCCGGGCTGTTCATCCCGGCCGGTGATACTGCCTTCAGGCATATCATCATGCCCATGCATCTGGGCTAACCGGATCTGTTATGCCTGATGAATTTCTGTCTGCCCCCAGTTCTAATGAACGGTATTTGTCACTCACACTGGCATTGGCGCAATACCCTGTTTTGTCTGACCGGATTCGGGAAAAAATGCGGCTGGTTCTTTTTGAGCGCGGCATTCTTTTTCGCCAGTCTTTTGAGAATCAGGTGCGTGAACTGTCTTTACGCTCTCAGGAAAGAGAGGGAATCAGTCATCCCTATGAAGATGAATCTCCGGAGCTGTGGGAGCTGAGAAATCAGCGTATCCGTGATCAATTGACCGATCTTCATTTCAGTCATTTCTTTAGCTTTAATGATTTTGAAACGATTGTTAATGAAGTCATGCGCGAACGGGGAATAGAAGAAAAGGATTTGCTCTTTTCTATGAATCCTGAGCTGGCCCCGCTGGAACTGGTGTTTGAGCAGGCCATGACGCTGGAAAGGAAAGAGGGAGCTGAAAAACAACGGGTTGCGCATCGCCTTGAAGAGTTGAAAGTGGTTTTGATCCGGGCATTGATCAGTGATCAGTTGCGCTATATCAATATTGCCAAAAAATGGTTCACCATCAGCGATCTGTTAAAAATCCGCCGCCATCGCATTGGGGCCGGAAGAATTGGAGGGAAAACAGCCGGCATGCTGCTGGCCACCCGTATTCTTCTCAACTCTTTAAACCTTCCGCCTGATGTGACGGTTGACTCACCGGTTTCTTATTTCATCGGGTCGCAGGAACTTTATACCTTCATGTCGATCAACAATCTGTCGCATTGGAACGATCAGAAATATAAAACCGATGAAGACATGCGAAATGATTACCCCATGATCGAGGCAGAATTTGAGACGGGAGACTTCCCGCCGGATATTGCTTCGCGGTTGGAAGGTATTCTGTTATCCATTGGTAAAAAACCGCTGATTGTACGGTCTTCCAGTCTGTTGGAAGATAATTTTGGTACTTCCTTTGCCGGAAAATATGAAAGCTATTTTCTCCCCAACCAGAGTGATCATGCTCAGAATTTTCAGGATTTAAAACGAGCGGTTGCAAAGATTTATGCTTCAGTATTAAACCCCAATGCTCTGCTTTATCGGCGCAACCGAGGGTTGCTGGACTATGATGAACGCATGGCTATTCTCATTCAGGTGGTTGAAGGAGAACAATACAACCAATATTTTATGCCCCATGCAGCCGGGGTTGCCTTCAGTCATAACAGCTTTCGCTGGAACCCGCAGTTAAAAATGGAAGATGGATTTGTCCGCCTGGTTTGGGGGCTGGGAACCCGTGCCGTTGACCGAACCGGCAATGAATACCCCCGCCTGATTGCACTCAGTCACCCTCTGCTTCGCCCATCGACCAAACCGGATTTGGTTGCCCATTACTCACAGCAGTATGTAGACCTGATCAACCTGGAAAAAAACTGTTTGGAGACTCTGCCGGTTCATGAGGTAGTCAGATCGGATTATGTCCATTTACGCTATTTCTTTCAGGTCTATGAAGATGGCTTTATCTCCAGCCTGCATTCCAACCTCATTCCAGGGGACCCCAGGAATCTGATCTTATCCTTTGATGAATTTCTGAAACGAACGGTGTTTGCTGAAACCATGCGTTCCGTTCTCCAAACCCTGGAAACCCTCTACCAATCTCCGGTCGATATGGAATTTACCGCGCATATTGAAAATGCGCCGGGCAGTGATCATCTGCGGCTGACCATTTTGCAGTGCCGTCCGCAAAGCCTGCTGGCTGATTCAGAACAGATTCCATTTCCCGTCCATCTGCCGGAAAATAAAATACTCTTTTCTACCCGTTTTGTGGTTCCGCGCGGACATATTGAAAATGTCGAATACATTGTGTTTGTGCCCCACGAAAAGTACTTTCAACTGGAAAATATGAATCTGCGCACGAAACTGGCAAATTTAATCGGCAAACTGAATGTTGCCCTGGCAGATAAGTCGTTTATTTGTGTTGGGCCCGGGC
The DNA here is from genome assembly GCA_964511135.1 of uncultured Leptolinea sp. Classification (GTDB taxonomy): domain Bacteria; phylum Chloroflexota; class Anaerolineae; order Anaerolineales; family Anaerolineaceae; genus UBA4782. The sequence continues at coordinate 10,814 of CAZEEL010000057.1, read as the reverse complement.
GGTGGGGAAGCTCCAACTCTGATCTGGGCGTTCCCATCCAGTATGGCGATATTTACCATACCAAAGCCCTGGTCGAACTGGCGGGCCCGGGAATTGGGCCCAAACCGGAACCGTCTCTGGGAACCCATTTCTTTCAGGATCTGTTGGAGGGGCAAATCTTTCCGCTGGCGATAGAACTGGATAACCCAACCACTGTTTTTAACCAGGATGTATTTTACCGTCAGCCCAATCGTCTGAGTGATTTTGTAGCAGCCGATCAGGAGCTGGCTGATACCTTACATCTTATTGCGGTTGAAGATTATCTCCCCGGGCATCATCTTAATTTGATTATGAATGATGAACTCGGCCAGGCGCTGGCTTTCTTTGAACCTGCCAGCCGGCAACCGGAAGATTGAAAAAATTCCAAAGAAGAAGACTAAAGTCCTTTTTTCCAGGCTAAAACAAACTCTTTCTGCATTTCATTTTCGGGTGAAGGATACACTGAATAGGAAATGTTTTTCCTCAGTTCCTGAAGAAGAGACAAAATTGATTCAGCCGGAATGCCATGCCTGATCAGATGACAGCCAATTACTGTTCCGGTACGGCCAATGCCTGCCATGCAATGAACATAAACTGCCTTGTTATCAAACAAGCGCCGATCGATCTGATTTAAAATGACCTGCATTTCTTCTATCGTTGGCACATCCATGTTTTGAACAGGGCAATGCAGATACTCAATTTTCAGATTATGCTGGTTGGCTGCTTTTTGTAACGGAGCCCAATAATCCACTCCTTCGCCCGGGTAGGTAAGATCAACAATTGCGTTGATGTCCAGCGCTGCCAGCGCCTGCAGCCGGTTATCTACCTGTTCTTCCGTTCGGTTGGCATATCCGGGCCGTGCTCCAGGGTAGTCGCCAGCCAGCAATAAGCCCGGCCGTACCCAATAAGAATTATCAAAGGGGATTAATAACGTTTTCATAGATTAATTATAGCAAAAAGATAAGCGGGAAGCGGTATTCATCTGCCATGGATTAAATGCGCGTGAATGCGGGATACGTCTTTGGTTGTCTTTAATTGGTGAAAGATCACGCGGGCGCAGCCAAAGCCGTCTGTTGAGAGCAAGATGGAGGGTTTCGGCCAAAAAAATGGCTCTGCCATGCCCCATGACGGGTGTGTACAGGATGATCCGGGCCGGATGTTAAAGATCGTCAACCTGCCGAAATATCCTGCCTGTCATTTGACAAACCAATCCGGCTGCGTTTCTGCCATGATCCTGACATGGTAACCAGCAGGAGTATCCAGGAAGACGGAAAAATGCGGATACGTACCCCAATGAACAGAGAAGAAGATTTTTATAACGGGTAAAATAAGGGTATCTTTGATGAAAGAGGGATGTTGTGGAGCATAAATCCATAAAAACCGTTCGAGGAACCGTTCATTATTGGATCTCTGAAGCGGCTGTTCCGGATGCCAGATGTATTGTCTTTACCCATGGCTTAACGGCTGATCATACCATGTTTGAAAAGCAGGTTGAGTTTTTTAGAAAAAAGCATACCGTTATTACCTGGGATGTTCCTTTGCACGGCGCTTCCCGCCCATATGCTGATTTTACATATATGAATACCGCAAAAGACCTTCAGGCTGTTTTGGACCAGGAAAAGATGGATGCGGTTGTTTTAGTGGGGATGTCTATGGGCGGGTATCCGTGTCAAATGTTTGCATCTGTCTGCCCTGAAAGAGTATCCGGCTTTGTTGCATTGGATACTACTCCGTTTGGATTCGATTATTATTCCAAAGCGGATATGTGGTGTCTTAAACATGCAGGACGTGTGTTTTCCTGCATGCCCGAAAAGTGCATCAAAAAGCTGATTGCAAAAGGAAACTCGCGTTCGGAGTATGGTTTTAATCTGATCATGAAAATGCTCAGCCCATTCACCAAATCAGAGTTGCTGGAACAAATCGACGTTGCATATCGGGGCTTTATACAGGAAAACCGGGATATGGACTTTTCATTTCCTGTCATGATTCTGGCAGGCGAATTTGATACAACGGGAAAAGTGAAGGCATATTGCGCTGAATGGGCAAAGAAAAAAGGATATCCCCTGCATTACATTAAAAATTCAGCCCACTTTTCGAATGCAGATAATTTTGAACAGGTTAATGCTGAAATAGAAACCTTTCTGCAGGGGTTATAAACGTTCACCCTGCCCGGATGGATACGAACGAAATTTAACAGGAGTGAGACATGGCTTTTGATTATAAAAAAGAGTACAAAGAGTTCTACCAACCTGCGGGTAAGCCTGAAATGATCGAAGTTCCCGCGATGAATTTTATCGCAGTGCGTGGCGTGGGGAACCCGAATGAGGAAGGCGGCAGTTATCAGCAGGCGATCCATGTTTTGTATGCCATTGCCTATACCCTCAGGATGAGTCACAAAAGCCATTATAAAATTGAAGGTTTTTTCGAATATGTTGTTCCACCGCTGGAAGGTTTTTGGTATCAACCGGAAGTGGATGGAGTGGATTACAGCCGGAAAGAACAGTTTCATTGGATTTCTGTCATTCGTTTGCCGGATTTTATAACAAAAGCCGACTTTGACTGGGCAGTTGCAGAAGCAGGCCGTAAAAAGCAAATGGATTGTTCTTCAGCAGAATTCCTGACGATTGAAGAGGGTTTATGCGTACAAATGATGCATATCGGAGCGTTTGATGATGAACCGGCTACGGTAGCGCTGATGGATGAATATCTGAAAAGGCATGGCTGTCAGAAAGATCTGACCGGCAGCCGCCTGCATCACGAAATATATCTGTCAGATCCGCGCAAATCAGAACCTTCCAGACAACGAACGGTAATTCGCCATCCCATTAAAAAAATCTGACCGGTTCTGCTTTTCTGCGGTTATCTTTGAGTTTGTTTTTGTGGCTGCAGGGCTGTACCAGGCGCGGACAAATGCCGGCTTTACCGGCTTTGTTCAAGAATACGAGCCAGCTCGTCGCGCTGAGGGCGGTGCAATAACTCGCGGGTGCCATTCCGTTCCAGCCAGACCTGACTGCCGCTTCCTTCAACCTGCCCAATATCGGTGCAGGCAATGCCAGACTGCTGTATGGCTCTTTGAACGCGTTCAACATCTGCGGTGGATACCCCGATCAAAAGAGCGCCTGATGCAATCATTGCCAGGGGATCAAAAAAGAGGGTTTGTGCAAATTTAACAGCCAAAGACGCAATGGGAATGGCATCAAAACGAATAATCAGGCTTTGCCTGCTGGCTTCTGCCAGTTCCCAAAGTGCAGACGCCAGCCCGCCTTCAGTTGGATCATGCATTGCATGGATTTTTGCGGTTTGACAGGCCAGCCTGGCTTCTGGTACGACGCTGATTCCCGGGTGAGTAAGGTAAGCGGCTGCCTGGTGCAGTTCCTCTGTGGTTAATTGCCCGCGATAAGAATCCGGTAATTCTTTTCCGAGAATCCCCAACCCTTCAATGGGAATCTCTTTTGTCAGAAGAATGTGATCGCCCTGTTCCAAACCGCGCGGTGTAACCAGGCGGTCGTGAGCGACTTCTCCCAACATGGTGCCCGAAATCATGGGGCGGTCCAGCCCCATTGTCACTTCGGTATGCCCCCCAATAATACTGACCCCCAGATTCTGGCAGGCTTTTTGCATTTGGCGGCTGAGCAGCAATACCATTTCTTTGGTGGATGAATTTTCAGGCAATAATACCGTTGGGACAAACCATAATGGAACAGCGCCGGTTGTTACCAGGTCATTCGCGCAGATTTGAACCACATGGCTGCCGATATCGTCACTGACCAGGGTGATCGGGTCGGAAGTGACGACCAGATAATGATCGCCCATTTCAAGCACGGCACAATCCAGCCCCGTACCTGGCCCAACTTTTACCCGGGCATCAGTCGATGGCATGAGACTTAACATTTGGTTTAGCAAAGCAGGAGGTAACTTCCCGACCGGCAGATGATTCATAATCGTAATGCCTTTTCAGGCCTTTCTATATTTGATGACAGCTCGAAAGCCATTAAAAATACACCGAGAAAACAGACAGCGTTTTGTTTGCCCGGAGCGGCAGACCCTTTTCAGCGCCGGCGGCGGGGCCGAAACAATTGGGTAAACAACAGAATAAAGGTAGTCATTGGCCATATCCAGGAAAGGTCACCCGGCCCGCCCTCACCGGTTCGCGGTGACACCCGTCGAATATGAACCAGCCGGCAGGTTTTCATAAACTCTTTGATATCTTTATCTTCAGCCGTTTCAGGATCCAACCCGGAGGTTTTTGCGGCAATCGGGTCTGTATTTAAAAGATGTTTAAAAACAGACAGGGCATCCGGCGCGGTACTGACGTCTTCAGCAGTTCCAACCCACCACCCGTCCGGCATCCAGATTTCAACCTGCGGGTTGCGCAAAATATTTTTATACCAGTCACTTGAACTGCCAAACCCGGAAGCGGCATAAATCTCTCCCTGGTGTTCGCTGTAAATCAGCGGTGTTCGATAAACCCTGCCTGACTTTCTGCCGGAATGAGAAATTACCATCAGGTGAGGCGCCCGGGCAGGAAAGAGGCGTCTTCCAAAATTGAGGAAACCGCCCAGGCCAAGCCGCCACAAAAGTATGACAAAATGATTAATATATTTTATCGACTGCCGTGTTTCTGTAACTGTAACTGTCTCTGCCTCAGGGATTATCATGGGAACCTCTTTAAATCTTTTTCTTATTATACCCAGCCTCACGAATTTCATAGCGCAAAAGCTGCTGACCGGTTGGATCTGCCTGCAGAATTCCTTTTTCGGTTCATTCAGGATCTGCCGGATCAATTTTTGTGCCGGTGGTTGCCCTGGTTCAGCAGGATGGGGCCCGCCAGATCAAATACCCAACTGAAAACCGTATGAAGCATGGGAACCGATCCCATCCAACAGGGCACGTAGCAGCCAGCCCGCGGCCAAAGGATAAGGGTATAAATCGCATCCGCGACCTGAGCGGCTTCAATGGACAGGCTCTGCCCTGGAATTGTCTGACCGTTGGGTGTTTTCTCTATTTTTTCAAAAAAGGCTGTTTTAATGGGCCCTGGCCGTATCACACTGACCGAAACGCCGCTGCGCTTTAATTCACGGTTGAGAGCCAGAGAAAAAGTATCGGCATAAGCTTTGCTTGCTCCATAGACCTGTATTCCCTGAGCCGGCAGTTTTGCAGCGATTGAGCTCAGATTGATAATATGCCCTTTTCTGCGTGCCAGCATGCCTGGCAGAAAAAGCCATGTCAGGTGAGTCAGCGCTTCGATATTCAGGCGAAACATGTTTTGAGCTACCTGCCAATCCATTTCATGAAAAAAACCATACCATCCAAACCCGGCATTGTTGATGAGAATATCCAGTTGTGTAAATTGCTGCCGGATATTCTCAGCTATGCGCAATCTTTCTTCGGGGTCGGTAAGATCTGTCGGATAGATATCAACTTCTCCGCCTGCAGCACGGATTTGCTCAGCCACAGCATTCAGCTTTTCCTGGCTGCGGGCAGCCAACAGTACATGTAACCCTTTTTGCGCTAACTTAATTGCTGCAGCCGCTCCGATGCCGCTGGAGCCTCCGGTGATCAGACCGATTTTTCCCAGCAGCGGTTTATGCTGACTCATCCTGCCTCCTTTTTAATGTCACACCTTCTCTTCTTCTGTCATGCTATGGTATTCTTTTGCACAGACAGTTTCCAGATGATCAGGACTCTTTAAATTTATCACAGTTCTCTTTGGCGGAGTAATTATCCATTAAAAGGCTTTAAATATGATATAAAAGATTTTAATCATGCTGATCCGGTTTTCAACCGTATAGAGCAGTATGTTACATCACGAGAGGTGTTTATGATTTTTGCTGATAATTTAAATGAGCATGACCCATCCTTAAACCTTGCTTTTGAAGAATATGTTCTTCGCCATGCGCAGACAGATGATGACATATTGCTGTTTTATGTCAATGAACCTTCCATTATCATTGGCCGTCATCAAAATACCATAGAAGAAATCAACCTTCCGTATGTTGAAGAAAAAGGGATTCATGTCGTTCGCCGTCTTTCAGGCGGCGGGGCGGTTTATCATGATCTGGGGAATCTGAATTTTAGTTTTATCACGCGTTCTGATTCAGAAAATTTTCGCAACTTTAAAAAATTTACCGAACCGGTCATTCGCTGTTTGCAGGAAATGGGGATTCCTGCTGAGCTCAGCGGCCGTAACGATATTGTCATTGATGGCCGAAAAATCTCCGGCAATGCGCAATATATTGCCAAAGAACGCATGGCCAGTCATGGAACGCTGCTGGTAAACTCTGATCTTACTGAAGTCAGTCGGGCTTTAAATGTTTCTGCCAGCAAGATTGCTTCCAAAGGAGTTAAATCGGTTCGCAGCCGGGTGGCAAATATCAGCGAATTTTTAAATGAGCCCCTGAATGTCGAAGTCTTTCGCCAGGCCATTTTAAATTCTGTATTTGGCTCGAGCCAGAATATTTCCCGTTTGCCGTTGACTACAGAAGACCATAACAATGTAATTGCTTTGGCGAATGAGCGATATCGTACCTGGGATTGGAATTTTGGGCGTTCTCCGGATTTTAATATTCAGAAGAAAGACCGATT
>CAZEEL010000057.1:0-4111 GCA_964511135.1 uncultured Leptolinea sp. | reverse complement strand
GGTTTTGCAGCCCGTCTGGTTATTTATTTTAAATTAAAGCCAACTGTCAGATCCAGCCGCGCAGTTGCATGGCTTTTACGACTTTGGCAATCGCTACCATATAGGCTGCATCCCGCATATACACTTTGCGTTCCAGTGACATATCCAGAACGCTCTTGAAAGCGCCGGTCATCTTCTGATCCAGTTTGTCCAATACTTCTTCCTTGCTCCAGTAGAAGTTCATGTCGTTTTGGACACCTTCAAAGTAAGAAACGGTTACGCCGCCGGAATTGCAGAGGAAGTCCGGTACCAGGAAGATACCGCGCTGCCGGATTACCTCATCGGCTTCAGGAGTGGTCGGGCCATTTGCGCCTTCAGCAATAATTTTCACGGTACTGCTGATTTTCTGAACGCTCTCGGCATTGATCTGCCCTTCCATCGCAGCCGGGATAATGACATCGACTTCTTTGCTGATCCAGGCATCGCCGGATTCAATAACATAACCGGCTGCACGGGCTTTATCTTTATCAATGGTGCCATACTGATCGGTAATAGAAATCAGGAAGTGGGGATCAATGCCGCCTTCTTTACTGACGGTATAGCTGGCTCGATCCTGCCGATCCCAATAAGAAACGCAGACAACTTCGCCTTTAAGAAATTGAATAAAACCAATGGCCACATACTGAGCCACATTGCCAAAACCCTGAATGGCAACTTTACATTTTGAAGGCTCAATGCCTAAATGCTTCATTGCTTCACGGGTATTGAAAATGACGCCAAACCCGGTGGCTTCAGTTCGGCCAAGGGATCCGCCCCCGCCAACCGGTTTTCCGGTAATGACGCCAGGGGTATATTGACCGGACAGTTTGGAGTATTCATCCATCATCCAGCACATCATTTGCGCATTGGTTCCGACGTCTGGAGCAGGAATATCAATGCGGGGGCCGATGTTTTTCCAAATAATATCGACATAGCCACGGACAAGTCGTTCTTTTTCTCCATCAGACAGGGTTGCCGGATCAACAACAATACCGCCTTTACCGCCGCCTAAAGGAATGTCAGCCACGGCACATTTCCAGGTCATCCAGGTTGCCAAAGCGCGTACGGTATCGATGGTTTCAGCCGGATGAAACCGGATACCACCCTTATTTGGCCCGCGGGCATCATTGTGTTGTACGCGGAAAGCCTCGAAAACTTTTATACTGCCGTCATCCATTCGGACCGGAACACGGAAATGAAATTCCCGCATTGGCCAGCGCAGCATTTCACAAACCTGCGGTTCAAGTTGAAGCTTTTTTGCTACACCATCAAATTGAGCCTGTGCCATTTCAAATGCATTTGTTGAAGCCATTTATTACTCCTCAGATTTTTTATATTGCAACTCGTACATTCAGTTAAATGCTGAATAAACAGGGCATGTCTGTTATCGGTAATAGGGTAGCAAAATTAAGTAAATGCGTCAAGATGATAAATATCGGATTAAACGGGTGAAGAAAGATAGTTGTTGACCATCGGTCGGTGGGTTTATTGATTGTCCCAGCTTTCGCTGTACCAGCGTAGATAGGTTTCTGTCTGTGCTGACCAGTATTTTTCATCATGTTCGCCTGGTTGAACAGATAAAGTATGAATGATGTAATTTTCAGCAAGCAATTCTCCGAAGTGCACCGCCTCCTGAAAACTGACATCCTGCTGTCCAATATCCATAAATACCCGCGGTTTCTGTCCGGGGGGGATCACTCTGACCAGAGCCGGCAATTCAGATAAGGTGCCGGGAATGCTATGCAGTCCAACATTCCCGAAGATATCCCAGTGCTCAAAACCCAGCAGAGATGCCCATGCGGCTCCGCGCGACAGGCCCCCAATTGCAGTACAGGTCCGTTCCGGACAAATCGGGTAGACAGATCGCGCCCACGGCAATATGTCGTTGAGAATGGCTTCGTCATACCGGCCGTCTTTATATCCGGTGTTCATGTGAGCTTCTTCCGGCATGAGTATAATCACAGGAGGAATGTCTCCTTTTTGGATCAGGCGATCTGCCGTTTCAGGTACCCCCAGCCGCACCCATTGGCTGGAGTTATACCCCAGACCATGCAACAGAATCAGGAGCGGATAACCGGTTGGGTTATCGTCCTGATAATCCGGTGGAAGATATACCTGTGCCGTAATGGGTTCAGAAAGGATCAGGCTGGGGATTTCTTCCGTCAGTACTTTTCCAGGGGAGTTTTCCGGCGTGGTGATGGTTGGGGCGGGTGTTATGATGGGGGCGGGAGAAGTTGTTGAAACCTCAGCCGGGGCCGTGAAACCGGGCGAAGGCGTATCAGAAGGCGATGGTAACGGGCTTACGGTTAAAGCATGAGGGTCAGACGTACTCTCGGCCCCTTCTGTTTGAGCAAAAGTACATTGCGTTAATACAATCAATCCGGCAGTTACAAATAAAAGAAAGAAAGCTCTTCCTGATTTCATAGTACCTTTTTATCAGCAAATCGACTTACCCTGCACTCCAAACAGCCCGGAGCGGACAGGTATAAACACTGAATTGGCCATAATTCCCGGCGTTGCAGCATCCCCATGCTTCATACTTGCGAGCAGCGGGAATCAATTCATCCAGCCATATTGTGCAGCAGATCAGCCATAGCCACAAAAACACCGGTTTCAACCTTTAAAACGCATGGAAACGGAAACCGAAAAAGCATCAAAGTTTATACCATCATTGGCTTAAATCTCAATACTTTTTCGTCCGGGCTATTAAAAAAGGCTGTCAAAATTTTCATTTGAGACAGCCTTTTTATGATTAAGATATCTGCATTAAAAGAAACTTTGATCGTTTCTGTATGCATAAAAATCTGTTATGCTGTTGGAGGGGTTCCTTCAGCGTTTGATACCACTGCATCCATCTGGATTAAAGCATCTTTAAGTAAAGCGGATACGCCAACTACTCTTCGTGCCGGAACACCGCCGGGGAAGAATGTTGCGTAAACTTCATCTACTGCGTTGATGTCGGCAATATTTTTAAGGTAGATATTTACTTTAACCACATCAGCCATAACGTGGTCAACACTCTCTACAATGGCCTTGATGTTTTTTAAGCACTGTTCTGCCTGTTCTTTTACACCACCCGCTACCAGTTGACCGGATTTTGGATCAATGGGTAATTGCGCTGAAATATTATTGTAGTGAGAGAAAGCTACCGTTTGTGTAGACAGAGGGCATTTTGGTGCATTTTTCGTATTGTTTGGTTCTATGATGAGCCCGTGTCTGTCTTCAACGGCCTGCGGGGGGGTACCATCTCCATGGGAGACAACTGCTTCAATTTGTACCAAAGCATCCATAGGTAACGCTGCAACTGCAACGGTTGTCCGTGCAGGAACATAGGCTGCGGTTCTGGCAATCGCTGAGTCCGGGAAAAAGGTTTTATAAACTTCGTCTACGGCTTCAATATCAGAGAGGTTTTTAAGAAAGACGGTGATTTTAACAATATCGTCCAAAGGAACATCGATGCTTTCCAGAATGGCCTTGATATTCTTTAAGCACTGTCCAGTCTGTTCTTTGATACCACCCGCAACTACTCTGCCGGATTTTGGATCGACAGGTAATTGAGCTGAAAGATTGTTGTAGTGAGAAAAAGATACTGTTTGTGATGAAAGAGGATTGATTGGTGCATTGGCTGTGTTATTAACAAGCTTGATGAGGTCGCCGGATTGCGGAGCGTTTGGAATGGTGCCTTCACCGTTTGATATCACTGCTTCAATTTGCACCAAAGCATTCATAGGCAAAGCGGCAACTGCAACGGTGGTTCGTGAAGGAAGATGGGTTGTGAAGAATGTTTTATACACTTCATCTACAGCGTCAACATCTTTGATATTCTTAACGAATACAGTAAGTCTGACAACATCACTCATAACATGGTCAATGCTGTTGACAATGGCTTTGATATTCTTCAGGCACTGTTCAGCCTGCTCTTTTACACCACCCGCTACCAGCTTACCGGATTTTGGATCCACAGGTAATTGGGCTGAAAGGTGATTATAATGAGAGAATGCTACAGTTTGTGAAGACAGAGAACTTTTTGGTGCATTTTCTGTATTTCTGGGTAATACTGCGTTAACGTTGCTCATAGCAAAACGCCCCTTCT
>CAZEEL010000056.1:0-14379 GCA_964511135.1 uncultured Leptolinea sp. | reverse complement strand
ATAATCTACTTTTACCGTTTTGGGGGGTGTAGCGTTGGTTGGGTCGTTTGTCATAAAATTCTCCCTGATAAAATGAAAAACTGAGATTGTTTAATATGCATATAAAATCTTGTTGATAAAAGTCAGTTGCACCATCAAAAACCTGTTATTCCAGGATGGGTCCATATCCTGAAAGGAAATGTTTTATGATGAGTGTCATCTCCTGTGAAGTTTGATAACGGAAAAGATTGGTTTGAGAATGATGCCGGCGCCGGGTCAATGATTGAATTTTTGACGGGGCGCTGCAACCTTTGAGTTTGATCGCCGTGGTTTGAAAACGTTCTGTTATCGCTCATCAAAATTCCTCGCATTGAATACACTATTCTGTTATTGCGTTATTGCATCAGAGAAGTCTTTATGGGAGGGGGATCAGGATAAAATCCTGAAAATCGGTCTGCTTTCCGCTGATTTCATCGTCTGCATAAAAGCCGGTGCCAACGTGCATTTCACCTGCTTCCAGGTGACCGGACAGATCCAAATTCTGGATCAGGGTATCGTTAATGAAAAACCATCCTTTAGAATCCAATGTAATCAGATCCAGTTTGTTACTGTTTTTTTCTGAGGTTTTAATAAGGTCACTGTTTCCGTTGGTAATCACCTGACCTTTAGCGGATCCGGTATTATAGGTTAATTCCCAGAACTGGTTGCCTGAAGCTGTAAGCCGATATTGGTAATCGTTATCGGTGCTGCGGAAAATATAGCCATAACTGAAGATATTTTTATCGGTCGAGAGGTAAGGATTTTTGAAAGAAGCTGTGGTAATAAAGTTTTTATAAGCGGTCTTGGATCCGTATTCTTCGATATAACTGTCTTCATTGTGTGTTAAAAATCCGGATTGCGGTTGAACGTTGATTTGCCAGATTTTGAAATTTTTATAGCTGGTTACAGCTCCTTTCCGTTCATTCCCTTTGTACAAGCCGGTTGCCAGTTCAATGTTTCCTGAGGCAATGCGTTTATCTAAGGGGAGGACAGAAATTAACTGGCCGTTCATAAAGAACCAACCGGTACCCTGATAGACTGCCAGCATCAGGCTGTTTACTTCATTGGCTTTGACTTTCAGGTTATTAATGTGCCCTTTGGCGATGGTTTCTCCATCCGGGTTTCCCTGGTTGTCAGACAGAACCCATTCTTTTTCAGAGAGAACAGATAACCTGAATTGATCATTAAAATCGGCTTCGCGGAAGAGGATTCCAAAATCCCAGGATCCTTCAGAAGCGCCGTATGGATTTTGAACGTCTGCTTTGAGGATGAAGTTGAGTGTATTGACTTCTGTGGATACTGCTTCTACGGTATTGGATGAAGTGTCGTGGTACAGCGATCCGTCGGGTAAATCAAAGATTAATTGCAGTTCGTCAGCGGCGCTGGAAGGGGGAAGTGTATTGGAGACAGGAATGGTGGCCTGGGCCGTTGGAGCGTTTTCTGTTGGAGAAAGCTCTGTTGTCAGTATGACCTGGGTTGGAGAATCTGCCTCTGTAGTAACGGCAGGCGTTGATGCGGGAGCAGCATAGTTTACCAATAACAGAATTCCAACGCAGGCAGCCGCCAGCAACCCGAGAACGGAAAAAATGATCAGGATAATCATCCAAACCGGTTTCTTCCCGGGAGCTGGAGCCTGGCCTGGATATACAGAGGAAGGCGGGCGGACGGGAGGAGGAGGGTAGTTGGGGTTTCTATAATTGGCTGCGGGGGGGGGTGGATAAGCGCCTGCGTAATTGACAGGTGGCGGCGCGTAATTATCAGGGGCATAAACAGGCGAAACAGGCTGAGGGATGGGGGCGGCGGCAGGCTGAGGAGGATTTATCTCTGTCAGAGTGTTTTCCAGCGCTGTGCGCATTTCAGAAATATCGCTGAACCGGTCAAACGGATTGATGGACATGGCCTGCATGACGACATTGCTGAGGGGAATTGGGATTGCCGGGTTGGCTATGCTTACCGGCCGCAGGGTTGAATCGTTGCTGCGTTGAATGCTTTCAGGCGGACGGATGCCGGTCAGCAGGGTGTATAAAGTAGCGCCCAACGCATACATATCAGAACGGGCATCTATACCTGCCTGGCCATATTGTTCGGGCGGGGAATAACCGGGGGTGATGGTTCTGACGCCGGCATCTGTTTTGCCTCTGCTGATAACATCTTTAACAAGACCAAAGTCAACCAGATAGGCTTTGTCTTCAGAGGTGATTCGGATATTGGCAGGCTTGATATCCCGATGCAGAACCGGGGGGATCTGTGCATGAAGATATTGCAGGGCGTCCATGATCTGCAATATCCACTTTTTTACTTTTCCGGCAGGAATAATCTCTGTTTGTTCCAACACTTTCTGTAAATCATCGCCTTCAATATAATCCATGATCAGATACTGTCCCTGGTCAGGGATAATAAAGTAATCGGTTATCCGCGGAAGGTTGGGATGTGATAACCGGGCAAGTATGGTCGCTTCTTTCAGGAATTGCTGTTGGGCCTCTTCAGAGGTGTCCAGGTTTTCTTTTAATGCGCTGGTACGGCTGAGGCTTAAATCCCAGGTTTTATAGACCGCACCGGAACTGCCCTGCCCCAGCAGTTTTAAAATGCGGTAACGATTATTCAGAATAAACCCGGTTTCAAATGTCATGCACTAATTATATCCAGTATTGACGAGTTGTTGCTCATTAAATTAACGTTTATGCCAACTTTATCCTGTGTTTATATTCGCTCAGGATCTGTTATTTGTTTTCCACAATCTGAAAATCAACAAATCGGGTGCTGGCGCCTTCTATTTCATCGCCGGTATACATGCTGGTGGCTACAATAACGTCACCGGAAACAGTTCGGGCAGATAAATCAAGCGCAATGGGTGCGCCGTCATTAATAATCAGTTCTCCGGTTTTTCCGTTTGCTTTGAGTACCAGCTTGTTGGATTCGCCGGAGCCAACATGCAGGGCGGCAATCAGTCCTGAACTCAGTTTTACTCCCTCAGAAGCACTGGTGTAGTCAAACAATTCCCATGTTCCATCAGAATTAATAATCAAACGGAATTGATTGTTTTTTCCGGAATTACGAAAAATGATGCCGTAATCCCAGGGAGCTTTGGATGCGGCATAAGGATTGTAGAAAATCACACTGGCGGTGAAGTTTCTGATATTGGCGCCGCTTTTGAAGCTGGGAACATTGCCGTCGAGCGTATGTAAGAGTTCGCCGCTTTGGGGGCCAAAGGTGAAAGCACCGGGCATGATCGTGGGTTCAGGAGTGAGCGTATTGGCAGCCGTTGGAATACTCTTTTGGGTTGCCTCGAAAGCGTTGGTTGCTTCGAAAGCAGTTTGGGTCTCCTGGTATGCGCTGGTTGCCTGGTAGTTTTTTTTCTCTTCGTTGCTTCCTATCATATAAAGAATACCGCAAATAACGACCAGCGTGACCAGCAATCCCAAAATAAACCCAATGATCAGTTTCCAGGGGCCTTTTTTTCTCTCCTGAACGGCGCCGTACGGTGAACTGTTTTGGGGCGGTATTGGATAGGAGTTGTGTTGAGGGCCGTTTGCATACGGGGGTTGCTGAGCGTAAGCATATCCGTTTCGGGGTTGTGAATAGGGAATGGTGGGTTGTGAGACAGGCTGCGGATAAGAAGAAGGATAGGTTGGCTGAGATTGCGGGGGCTGCTGAGCGGGGCTGAAAGACGCTGGTGCATTTTTTGCATTCAACAGGGCAGAACGAAATTCATTCATGGATGAAAAACGATTGAACGGATTCATCGCCAGAGATTTTGTAACGATGTTACTGAGCATCTGAGAAACCCGCGGATTTACGGTTGCGACCGGTTTTAAGGTGTCACCTGAAATGCGCTGGACGCTTTCAGGGGGGCAAACCCCGGTTAACAGGAAGTACAACGTGGCGCCCAGGGCATAAATATCGGTGCGCGGGTCTGTAGAGCCGCTGCCGTACTGTTCAGGAGGACTGAACCCAGGGGTAACCGCCCGGGCTCCGACGGTCGTTTTGGTGTGGTTGTCAAACAGCTTTACCAGACCAAAATCGACCAGAAAGGCTTTTCCGTCCGGGCGCAGTTTGATATTGGCCGGTTTGATGTCGCGGTGTAAAACAGGCGGAACCCGATTGTGCAGATAAATGAGAGCATCCATCACCTGCAAAATAATGGTTATCATTTGCCCGGTTTCCATTGGGCCGTCTTTTTCAATGACATGCTGAAGGTCTTGCCCGGAAATAAAATCCATGACCAGATATTGCCCCTGGTCAGAAATGATGAAATGGTCATTTACCCGCGGAAGGTTGGGATGATTAAGGTTTGCCAGAACGGTAGCTTCCCGAAGGAACTGACGCTGTGATTCCGGCGAAGTGTCAAGATTTTCTTTGACGGCTACTTCGGTTTTCAGATTGAGGTCGGTGGCTTTATAAACTGCACCAAACCCGCCCTGACCAAGCAGTGATTCAATGATATATCGATTGTTTAAGATGGTCCCGTTCTCTATGGGCATGGCAATCCCCTCCATGAGGCTGCGCGATAAAGTATATACGATTTGTATAATATCCAATAATAAGCGATCCAGGCAATTTATACAAATTATACCGGACAGTTTTGGTTTTTCTTATGCAATGAAAGTTTTTCTTTAACCCTGCCCGGTGTCAGGGGATAGGCGGAAACGATTTAAAATTTAATTTATTAAAGAAGGTGCGTTTTGAATCATCTCTTTAATGGCAGTGAAAGTTTATGCACTGGGGCGCAGCCGTCTGTGTTGAAGAAGACGGAGGGCTTCTCCAGACAATGGCGCTGTGATGCCCCTGATGGTGTATACAGGATTATTCTGAGCGGACGTTAAAGCATAAAACCTCCTTTGTCTGTACTATCTGATTCGTATAAGAGTTTCTTAATACATTCTTGACTCGCATTTCCTGAGATGGTATGATCATTTCAGAATAAATTAGCACTCTCAGGCAGAGAGTGCTAATCATGAGATGAAAAATGGATAATCTAAGCGAACGCCAAAAACTGATCCTGAGTCTTGTTATTCATGAATACACCCGCTCGCCGCAGCCGGTTGGGTCTGGTACCCTGGTTCGGAATTACAATCTTGATTTCAGTCCGGCCACCGTTCGAAACGAATTGGCTGCACTGACTGAGATGGATTTTTTGCGTCAACCGCATACTTCAGCGGGAAGAATTCCTTCTGAAAAAGGTTACCGTTATTTTGTTGGCAGGTTATTGCAGGAAACGGTTCTGCCGGATTCTACCCGTCATATGATCAGTCATCAGTTTTATCAATCTGCTCCTCACCCGGATCAATGGATGAGGCTGGCCGCTTCTGTTTTAGCTCACCAATCCGGGGCTGCTTCACTGGTTACTGCGCCGCATCCGGAACGATCTTTGGTGAAGCATATTGAGTTGATTTCTACCTTTGGGCGCCAGGTTCTGATGGTGATTGTGTTTTCAGGGGGCGAAGTCCGGCAGCGAATGATTACTTTAGAAGATCCTCAAAGCCAGGAGCGACTCAGTCAGATTGCAGAAAACCTGACGGTTCAGTTGCAGGTTAAAGGTGTTAATGAAATTCAGGCCGCTTTATCTAAAATGTCTGGCCTGGAGTATGAATTTACGCACTGGCTGATTCAGATGATGCGTGAATCGGCTTCGCGTTTGATGGGTGAGGTTTTTACCGATGGGTTTTCCAATGTATTGGAAGAGCCTGAATTTTTAGACAGCAAAGATGCCCGCATGGCTTTAAAGTTGCTCGAAGAACCCCGGCAATTAAATCAATTACTTAACCGTTCTATGGTTGGCAATGGTATGGATGGTATTCAGGTAATTATTGGCTGCGATGGCGTTATGGATGAACTCAGCCAGTTTTCCGTTGTTCTTGCCCGTTATGGGCTGCCTGGAGTGATTACGGGTACGCTTGGCGTGCTTGGCCCCATACGAATGCCTTATGGGCGAATGATTTCTACCGTCCGTTATATTTCCCGCATTATGAGTGATCTGGTAACAGAATCAGTCAATGAGGGATACTTACTCAATTAACCTGTTCAACTTCATAGTATATGAAGGGAGTTTAATATGAAAGACCGTCAAAAAGAAAAAGCAGAATGGAAGAGTGAAGAAGATATTGGTCAGGAATCGGCCGAATATGATTTGGAAGAAAGCATTAAGAAACTGGATGCTGAACTGGAAGAATGCAGACAAAAATCTGAAGAATATCTTCTGAGTTTGCAGCGTGAACGGGCTGACTTTACCAATTTCCGCAGGCAGCAGGATCGCAATCAGGAAATGGCCAAAGCAACCATTAAAAGTGATATTGTGATCCCTTTTTTGGGTATTGTTGATGATATTGAACGGGCATTAATGAATACCCCGAAAGAAGGAGAAGCGGCTGAATGGGGAAAAGGGGTTGAATTAATTCATCGCAAATTATTAAATGTCCTCAGCAATGCCGGGGTTGAGCCCATTGAGGTGATTGATCATGAGTTTGATCCAAACGTTCATGAGGCGATCAGTCATGAAGATATTGCAGGTCATGAAAGCGGGAAGGTAATTGAAATTGTTCAACAGGGATATAAACTGGGTGACCGGGTCATTCGTCCGGCCCGAGTTCGAGTAGCCAAATAGGAGAAAAATATGGGAAAGATTATTGGAATTGATCTTGGTACAACGAATTCTGTAGTTGCTGTAATGGTCGGGGGTGAGCCTACGGTCATCCCAACTGCTGAGGGCGAGCGCCTTTGCCCGTCTGTTGTGGCCGTCAATAAAAATCATGAACGGCTGGTTGGGCGGGTGGCCCGTAATCAGGCGATTATCAACCCGGAGAACACGATCTTTTCGATCAAACGTTTTATGGGCAGAAAATACGATGACGCTGAAGTGCAGCGCACTATCAGCCGTGTGCCTTATAAAGTAAGCAAGGCGTCTAATGGTGACGTGCGGGTCGTGATGGATGGTAAAGAATACAGCCCGCCGGAAGTTTCTGCAATGATTTTAGGGAAGTTAAAAACCGATTCAGAAGCGTATCTGGGTGAAAGTGTTTCTCAGGCGGTCATTACCGTTCCGGCATATTTTAATGATGCTCAGCGCAATGCCACCAAAGATTCCGGTAAGATTGCCGGGCTGGAAGTTATGCGTATTATTAACGAGCCGACTGCATCGGCTTTATCTTATGGGTTGGATAAGAAAAAGAATGAATCCATTGCTGTCTATGATCTGGGTGGCGGTACATTTGATGTTTCCATTCTCGATGTAGGCGATGGCGTTTTTCAGGTACGCTCTACTGCCGGTGACACTTTTCTGGGCGGAGATGATTTCGATATTCGCATTATGGACTACTTACTGGAAGAATTCAAAAAACAGACCAGTATGGATCTTCACAGCGACCGTCAGGCGCTGCAACGTCTGCGTGAGGCCTCTGAGAAGGCAAAGATTGAACTTTCTTCGGTTCAGCAGACAGAAATCAACCTGCCTTATCTTACCGCCGATTCAACGGGGCCGAAACACCTGGTCATTACCCTGTCTCGTTCCAAGCTGGAACAATTGACCGGTGATTTGATTAATAAAACGCTTGACCCGGTTCATAAAGCGTTGTCTGACGCCGGATTAAAATCCGGTGAGGTCAATGAAGTCGTCCTGGTAGGCGGTATGACCCGTATGCCGGCTGTTCAGGAACTGGTAAAAAAGGAGTTTGGAAAGGAACCTCACAAAGGCGTAAACCCGGATGAAGTGGTAGCGGTTGGAGCGGCCATTCAGGGAGGTGTTCTGGGCGGCGAAGTGAAAGATATTCTTTTGCTGGATGTGACTCCGCTGACGTTATCGGTTGAGACTCTGGGCGGCGTTTCGACTCCTCTGATCGAACGAAACACTACGATTCCTGCCCGCCGGTCACAGGTATTCTCAACTGCCGCTGACAGCCAGACTTCGGTTGAAATTCACGTGCTGCAGGGCGAACGCCAGATGGCCTCTGACAATAAGTCACTCGGACGCTTCAATCTGGACGGGATTCCTTCAGCTCCGCGCGGTATTCCGCAAATTGAAGTCACGTTCGATATTGATGCCAATGGTATTCTGAATGTAACTGCTCAGGATAAAGCTTCGGGTCGTTCACAGCACATCACGATTACTGCTTCTTCAGGGTTAAGTGATGCAGAAGTTGAAAAGATGCGCAAAGATGCTGAATCTCATGCGGATGAAGACCGCAAACGTAAAGAACTGATCGAAGCCCGCAATCATGCTGACAGCGTAGCGTATACCACTGAAAAGAGTTTAAAAGATTATGGCGACAAGGTTCCGGCAGACCTTAAGACACAGGCAGAAGAAGGTATCCGCAAAGTTCGTGATCTGATGAATTCAGATGATGCTGAAGCGATCAAACGGGCTGCTGACGATCTGGGCCAGGTCTTACAGAAAATCGGCGCAGGTATGTACCAACAACCTGGCTCTGATCCGCAGTCTGCTGCTCCTGGCAGTGAACCCCCGCATGGCGGCAGCGGACCTGCCTCGGGTGACAGCCAGGGTGGCGACGATGTCGTTGACGGAGAATTTAAAAACGCCTGATATGGAAGCAGGCAGTTGATGCAACTGGTTAGATGATAAATGCATACCCAGGAACCTGGTTTGCAGCTTAAAAATATTGCTGGAACCGGTTCCTGGGTGTATTATTGAAAGCTTATGGCAAAACAAGACTATTACGAAATTTTAGGAATTCGGCGGGATGCAGGCAGCGAAGACATTAAGGCTGCTTTTCGCAATCTGGCGCGTCAATACCACCCGGATATCAATAAAAATCCCGGGGCCGAAGAGAAGTTTAAAGAAATCAATGAAGCTTATGTTGTATTGTCTGATGCGGACAAACGGGCTGCTTATGACCGGTATGGGCATGATGGCGTCAACAATATGGGCGGATATTCAGATTTTAACACGGTAGATCTTTCGGATATTTTCGAAGGGCTGTTTGGTTTTGGAGGGATGGGGGGAGGGCGTCAGCGTAATTCTCCCCGCCGTGGGGCAGACCTCAGTCAGATCGTTGAATTGTCTTTCGAAGAATCTGCTTTTGGAGTGGATAAAGAAATACAGATTACCCGTGATGAAATCTGTTCGGTCTGCCGCGGGACCAAATCTGAGCCGGGTACTTCTTCACAGCGATGTTCTCAATGCGGCGGGCGGGGTGAAATACGGCAGGCCCGACAAACTATTTTGGGCTCAATGGTGCAGGTGATTACCTGCCCGGCCTGTAACGGAACCGGTGAGATTATTACGACGCCCTGCCGGCATTGTTCCGGCCGAGGGTTGGAACGGAAAACGATCACAAAACAGGTAACTATTCCTGCCGGAGTGGATAACGGAACTCAAATTCGTCTTTCAGGAGAAGGGCAACCGGGGGTGAATAATGGGCCCAATGGAAATGTATACCTTGAGATACGGGTAAGACCGCATCAGTTCTTTCGCCGCAAAGGTGATGACATCCATTTGGATATCAAGATCAATATTGCACAGGCAGCTCTGGGAGCTGATATTCAGATACCTACCCTGAAGGAAAATGAAAAATTGGCCATTCCGGCGGGTACGCAGCCGGGTACCGTCTTTACGCTGAAGGGAAAGGGTTTTCCCCATCTGAAAAGCGGCGGCCAGGGAAACCAGTTGGTTGTGATCAATGTTGAAGTTCCAAATAAGGTTACCCCTGAGCAGCGTAAACTTTTGGAAGATCTGGCTGCTACCATGGGCAGTGAGGTAAAACCGGAAGAGAAAAGTTTTTTTGACAGGTTAAAGGATGCTTTTGGTGGCTGATAACGGCTGGTTTGAAATCAAAATGACGGTTGAAGGAGAATTGGCTGAAGCCGTCTCTGAAGTGTTTTCACGTTACACCCTGAATGGTGTGGTTGTTGAAAGTGATGTGAAATATAACGATGCTGAAGACGAAGGTACCCCCTATGGCCCGGTTCGTGTCTATGGGTATCTGGAAGCGGATGATCAGCTGGAACAAAAAAAGAATCAGATTGCGGAGGCGCTTTTTTATCTGGGAAAGATTCATCCGCTGCCTGAGCCGGCTTATCGTTGGATTGCTGAACAGAATTGGATGGAATCCTGGAAAAAGCACTATAATCCCATCCCCATTGGTGAAAAACTTTTAATTCTTCCTGCCTGGATTGAAAAGCCGGAACCTCAATTTCAAAACCGGATGGTCGTCAAAATCGACCCCAGTATGGCTTTTGGAACCGGTACGCACCCCACAACTCAGCTTTGCATGATGATGGAAGAGAAGTACCTTCAGGCAAATCAGCCTGTCATGGATATTGGCTGTGGTTCGGGAATCCTGTCTGTTACGGCTTTAAAACTTGGCAGCCCGGCAGTTCTTGCAGTAGATATTGACCCTGAATCTGTTAAAGCCACCCGGGAAAATGCTGAAGAAAACAGGGTGTCAGAGGGTGTTGAAATCGGTCAGGGGTCTGTGCAGGAAATTTTGAACGGGAATTTCAGCCGAAAAGAAGCCCCGCTGGTGGTGGTTAACATTCTGGCTCCGGTGATTATTCGTCTTTTTGATGCAGGGCTGGCGGATCTGGTGGGGTCCGGGGGAACTCTGATTCTGTCCGGAATTCTGGAAGATCAGGCGGAGGGTGTGATTGACCGGGCGGTGCAGGCCGGTTTTACTTTTATCGAAAGAGCGCAGATGAAAGACTGGGTTGCTCTGGTCTTTTCAAAAAATGCCTGACTGTGATCAGGCTGATCACAAAAACATGTACAATCAATGATTGTCGTGAGGGTACTCATACATGGTGGTCATGCCGCCGGTGGATGTTTCGCGGTACAGAGAAGGCATGTTATGACCGGTTTGTTTCATCAGTTCAACGACATTATCAAAGGGTATTCGGTGGCTGCCATCTGAGAGCAGGGCATAATTTGCCGCATCAATGGCCTGACTGGCGGCAAAAACATTTCGTTCAATGCAGGGAATCTGCACCAGGCCTCCGACCGGGTCACAGGTCAGACCCAAATAATGCTCCAGACCTATTTCTGCTGCGTACTCAATTTGCCGAACAGTTCCGCCTAAAATTTGCGTGGCGGCTGCGGCTGACATGGCACAGGCTGACCCGATTTCGCCCTGGCACCCTACCTCAGCGCCAGAGACCGAAGCGTTGCTTTTGATCAGGCTGCCAATCAATCCGGCAGTTGCCAAAGCCTGCAAAAGCGTTTTTTCTTTGGCTCCCAATCTTTCTTTCATGTATCGTAAAACGGATGGCAATACGCCTGCTGACCCGGCTGTTGGGGCGGTAACAATGATTCCGCCTGCGGCATTTTCTTCGGCGGTTGCCAGTGCGTACGCTGCCAGAACCCCTTTCAGGGTGTAAACTTCTTTGCTCATTTTAACTTTTTTCAGGACAGTTACCGCTTTGCGTGGTAAGCCCAGCCCGCCGGGGAGCACCCCTTCTGTTTCAAGGCCGCGATCGATAGAATCCATCATGGTATTCAGAATTTTTTCCAGATAATTCCAAATTTCAGGGCCTTCAGCTTTTTCCACATATTCCCAAAAGGTAATCCCATGGCTGCTGCAGTAGTGCATGATGCTGGTCAGCCTCTTGCGCCGGTATTTTGGGAGATGCCGCACCTCATCTCCTTCGCCCAGAATCGATCCCCCCCCAATCGAGTAGACCTGCCAGTCTCCCAGGACTGCTCCTGAGGCATCCAGGGCTTCGAACAACATGCCGTTAGGGTGGCGGGGAAGTTCCTTGTCTGGAATCCAGATAATATGAAACGGGCTGGGCGCCAGGGCTTTTTCCAGCGCGTGATCCGTCATGTGTCCTTTCCCGGTAGCGGCCAGTGACCCATACAGCGTGATCTGATAAGAATCTGCTTCAGGCCATTTGTTTTTAAAGCGTTCAGCCGCCCGCGACGGTCCGATCGTATGACTGCTGGAGGGACCACTGCCAATGGTAAACAGTTCTGTTATTGATTGCATACTATGATTATACCGGTTCATGGTAGAAATGTCAGGTCTAAGGTGTTATTCGTTGCTGTTGAATGGTTTTACAGGCAGCGTCTTTTGTCAGGGCTGACATTTTTTATTTACCCGCTCTGTCAATTATAATGTGAAGCATGGTTGAAATGGTTTGTATTTTTTATCCTCACAGAGAAGTAAGCGCGATATGAAAAAAAAGGTTGTTTTCTGGCGGACGGTTCGATGGATATGTTTGATTCTTGGATTTCTTTGTTGGATGATAGGGAAATTTCCGCTTCCAAAAACTGAAAAAACGTTGCACTATTCGGCTTCTGTGCTTCAGGACTCTTCGGTTGATTTGTCTGTATTAAAAAATTTGGAAGTCCGGCTGTTGTATCCAAAACAGGTATGGGCGGGGGAAACGGCCGCAATCCAATTAAAGCTTTTTAATCATAACCGGTTGCCGGCAACCGGTGAGGGTATTCCTCAGACCGTGGTTTTACAGTCGCGGCTGGAGATGGCTGGCGTTGAATTGTCTCCAAATGGGCTTCAAAGCGTATCGATTCAGGAAGAAGGTTTTTCCCGCCTGGTATGGAATCTGGCAGTTCCTCAGACTGGAAAAGAAACCGGAACCTGCTGGATTTTTCTTCTCCAAAAGAAGGGAGAGAATCCCGAGATGATTCCTCTTTTTGCCGTTCCGCTTGAGGTTGAGAGCATCGAATTCTTCGGGATTCCCAATCGATATTTTATTTGGATGGGCGGGATATTTTTTGTGCCAGGCATTCTCATTGCTTTTCAGGAATTATTGGATCTGCTGGATGCTCGATCGAATCTGAAACGTTTGTCCGGATGATTAACGGTGTGCGCCATCCATCGTGCCCTGCCGGATTAACGGTTTTTCGGGCTGAGGCCGAAGGCTGTGCGTGGGATCGTACATCCCAAACCCTGGTGTGATGACCGTCTCTGCATCACGCCGGTTTCAGCGGGGTGTGTTTTGCAGGGCGCAGGATGGGTGAAAATATGTGGGTTCGATGTTTGCGGTTTACCATACCCGCTGCAGATCCGGGTTGTCGCAGGCCTGCCGTCCAACTTTGGCCATATCGATCCAGTGATCATGAATCTTTACCCGTACCACATCTGCTGTAAAGTCGGTAATGGTAGGCCCATGATAGTCGAACAGTGACGAGCCTACTGCATAGATATCTGCCGGAACAGACAGGTTTTCAAAACGGGTAATTTTATCCGGTGTAAAACCGCCGGAAACGACCAGTTTAACATCCTGGCAGTATTCTCGCGCCATGGGAAGGAGATGAGGTTCCAGATCCCAGCTTTGCCAGGCGGTGTCCAGGGCATTGCGTACATTGATAACCAGCCGGGGGTTTACTCCCAAATCCAGTGCGGGGTCTCCCAAAGGTTGTACCGAAACATCCCGCATGGAGCCGCTGGTATCCATGCGCACTCCGTGCAGTTTATAGCGGGCGGCCTGTTCCGTGTTTCCTTCCAGAGAATACTTCAAATATTCCCGAAACATGGCTTTGCAAACCTGCAGAGAATCTGCCACACAATCGTTATCAAAATCAACCAGTGCGATACGGGCAACGTTAACCGGAACCACCCGTGCAAAGTTCAGCATGGCTTCTGCGGTATCGCCGAGGAAAGAGGCAATGGTCGCGTGCGCAACGGTTCCGCCGCCCAACCCGTTCCACCAGTCTCCCTGTGCGTCGGTGGAGATGAAGGGGCCCAGTTTTTCAGCATAATCCAGGTTATATCGCTGTACAGCAATGTTATAGGCATATCCATCGGCTGCCTGCACTTCATGAACATCATAGCGGGCCGGGAAGAACATGACCGGTTTTCCGTTGGCGGCAATTAATGTTCGGTAGACATTTGTGGCTACCCGGCTGGCGCGGCCGAGAATGCCCAGCGTGGGAGTTTCCAAAAGTGAAAAATCGCGGTAACGCCCCCGCACCCGAATGACCGGCATTATCTCAAGGGGATTGCCTTCATAGGTAGTGGTGGCGCCATCCTGCACAGCCCAGACCTGCAGATTCTGATGCGTATTGACAAACGTATCATTTTCAAAATAGCCGGTGCAGTGTTCCAGCATGGAAAGCGCTTTATCTACCCCGACAATAATACTTTTTCCCGGCCGACGGGTAAACCACTGCATTTCTACTTCAATGTTCCCATTCTGGATGTCTTCAACCGATATGTCTGAAGGAAGCCGTCCAGGGTTTCCCTTAAACGTGTACCCCTCTTTGGTAAGGGCTTCCAGTACAATCACCAGATTGACAAAATATTTGTCAGAATACCACCCTTTGCACATGCGCTCAATATCCAATTTAAAGGTATCGTTTGTTAAGCGGCTATGGTTGAAGATGCTCATTCGTATTCTCCTTGTTATAATGATTAAGTATATAACAGAACAACGTTTCTTAAAAGTTTTAAGCGC
>CAZEEL010000055.1:0-15157 GCA_964511135.1 uncultured Leptolinea sp. | reverse complement strand
GACACTGAAAATGATTTTTTCACTCCCAGCCCCGCCCCGGATCAGAGAGGCTGAAAAGAGTTTTTTTGTTCCGGATTTAATTTAACGGGAATTCGGGATACGCTTTTTCGTTGGATGAAGGATCATGCAGACACAGCCAAACACTGTTTTTGGAAAAACGGATGGCTGCGGCCGGAAAACGGCCTCGTAACGACCCATAATGAGTGTGTACAGGATGATCCCCGAACGTTTATTATAAACAGTATGAATTGCCCTGCATCTATACGAAACAGAAGCCATGTAAAATGTTTTTAAGATACAATGAAGCCGTTATTTTAATGACTGGGAGTAATTATGGATTTTAAGAAAATCTGCGTTATCGGGCTGGGATATATTGGGCTCCCCACTGCCGCCACGTTTGCCCATCATGGTCGAATGGTCATTGGGGTAGATACCAACCCGGCAGTCATAGACACTTTGCGTCACGGGCAGGCCCATATCCATGAGCCCGGCATACAGGAATTGGTCAGCGAAAGTCTGGCTTCCGGTCGGCTGTGCATCAGCACCCAGCCTGAGCCTGCAGACGCTTTCATCATTGCTGTTCCCACCCCGTTTACCCCCGACAAGACCGCAGATCTCCAATTTGTGAAAGCTGCCAGCGAGTCCATTGTTCCGGTTTTAAAACCCGGCAACCTGGTCATGCTTGAATCAACCTCGCCGCCGCGCACCACAAAAGATATCGTTGCCCCCATTCTCGAAAAAAGCGGGTTAAAGGCCGGAACTGATTTTTACCTGGCCTACACCCCCGAACGGGTACTGCCCGGAAAAATTCTTCACGAACTGATCGAAAATGCCCGGGTCGTCGGAGGCATTACCCCGGCTTCTGCAGAAGCCGGACGGGACCTTTATTTGACCTTTGTAAAAGGAAAAATCGTATTAAGTGACGCCACCATGGCCGAAATGGTCAAATTGATGGAAAACACCTTCCGCGATGTCAACATTGCCCTGGCCAATGAGTTTTCACGCCTCGCAGACCGCTATCAGGTAAATATCTGGCAGGCCATTGAAACAGCCAACCTGCATCCCAGGGTAAATATTCTGCAGCCTGGCCCGGGCGTCGGCGGGCATTGCATCAGTGTCGACCCGTGGTTTCTGGTAGAAGCCGCTCCGGATGTGGCACATTTGATTAAAACCGCCCGGCAGGTCAATGATGAGCAACCGCAGTTTATGGTTAACTGGCTGAAGCGGGAATGCGGACATTCACTGAACCAGAAAAGAATTGCCGTACTCGGTCTGGCGTTCAAACCCAATATTGATGACCTGCGCGAAAGCCCGGCCGTTCAAATTGCCCATCAGTTGATGGCTGAAGGCGCTCTGATTAAAGCCTACGAACCTTTTCTGACGCCGGAAAAGAAAACTGATATTCCCACAGCCCGCAGTCTGGAAGAAGCAGCCCGGGATGCCGACATCATATTGATATTGGTAGCCCATGATGCTTTTCGGCACCTGAATCTGGAAGATTTAAAAAGGCATACCTCAGCCCCTGTCATTGCAGATACGGTACACGTTCTGTCTCCTGAACAGGCCAACCGCGCAGGTTTTCACCTGCTGCATTTGGGAGGGGGATAATGCGATGGACAATGTCAAACTGGCTGACACATTGGATACCATCGCAGATCTGCTTGAAATCAAAGGGGAAATCATCTATAAAACCATTGCCTATCGCAAAGCGGCTGAAAACATCCGCAACCTGCCGGACACGGTTCAGAACTATTGGGAGCAACATCGACTGACAGACATTCCGGGAGTAGGAAAAGCCATTGCCGATAAAATGGATGAACTTCTCCGCACCGGCAGCCTCAGCTATCTGGAAGATTTAAAAAAAGAAGTTCCGGTTTCTCTGATTCAACTGTTACAGATTCCGGATATTGGGCCAAAACGGGTTGCCCTGTTCTGGAAAGATGCCCAGGTCACCAATCTCCAGGAATTAAAAACAGCGGCAGAATCCGGGCGGCTCAACGACCTTCCAGGAATGAGTACAAAATCGGTCCAGCGCCTTTTGCAGGGCATTGACATGCTGAACACATACAACCGGCGGATGCTGTTGGATACGGCCTGGAACCTTGCAGACCAATTCTTAATGGAATTAAGAATTCATGAAGATGTAAAACGGGCCGAAGCAGCCGGAAGCCTGCGGCGTTATAAAGCCACCATCGGTGATATTGACCTGGTTATCGCTTCAGATAATCCCAGGCCGGTCATGGATTGGTTTACCCGGCACCCCGATGTGCATCAGGTGAAAAGCCAGGGCACCATGAAATCCAGCGTCATTCTGAAAAATGGGGTTCAGGTTCAGCTTTGGTCTCAACCGCCTGCACGATTTGGAACGTTGCTTCAGTTTGTAACCGGCTCAAAAGAGCATAACGTCCGCTTACGGGAATATGCACAGAAAAAGGGCTGGTCCATTAACGAACAGGCCATCACAGACGCACAGGGCAACGAAAAGTATTATGCCGATGAAGCTGAAATGTATACTGATCTTGGCATGGCTTACATTCCTCCGGAACTGCGGGAAGACCGCGGTGAAATCGAAGCAGCTCTGAATCATGCTCTGCCTGAACTGGTCAGCCCGGAGATGATCCAGGCTGATTTACATATACATTCTCACTGGTCAGACGGCAAAAGCTCCATTGAAGAACTGGCCCGCACGGCCATCGCCCGGGGCTATCACACCATAGCCATCACCGATCACAGTCAAAGTGCAAAAATAGCCAATGGTCTTAATCATGAACGTCTGATGCAACAACGCCAGGAAATCGACCAGGTTCAAACAAAACTCGGCAACCAAATTCGCATCCTGCAGGGTTCTGAAGTGGAAATCAAAGCCGACGGAAGCCTGGATTTTCCGGATGAAATTCTGGCAGGTCTTGACATCGTCATAGCATCATTACATTCCAGTCTGACACAGGAAAGAGAGATCATTACTGAACGGCTGCTGAAAGCCATTCGTAACCCGCATGTGGATATAATTGGGCATCTCAGCGGCCGCCTCATGCCGCACCGCCCGGAAGCAGATCTTGATTTTGAAGCGGTTCTGTCTGAAACGCAAAAAACGGGAGTGATCCTCGAAATCGATTCGAATGCCGCCCGGCTGGATATGGATGAAAAATATGCCCGGAAAGCCTCTGAAATGGGAATCCATATCAGCATCGATTCAGATGCCCATGCTCCTCAGCATCTGGATTGGATGAAATACGGAGTTTCGGTTGCCCGACGGGCCTGGGTTAAACCCGATCTTATTGTCAACACCTGGAGTTCTGATCAGATCATCCAATGGTTGGAATTCCGCAATCCGTCAAAGAGGAACCTGTGAATCACAAAGCACGGCATTTAATGGGTCTGATTCTGATCATTTGTCTTTTTGCTGCCTGTACTCCTTTACAGACCGCGGCTATGCCAACCCCGTATGAAATAAAACCAACCTATATTCCCCCCCCGGTCCAGGAATATATTGCCGGTACGCCGGATATTATTCTGGTCACTCAGGCACCACTCCCTGTCCGCTCGCCGGACGAATATCCGCGGGATCCGGAAGGAGTCGTCAGCGCTTTTCTCGATGATTATCAATCTGACCCGGATGGGTTAACCGCCTACCTCAGTGAAGGATTAAGCCAGGCCGTCCCTGACGGCGGCCCCGGAATGCTGCTGCGTTTTCGTGATTTTGTTGAGGGCTTTGGCTTAACCAACGTCGCGGTTAACCAAAACCCGCCCTATGCCATCATTACCGTAACGGTCAAAATTGCCGGAACCGCAGATACCAGCCGAATTTTTAAATTAACCAAAGAAAATGAGCGCTGGGTCATTACTGATATTCTACTGCCGGAAAATTAAAAACCAGCCAAAGCTTTCGCCTGACGTTCCTGCCAGGTATAGCGCTCGGAATCTTTTTTGGCATTCTCAGAGAGTGTCATGATCTGCTTCTGATTTTTCAACAGAGAATCCAACTGCCTCTTCCAGTCTTCCAGATCTTCCGTTTTGCAAAAAACGGCATTTTTCTTATTCAGCACTTCGTGTAAAACAGGCAGATCGCTGGTCATAATCGGTCGGCCAACCGCCAGATAATCAAACATTTTCATGGGGCTGCAAATATCCACCGAATTTCCGCCGCCGCTGCCGGCAATCATTTTTTCATAAGGCATCAAGAGGACATCACAGGCTGCCTGGTATTGCGGAAGCTGCGTATTCGGAATAAAACCCGTCAGATAAATATTCTGAATACCCGCTTCATTCAATTGCTTCTGCCAGTTTTGAACATCCCCATCGTTCCCACCCACCCACAGAAACTGCAGATTCGGAAAAGCCTGCGCCAGACCCTGAAACAGCACCAGACCCCGGCCTTTGTACAAATGGCCCGAACAGCCAATGGTCGTCTTATCAGGCAGATGAAGGTTGTTCCGTGCCGCGGCCGGTTCCGGAAGATCTGTATACTGCGCCGGATCCAGGCCATTGGGAGCAATTTCTACCATGCGCCGATCATACCTGCGCCCCATGATCTTTTCCAGTTTGTCAGAAAGCGCCTGGGTAATCACCAGTACCCGTTTTCGGCTCGAAAGGGTAAAAAAGCTGCGCAGAAGTCTTTTTCCCATAAAGCCGGTCGGCACATCATGAACTTCCAGAATAACCGGCAACCCCAAAGACATGGCAAAAACAGCCGCCTGCGGGCTCCAGGTATAAATCAAATTCTTTTGTTCCCGAATGGCCAGCAAAACTGCTTTCCATGCAAAATCATATTTTTTAAAGATCTTTTTAAATTTTATTGCATTGACATTAAAGCGTTCTCTTAATCCATACTGTTCAGCCAACTCTTCAAAAGGAGGAATTTTAGAACCTGGCATCGTCAGAGTCACCGAATGACCGTTTTGCTGCAAAGCCTGGCAGACTTTCATGACCTGTATAATGCTGGCATTTTTAGACGGCATGGTAACCGTGGTAATCGCTGCAATGTTCATGTTGATTCAGATCCTTTCCTGAATGAGCGGTTGCGGGTCTTTCTCCATTCTGATAATTTCCTGCAGCCCTTTCCATGCATTGATCGCTACGGTAAACACCAGGTACGTTGAAAGCAAGGCTGCCAAAGCAGGAAACCCATATTTCGGAACCAGAACAAATGTGAAAATGATCTTAAAAGCGCCGCATACAGCGCTGTTGATCAGCGGAAACTTCGCATTCCCCAGGGCCAGCAACAGGGGCCGGTTCCAGAAAAACGTATTCGCAACCGTATACCCCAACAGCAAAATAAGAACGGCAGAAAAAGAGGGCAAATACATCCCTTTGCCAAGCCAGCTCAGTATCCAGCGCCCTGAGAGAAGAAAGCCGGCCAGACACCCCAGAGACCATACCCCGGCCAATGTTCCGGTTTTGACCAGTAAACCCTGCAGAGATTTCCACTCCCGCCTGGCTGTTCTTGCTGTAATTTGCGGATACGTAGAAGCAATCATCGGGTTAATAGGCAGCGATACATAACCCATCACAGCCTGAGCAAATTTGTAATACCCGGCTACGGTCGGATTCAAAAAATAATTTGCCCACAGCACTTCAGAATCACGGGTCACCAAATTGACCGTACCGCTCAGATTGGTCATAACCGCAAACTTCAAAATCTCGCGCCAATCCGTCAGCGCTGATCTGCAGCTTACCTTCCACCAGCCTGCCCCCAGGGTTTGAGAGGCATATTTCCAGCCAAAAATGAACGAGCCAATCCCCTGCACCAGCTTACCGGCCAGATAACCAAACAGAATTCCCCAAATTCCGGTCTGGGTCAGCAAAGCAGCCATAACAGCCAGCGAAGCAGTAAGGCTTTGCAAAATAGCAAGCAGAGACTGTACCCCAAAATGGTCTGTTAACTGCATCACGCCGGTAGATGTTTCATACGTCAGGTTCCCCAATATCATCAAACCATACAAAAAGATAAAAGGGGTCGATTCCGGTGTTTTCAGAATAACCTGTGCCGCCCATCCAGCCGCCAGCATTAAAATGCCATATGAAAAAACAGAAGTAATGCCTTCCAGAACAGCCGCCCCTTTAATCACTGCAGCCGCGCGCCGCCGATCCTCTACCGCCAACGCCTGGCCGGCATACTTTACGACGACCTCGCCCATTCGGAAAGAAAAAAGACGATTCAGGTTGGCAGTCAAAGCCGTTACTCCCCCAATAATCCCATAATCAGCAGGCCCCTGAACCAGAGCAACCGCCACCCCCACCAGGCTGGAAAGCAAAAGATAACCGCTGTTTTTGACAATCTTTAACAGGGTCTGATCTTTAAACCAATGATTCACAAAACGCCGGCAGATGCTCACGGAGTTTCAATTTGGCTGGCCCAATCACGATTGGACATATACCAGTCTACCAGCGATTGCATTCCGGTTTCCAAATTAACCTGAGGTTTCCAACCCAAAAGCCAGCGGGCTTTCTCCACCGATGCAAAATTCGCCATCATATCCGCCTGATGCGCAGGATGATATACAATTCTGGCTTTCTTCCCCAGCATCTCTTCCAGAATATTGATCAGTTCCAGAATTGTGATGACCTGATGCCCTCCCAGATTGATAATCTCATACCCCAGCGGTTTCAAACCCGCTACTGAACCCCGGGCAATATCACTCACATAGGTAAACCCACGCGATTGTGTGCCATCGCCGTTCAAATGAACCGGCCTTTCTTCTGCGATCCATTGGCAAAAGCGAAACATCACCATATCCGGCCGGCCGGCCGGGCCATAGACTGTAAAAAAACGAAAAATCGTGACATCCAGGTCGTTTAAGAAATGATAGGCATAAGCCATTGTCTCAGCGCCCTTTTTGGTAGCAGCATAAGGCTGCAAAGGACGACTGCTGTCGGACGCTTCAGGAGTAGGATAGGGCGCCTCATCCCCATAAACACTGGAAGTAGAAGCCTGGACTATTTTGGGGATCCCCCTGCGCTTCGCCAGTTCCAGCAGATTAAGACACCCAACCAGATTGGTATTTAAAAAAGCCCAGGGGTCTTCAACACTTGCCCGCACCCCGGCTTTGGCTGCCAGATTAATGATTCCATCAATTGAACCATATTTCCCGGCTGTTTTTTCAAGCCCGGCCAGATTGGAAATATCCTCTTTTTCAAAATGAAAATCGGGCAAAGCCTCCAACTGCTGCAAACGCCACATTTTCAATCGAACATCATAAGTATCATCAAGATTATCAACCCCGATGACTTCATACCCCTGATCAATCAATTCCCGTGACACCTGAGCACCAATGAAACCAGCCGCTCCGCTGACTAAAATAAGACTCATTATATTTTTACCACCTTTGAAGGATTATGGTGAGGAATCCTGCCAAGAGCATTGCGGGTATCCACAATCAGGTTGGCTTTGGATAAAATATCGTCATAATTAAAACAATGATGATCGGTAACAATCACTGAACAATCAGCCGCCATTAAAGCCGCATTCAAATCTTTTTCAGACTCCAGCAACCAGTCATCATGTTTTAAAACCGGGACATAAGGATCGTAATACCAGACCTCCGCTCCTTTTTGTTTCAATAAGCCGACAATATCCATCGCCGGACTTTCGCGCAGATCATCAATATCCGGCTTATAAGAAACCCCCAGTACTAAAATTTTACTGCCATTCAGCGCCTTCTGCCGGGTGTTCAGCGCATCCTGAATCTTTCCAATCACATACCGCGGCATACCGGTATTTATCTCAGTAGCCAGCTCAATAAAACGGGCATTATAATTCAGCGAGCGCAGCTTCCAGGAGAGATACAAAGGATCCACCGGAATACAATGCCCCCCCAACCCCGGCCCGGGAGTAAATTTCATAAAGCCGAAAGGCTTTGTGGCTGCTGCATCAATCACTTCCCACACATCGACCCCCAGCCGATCACACATAATCGCCATTTCATTTACCATCCCGATATTAATCATGCGGAATGTATTTTCCAACAACTTGGCCATCTCAGCCACTTCAGTGGATGATACCGGCACAACTGTATCCAATGCCTGAGAATACCAGGCTGCCGCAGCTTCCAAACAATCCGGGGTAATCCCGCCAATCACTTTGGGAGTATTGACAGTTGTGAAATCTGTCCTTCCAGGATCTACCCGCTCGGGACTGAATGCCAGGTAAAAATCTTTTCCAGCCTGCAAACCGCTTTTCTCTTCCAATATAGGCAGAAATAATTCCCGTGTCGTACCGGGATAAGTGGTCGATTCCAAAACAATCACCTGACCAGGGCGAATATACTTCGCCAACGTCTCAGCCGCAGACACAATATAGCTGAGATCAGGATCCCCGGTCTTGCGCAGAGGAGTAGGCACGCAAATGCTGATCGCGTCCATTTCAACCAACAGCGAGAAGTCACTGACAGCCCGATAACGACCTTTTTTAATCAACTGTTGAATCTTTTCTGAATCTACATCCAGAATATGACTTTGACCCTGATTAAGAGTTTTAACTTTTTCGGTGTCCAAATCAAACCCGGTAACCGAGAAACCCGCTTCAGCAAAAACCATCGCCAATGGCAAACCGACATACCCCTGCCCCAAAATTCCAACCCGGGCGGTTTTATCTCTGAATTTGGTTAATACATTTTCTGATTCAACAGTACTCATCATAGGGAATTCCTTCAATTCTTTCTTAAAAAAGACTGAGTTGAGAAGGCGCTTCCGGCTTAACCGGTGTGGAAGTTTCTTCTTTTTGAATCGTCCGGGCAGGTTCCTGAACCAATGGTTTTGATTCTACCGCTGATACCGACTGAAGTTCAGTTTTAACGGCTGTTTCCAGACCGCCTCTTTTTTCTTTGTTCAGTTGAATATATTCCGGAATACGGGCAAAGTCTTTGAGAATAGTTGCTTTTAAAGCAGGCTGGTGCAACGCCGCAGCGGGATGATACATGGCAACGATAAGACGATTGTCTACCCATTTGGCCTGACCGTGCACTTCGCCAATGCGGGCTTCCGGCAAATACCGGCCCATGGAAATACGGCCAAGAGTGACAATGATCTGCGGATCAATAATTTCAATTTGTCTTTCCAAATATTGGCCGCAGATGGTCAGTTCATCCCGTTCGGGGTCCCGGTTTTCCGGCGGACGGCACTTCACCACATTCGTAATAAATACATCTTTCCGGTCCAGACCAATATGAGCCAACAGCTCTGAAAGAAACTTTCCGGCCGCACCTACAAACGGCTTTCCCTGTTCATTTTCATAGAAACCGGGGCCTTCGCCAATGAAAAGAATTTCAGTATCCGCCAGCCCTTCGCCCGGAACAGATAATTTGCGCGAATGAGAGAGTTTACACTGCTGACAGGTTCGAATTTCCTGAGCCACTTCATTGAGCCGATGTTGTTTATCCAAGTGTTCCTCCATCATCATCCAAAGACTGTTTATTCTCCTGAATCCAGCGTTGACGCAAGGTATCCAGGCTATGGAAGACGCCCTCTTCATTCCGGTAATACCAGTGTTCCCAGCCATTACAGGGGCTTCCTTTACTGAGCTGTGAACCAATAGCATGGATGGAACCAATCGCTGATTCATAGCTGATTTTACCATCAGCCCGCAGAACTGCCTTTTGATTCATCTCCCGTTTGAAATACAAAAACTGCCCAGGCTGCAACCAGCCCTGCTCCAGCAGCGTTCCCACTGGAATACGCGGCAGACGCTTTTTACCCCCGCTCGCATCATACGTATTATCATCATAAGAGTCCGCATGTATTGCATCAATCCGCTGACGGGCAACCCGGATGTAGTCTTCACGGCCTTCAATACCGATCCAATGTCGATGAAGTTTTTTTGCAACCGCTCCGGTGGTTCCGCTCCCAAAGAACGGATCCAGGATAAGGTCACCCGGCAGAGTCGTTGATAAAATAATCCGATATAAAAGGGCCTGCGGTTTCTGAGTAGCATGAACCCGCTTTCCATTTTCTCTGACACGTTCTCTGCCGCTGCAAATTGGCAGCCACCAATCACTGCGCATTTGCAGTTCGTCATTCAGGTTCTTCATAGCATGGTAATTAAAGGTATATCGACTGTTTCTGGATTTGGCTGCCCAAATCAGGGTTTCATGAGCATTGGTAAAACGCACCCCGCAAAAATTCGGCATGGGGTTGGCTTTCACCCAGACAATATCATTCAAAAACCAATACCCCAGATCCTGCATGATACTTCCAATGCGATAAATATTATGATACGTCCCTATCACCCATAAGCTGGCCGTATCCTTCAATATTCTGCGGCTTTCACTCAGCCAGGTTCGGCTGAACTGATCATATTCTTCAAAACCGGCAAACTTATCCCACTCCTCATTAACGGCATCCACCCGCGTCATATTCGGCCGCCACAATTCATTTTGCAGTTGCAGGTTATAAGGCGGGTCCGCAAAGATCAGATCCACTGATTTATCCGGGAACGACTTCAGCAGTTCGAGCGAATCACCCTGCAGGATGGTATCAACAGGAAGTGAAGTTTCTTTCATAGTCAACGAAACGATACTTTCTCCTGGAGCATGGGTGAATCAGAGAGCGTTAAATCCATCAGAATGGCATCTTCCTGGTTATCGGCATAATAACGGGGGCGAAGGCCGGTTTCGACAAATCCAAAGCTCCGATAAAGCCGGCAGGCAGCCTGATTGCCAGCCCGCAGTTCAAGAAATGATTTCAGTGCACCTTCTTTTTTTGCTTCGATTAACCCATGCAGCAACAGACGACTGGCATATTGCTGCCTGCGGAAATCAGGGTCAATGGCCAGCGTTGCAACATGAATTTCATCCACAATCAGCCACATTGCCAAAAAACCTGTCAGCGTGCCATGATCTTCTGCAACCCACATACGGGCATGATCATTTTGAGTCACTTCATAAACAAAAGACCGTTCCGGCCAGGGAAGGCTGAAAGAAGCCCGGTCAATTTCAGAAACACGGGATATGTCCCGCAATTCCATCCTGCGGATACAGAGAGTATCAACCGGAACAGGTTTCATGGAGTTAATAAAGGATCATTAACCTGCAAATAAATCGGAGCCAGATTGGCTGAATCGTCAACATCTCCAGCCCGCCAGCGTTTGAACGCCAATTCTGCCAAATGCGCCGGCCTGCGAACTGCATCAGATGGAGCAGATAAAATGACATTTTTCTTTTTTCGAGCCAAAGCCGCCCTTTGGGTTTTGGTTAATTCACCACAGACCAGCGTCGGCTTTTTAAATTGCCCCGCAAGGGTTTCAAAGTCCATCATCTCACAGGCATCTGTGGCTTTCCACATCGCAGCCTGAGGCAGAACGGCATATCTGCCTGCAGCCAATCGGGAAC
Organism: uncultured Leptolinea sp.; assembly: GCA_964511135.1. Classification (GTDB taxonomy): domain Bacteria; phylum Chloroflexota; class Anaerolineae; order Anaerolineales; family Anaerolineaceae; genus UBA4782. The sequence goes on along the minus strand of CAZEEL010000055.1, from coordinate 3,833 downwards.
GGCCAACCTGTAACACCGTCACCAAAGGCAATTCATTGTTCAGCGGCACCCCGGCAGCAGTAATATCCAATGTTGGAATTCCAATCACTGGAATACGCAGACTGAGCGACATCCCTTTGATGAAGGCCAACCCAATCCGCAGACTGGTAAAAGAACCCGGGCCGGTAGCGACGGCCAGCAATTCCAAATCCTGCGGGGCACACTTGCACCGCTGCAAAAGAAACTGAACAGCCGGAGCCAGCTCAACGGAATGATGATTACTGGTTGACCAGGTCAATTCCCCCATCAGGGCATCCTGATGATAAACAGCAACCCCCATTGCCTGCGTAGATGTATCAACAGCCAGTATCACGGGTTATCCTCCAAACGCCAGTTTGCGAAAGGTTTCCATCATGGTTACATATCCCTGGCCATACGGACGGAATATCAAATGCCGGACTTCGTCTGCCATCCATTTCATATCTACCCATAAATGATTCGCCGGCAATGCCTCTTTGATCTTTTCAGGCCACTCAACCACCATATTTCCGGTTTCAAGCATAAGAAGCAGATCCAAATCTTCAGCTTCCAGAGCGTTTTGCAATCGGTAGGCATCCAGATGAAATAAATTTGCGCCATCCAAACGCTGATAATGATTGACAAGAACAAAGGTTGGGCTGGTAACCGTCTGTAAAGCTCCCCAACCCTGAGCCAGACCCTGAACAAAAGTTGTTTTTCCAGAACCCAGATCTCCGCTGAGACAAAGGACAGCCTGCGGGAACAAAATCGAACCCAAACGCATCCCCAACCGGCGGGTCTGTTCCGGGCTGCGGCTGGTAAACTCTAAAGTGTTCCGTTCAAGAATAGGCATATACCCCATTATAAACAATTATCCGATATTTAATCTTTATGATTTCTCTTCTTTCAGAGGGTCAGGCAAATGACAGATCGTTTTTGCACGGCGCTCCAGTTCACGGCGGGTTAACATCACCCGATGGCCGCACGTCTGGCAAACCAAACCAATATCAGCCCCCAGGCGAACTACTTTCCACTGATATCCACCGCAGGGATGCGGTTTCCGCATTGTAACAACATCGCCAGTCTGAAGGTCGGGTAACATGGTCGCATTATACCACCGTGATATAATGCCTTATCCTTAGCAGACTGGCAGCATAAAATCTATGTTTGGACTTTCCATTCCCTCTCTCATTTCAAGAATAGTCATCCTGGTGATTGCTTTCTCTGTTCACGAATTTTCGCATGCCTGGGTAGCTTATAAATTTGGAGATACTACAGCAAAAAACGCAGGGCGCTTAACGTTAAACCCGTTAGCCCATTTAGACCCATTGGGCTCCATCATGCTGCTGCTGGCCGGTTTTGGTTGGGCAAAACCGGTTCCGGTTAATCCCTATGCGCTGCAACGAAAAAGCTCATCTGCCATGATGTGGGTATCGCTGGCCGGGCCTGCCTCAAATTTTTTACTGGCAGTTTTGGGTTCCATTCCATTTCGCTTTCGATGGGTTCCTTACCTCAACTCAGGAGAAATATTCCCTTCGTTGTACAGTTTTTTAACGGAATTTATCATTATCAATCTGATGCTGTTCCTGTTTAACCTGATCCCCCTGGCTCCTTTAGACGGCGCCGCAATCGCAGAAAACCTTTTGCCGCGTGCCTGGAGCGAGGCATTAGAAAAAATACGGCCTTACAGCGCTTATATTCTGATCTTTATTGCCATCGTCCTTCCCAGGCTTGGAATCGATGTTTTGGGAGCCATCATCGGGCCGGTTATTCGAAACCTGTTTTACCTTTTGGTAAGCTGAGCCTTCACATGCCCTTTTATTGTTATATCCTGGAATGCGCAGACGGAAGCTACTATACCGGCTGGACAATGGATATTTCCCGTCGTCTCGAACAGCATAACCAGGGCCGGGGCGCCCGCTATACCCGAATGCACCGCCCGGCCCGACTGGTATACTGGGAACAGGTCGCCAGCCGAAGTGAAGCCCTGAAAAAAGAAGTGCAGCTTAAACAGTTCACCCATACCCGAAAAACGAACCTGATCAAGACCCATACCCCTCCCGCTTTACAGAAACTCCCGCACGCGCAATGGCTGGCCCAGGCGCCCGGCAGAATAAATCTGCTTGGAGAACATATTGACTACAATGGGGGGCCGGTTATGCCGGCTGCAATTAACCGCCGGCTTACAGCAGCCGGTCAGATCAGCCTCACTCAGCATATCGTTCTTCACGCTCTGGATCTTAATGAAACCTGTTTTCTCAGTCTCGAAAGCATTCAGCGCAAACAGGATATTTATGGAGTCCGGCTTCCAGCCTGGGCTCTCTACCCGGCCGGGGTCGCCGCGATTGCCAGCCGCATGGGGAAGGTCATCAAACCTCTTGAAATCGCCTTTCATTCCAGCATTCCCATGGGCGCCGGGTTAAGTTCTTCTGCCGCTTTGGAAGTTGCCTTTGCCCTGTTATGGATGGCAGCCGGCCAATGGAAAATGGATAAAATGGACATTGCTCAACTTTGCCATCAAGCAGAGGTTGAATACGTTGGGCTCAATTGCGGTCTGATGGATCCAATAGCCTGTCTGTACGGAAAAGACCATTGTTCTTTGCTGGTCGATACGGCTCAATTGACCGTAGAAACCAATCTGTTGCCAGCCGACATCGCACTGATCGTTATCAATTCATCCATTCGCCACAATCTCAGAGAATCGGGCTACAACCAACGCCATCAGGAATGCCGGCAGGCGTTATCCCTGCTGCAGAAACAACTTACGCCCGCCCCGGCGGTTTTATCAGACATTCTGCCGTCACAGTTAAGCGCGCTCCAGCACATGGTTCCGCCTTTATTATTCAAACGGGTACAGCACGTAGCAGAAGAAACCCAACGGGTAAAAGACGGCTGGCAAGCCCTTCAGGCTGGTAATTTTCAGGATTTTGGCAGACTTCTAAACAAAAGCCATGCCTCTCTGCGTGATAACTTTGAGGTCAGCCTTCCGGAAATAGATTGCCTGGTAAGCGCTGCCCAGACACACCCAGGCTGTCTCGGAGCACGATTAATGGGCGGCGGTTTTGGCGGTTCTACCCTGAACCTTGTGCGGCAGGATTCAGTAAAAGAATTTATCAGTCATATTGGCAACACCTGTCACTGCCCGACCGGCCGCACCGCAGAAATCTTTGTTTGCCAGGCAACAGACGGCGCTGCTGTATTTAAAATCAGATAACCCTAATCACTGAAAACCGGCAAATGGCCCAACGAGATAACATCTCTCCATTTTGCCCGTTCTCCTTCAGTTAAAATAGCCACTTCAGCGACCACCTGGGCATCACATCTTTGCATTACAAGACGGATTCCCTGTAAAGTAGAACCGGTAGAAATAACATCATCCAAAATCACTACCCGTTTTCCTTCCAGCAGCGCTCGATCTTTTTCATCCAAAAAGAGAGTCTGAGACTTTCCGGTCGTAATAGAGAGAGTCTCGGCGCTGATCGTTTCTCCCATATAGGGTTTATAGGCTTTTCGCAGAACAACATACGCTTTATGGGTTTCCATGCTCAGCACATGGGCCAGAGGAATACTTTTGCTTTCAGCAGTAACAATTACATCGTAAGGAATCGCTTCCAGTTTTTCTGCCAGGGCTTTGGCACACGCCGAAACAAGCTCGGTATCGCCTAAAATATTGAGAATCGCAATCCGCAGCCCCGGTTTTACACTGAATAATCGTAAATCGCGTTTTACGCCGGCAATATCAACGCTATAAATATCTCTCTGTTCCATAAAAAACACTCCTGACCATTTTCTTGCATTCCAATGCGCTTAAAGTCTATCACAGAAAAAAGACTGGA
>CAZEEL010000054.1:0-15264 GCA_964511135.1 uncultured Leptolinea sp. | reverse complement strand
ATACCCAGCCATCCAACGGCCCGCCCTGCATTTGCATGATTCACACCCGCAAAACCCCGGCATTGGGATAAAAACTTTCGTCGAATGAAGGATCACGCAGGCACAGTGAAGCCGTCTGCCTTTCTCAGACAGACGGCTTCGCAATGACCCATGATGGGGTTATGTACAGGATTATCCAAACCGGTCGTTAAAATAAATTGTAATTTCCCCGCTCACGGCAGCGGACAATCCTTTTGAAAGGTAAAGTTTTCGATACCGCTAAAAACCGTTTGACTTCCGCCCACCGGCTGCACATTACAAAGCTCAGGCTTGGTCAGCGTAATATGCGGGTAGAAATACAAAGGCAGAAATGGAACGTCCGCCGCCAGGATACTCTGCAACGCTTTTTCACTTTCCTGGCTGAGCCCCGGTCTGACCACCCCTCCCGCCTGAAAGGTCTGGCAAAGCCCGTCATAGACCGGGTTGGAATATCCGCTGATATTGGTGCCTGTCCACGCATTGCCTGCAGAAGGAATTTGCCAGGCAGCAAAATCATCACAGGAAGGCGCCAGCCCCCAAATGGCCAGATCAAAAGACCGCCCAAACAATTCACCGGTTGGGCCGGCCTGGTAAAGTTCCGCCGCCGGGCGGGAAACAACTTCGGTCTGAATGCCGCAGCCCTGCAGCATCAGCGCCAGTTTTCCGGCTGTATCCAGCCGATAAGAATTATCTGAGGTCAGCAGCCGAATACTGAAAGGCGTTCCATCCATAATCTCAGGGATTCCCTGAGCCAGTCGCGGGGTTAAAGGATCATGATCCGTATCCTTCCATCCGGCATCTTCCAGTTGTTGGATCGCTTCTTCTTTACTGTAGCGCTGCGGCGGCACCTCCGGGGCAGAAGCGGTTGTATAACTGACCGGAATTTTGTTCCCGGCAATGCCTGGCACCTGCTGAATCACGCTCCAATCGATACATTTGGAAACAGCCGTTCGCACTTCAGGGCGGCCAAAGAAGTCAGGCCGATCACCCAGCGCCATATTGTAAGAATCATCATAACTGACCGGTCTGATTCCAAAACTGAGAAAGGTCAATTCCGGCCCCCACAAAATCGTCTGGCGAGCCGTACCGGCATTTACCAAATCGGCTGCCTGCTGATACTGGCCGTCCAGCACAGCCGAAGAATCGATCATATCACACTGAGAATTCAGCCATTCAGCCAGATCAGGGGAACCTGCCGAGTCAATAAAACGAACCTCGATGGTATCAAAATAGGGCAGGCCTTCTCCATTGCGGAAATAAGAGGGGTTCTTTACCAAAATCATGGAATTGCCCTTTTGCCATTGCTGAATCATATACGGTCCCCAGCTTAAAGGCTTGACCGCAGACGCTTCAGCAGTCAGAAGCTCAGCTGAAGAAACCGTTTTGAGAACATGCTCCGGCAAAGGCTGCCAGAAAAAATCTGACACGCTGGCCGGAACCGCCCCCGGAATCCCTTTCCACACCAGGGTATGGTCATCTGCCGCCTCATAAGTCAGCGTTCGCATTAAATACTGCCGGGTTCCCGGGGTTGCCGGGTCAGAAGCAACCTGATACGAATACACCGAATCCCGCGCGGTCAGGGGGGTACCATCTGACCATTTTAACGCTGGGTTCAAATGAAATGTAATGCTGATCTGGTCCATCTGCAGTGCAGACTCGCCATCCCATTCCACAACACATTCGCTGCTTTCGCACCCGCTCGGAAATACCCTGACCCCTTTTTTCAGGATGTCGATATCGCCATTGGCATTTTGCACCTGAAAACCGCTGCTGACCGCCGCCGGTTCAGATACAATACCGCCATTGTCTTTGGCTGGCAGATCGGTAAAAATAATCGGCGCTTCGCCGGAGTCGCTGACATCAAAAGGGCCGTCGTTTAACATCTGTAAAACCGAATGGGTGGTCCGATCCTGTGAAGCATAAGAATACAGACTGACAGGTTCCCGCCCAAGACAAACTTTTAACACCTTCGGGGGTTCAGGGGTAAAAGTAGGCACAGGCAGCGGCGTCTCGGTCATGACCGGAGCAGGTGTAGCCGCCGGCGCACAGGCACTGAGAAGAAGAACCCCGCAGATCAGGCCCTGGATAATTTTTTTCAGAAACATACAGCACCTCTAAAGAAGATAATTTCGAATGGTCAGAGTATTATAACGTAGGGTTTAAACATCATGATCTGCGCAGGCCGCCGACGCATTCAGGGTAATGAAGCCGTTTCATCAATGGTCTTTAGAATGATTCTGCCAATCCCCCGGCTCTTCTCCATTCATGATAAAGAAAAAGCGCTTTTTGAGCATGTCTTTTTTTGGATCAATAGTCAAAGTTTTTCACCGTTTGCCGCAGCCTCAGGTAAGATTCATAGCGTTCAGCATGCACCGTTCCGTCTTCAACCGCTTGGCGTATGGCACAGCCCGGCTCATGAATATGCGTACAATCATTAAACTGACAATCTTTGACCAGGTTACGCAGCTCAGGAAAATAACCGTCCAATTCTTCAGGGTCAGTATCCCAAAGCGCCAACTGACGTATACCCGGCATATCTACCACCACCCCGCCCCCTTCCAGAGAAAACATGTGCCGGGCCACCGTGGTATGCTTTCCTTTGTTGAGTGCTTCGCTTACCGCACCAACCGCCAGCCCCAAGCCCGGCTGAATCGCATTCAGCAGCGAACTCTTCCCCACCCCGGAAGGCCCGGTAAAAGGGGAAAGCTTTCCAACCAGGCGCTGATGCAGTTCTTCAATTCCCTGCCCGGTACAGGCCGAGGTAAAAACAAGCGGGTAACCCAACGAGCGATAATGCCCAAAGCAGGCTTCGGCTACCGCCTGACTCACCAGATCTGTCTTATTGGCAACAATGATCACCGGCAGTTTCTGACGCTCGCAAATCACCAGAAAACGATCCAACATCCGCAGATGCGGTTCAGGGTTGGCACAGGCAAAAATGAGAATCACCTGATCCGGGTTGGCCAGAATAACCTGTGCCTCTTTTCCGCCCGGAGTTGACGCCAGGCGCACCAGCGATGATTTGCGGGGAAGAACCTCTTCAATGGTTCCATGCCCATCCGACTGAACCCGCAGGAGCACGCGATCTCCCATCACAGCCGCACGATCGCTGCTGAAACTGCGCTTCACTTTTTTACGGATGCTGCAGGTAATCTGCTCTGCCCCCACCAGAACAGTATAAAAACCCGAACGCTTCTGCACCACCAGCCCTTCCAGAAGATCTGTGCCCGCTTTATGTGCCATTGAAGAAACCACACTGTAGAATATAGAAAAGATTAAAAGTCAGAAGCATATCATCCATAAGCATATTTACGGCGTTTTTAAAGGTTCCGGAGTTTCGGTAACCACAGGGGTCGGAGTGCGGGTAACATCATACCCGGATTCCCAGGGATATACCGTCTGCGGCTGCCCGCGGAAGTAGCTTTCCATGACCCGGCGGAATACCGGAACAGCCATTGAAGAACCTTCACCGGCATTTTCAAGCAGCACCACTGCGGCAATATTTGGTTTGGATCCGTTTTCAACCGTATACCCGGCAAACCAGGCATGCGGTTTCCCCATCGGGTTGGTAGCCGTACCGGTCTTTCCATAGATTTTAATGCCGCTGAAATACAGGCTGTGCGCGGTACCCCGATCATGCGAAACCACACTTTGCATTGCAGACTGAATAATTTTTAAGTTTTCCGGGCTGACCGGCAAAGTCCCCTTTTGAACCGGTTCAAACTTCTGTATTTCGGTGCCATCCGCTTTGGTAATTTTCTCCACCACCTGAGGCTGCATCAGCTTTCCATTATTCCCAATCGCAGCAATCAAATTCACCACCTGCAGGGGAGTAACCAGCATCGCGCCCTGACCAATTCCCTGCTGCGTGGCTTCTTCTTCATTGGAAGGAAAAGGAATACTGCCGGTGCTTTCAGCCACCTGCCCAATCCCGGTTTCTTTGCCCAGGCCAAAAGCCAGGGCCATGTTGGTAATATCATCCGGCCGGTTCTGTCGGTACAAATCCAGCCCAATATGATAAAACCAGATATTGCAGGAACGCATCAATCCCTGCGGCAACGTAAGCATGCCGCTGGGCGGAACCTCACGCTCATACGTCCAATCATACAAAGTCACCCCGGGAAGCTCAGTAAACTCATGGGCACAGTCTAATTTTGATTCTGCGGTATACAAACCGCTTTCCAAAGCGGCCGCCATGGTAACAATTTTAAACACTGAACCCAGAGGGTATGTTCCCTGCGTTGCCCGATTCACCAAAGGCTGATCGGCATTTTCGCCCATAGCCGCCGTTAAACCAAAGCTGTTTGGGTTGTTAAAATCAAAAGCGTTCGGATCAAAACTGGGGCTGGAAGCCATTGCCAGAATTTTCCCGGTTTCCAATTCCATCACCACGATCGCGCCGCGGAAACCTCCCAATGCCTGCTGAACCTGTTTCTGCAGCTTACTGTCAAGAGTAGTAGTAATAGAATCAGCCGGCAGGCTGTCTGTTTTCGCCAGCGAGCTGATCGCCTGACCTTCCGGGTTTAACAAAACCAGATTCGCCCCCCGCGTTCCATCCAAAATATCATCGCCCCAGCTCTCCAGACCGGCTTTACCGATCATGGCATTCATACGATACCCTTTTTGCTTATATTCATCCAGCTTCTCGGCAGGAATCGCCTGCACATAGCCGGTTACATGAGGCCCAATGCCATTCGACGGATAAAGCCGGGTCGTATAGCCGGATAATGATACCCCGCTGACTTTCGTTAACCAGTCATATTTTTTTTCCACTTCTTCTGCCGTAGCTTCTCCCATCGGTATTGCCCAATAAGCAGTGCGGTTATCCTCAATTATCTGGGCCAGGGCCGGTATCGGCCGGCCGGTCAGTTCAGAAATCCCACTGAGCGCTGAACCCTCTCCATTGCCCAGCTGGGTTGGAACAACGCTGATGGCATAAGCATCCTGCTGCGAAGCCAGGGGAAAGCCATTCCGATCATAAATATCGCCCCTGGCCGGAACTTTAATATCCATAGCCAGCGTGTTACCGCCTTTCAGTTCCGGCATGATCAAACCATCATCCCAGTCTACTTTCCACTGACTGTCTTCCAGCACAAGGTTCATGCTCATATCCCGTTCCAGATTCCCGACTGCATTGGTAATATAGGTCACATGAAAAGGCAGACTTCCGCCGGTCGTTGAAACTGTAGGCGCGCCCAGGGAATACTCGATCGCATTCAACGTCATCCCAATCGCCGCTTCCTGATAGCGCAAAATAAAATTGTCAGCATTAATCTGGCTTTTACTCCGGCTGGACAATTGATCAAACATGGCAGCATATGCTGCATTTTTCCAGTTATCCAAAAACTGCCGGGCGCTGTTACTGATATCCGGAACACGGGTTACTTCGACCACCGGAGTCGGCAGTGCAGAAGCCGCCTCAGGAGTCTCAGAAGGGGTTAAATCAGCCGGCGCCGGCCGGGCCGTACAGGCAGTAAAGACCACCAACAGTAAAATTGATAAAAAGCGATTTTTCATACGTCTTCTTTCTGAACTCAAAGTCTCTGTCTGTTCAGGATCTGTTGTGAAACCGGGCAAACATAGCAAAAATGCTGCCGGCAGATGGATGGAACATCTGAGATGCAGGGGCCCTTCGCATCCCTGATCAGTCTGACCAAATGGCATAATGGAAGCCCAACCACACAGGCAAAACAATCTTTAAAATTTTCCACCGGGTGAAAAGCGCTGTTTTGAATGGCATATGCCCCGGCCTTATCCAGCGGGTCCCGACTGGCAAGATAGTCTTCCAATTCAATATCGGAAAATGAACGCATCAGCACCCTGGCCCGGCAAATATCCTCCAATGGCTTTTCTGCCCCGGGCGGCAGGAGCGCCATGGCAGTCAAAACAGAATGAGTCTTTCCGCCCAACAGGCGCAGCATTCGCCCTGCATCTGCAGCATCCAGCGGCTTTCCCAAAATCTGATCTTCAAACACCACAATGGTATCTGCAGCCAAAACCCATTCATTATGCAGTGAAGCCTTTGCCCCTTCCAACGCCTTTTCTCTGGCTACTCTTAAGACATAATCAGCCGGGCTTTCTGACGAGCGCCGGCTTTCATCTATGCCCGCCCCCTTCTTCCGAAAAGGCAGCCCCAACCATCCCAGCATTTCACTGCGGCGGGGAGACGCAGAAGCCAAAAGAAAAGATGCCTGCATATAAAAGGATTCTAACACAAGCCTTTTCACCGGTCTGTCACGGTTTCTCACTTTAAACACAAAAGGCCTCGCGGCCTCTTGTGTTTTCAGGATTATTCAATTCGCAGCCGATAACCAAGCCTGTCAGCATTCTGAATAAGGTTATTTTCGGGATCGACTTCATCCAACTTTTTACGAATCAGATATACAATGTATTTAATCCGCTTATAGGTATCTTCGGTATCTTCACCCCATGTCTCAAGAGCAACCGTCTGATAAGTCACCACCGAAGGAGCCGCTTTGGCCAGGATCAACAAAATTGCAAATTCTTTTGAGGTTAATGTAACTCTTTTTTCTTTCAGAAAAACTTCCTGGTTGACCCGATCAATCAACAGACTGACTTCCGGAAACACCAGTCGCGTAAGTTCCTTTTTCTCCTGAGAGCGGCGCAAAACCGCTTTGATTCTGGCAATCACTTCTTCATTGTGAAATGGTTTATTGATATAATCATCCACTCCACCCTGAAAACCACGCAATATTTCGCTTTTTCCACTTAAGGCAGAAATAATAATCACCGGAACATTGGATATTCGCCGCAGATTATTCAGGGCTTCCCATCCGTCCATTTCAGGCATCATCACATCCAAAAGGATGATGCTGGGTTGGTGTTCCATATATTTGTTGATGGCTTCTTTGCCATCCTGAGCACTGAGCACATCGAAACCATTGTTCCGAATCACCTGTTTTAACAAAAACGTAGTATCAGGGTCATCTTCTACAATCAGTACACTGGGTCTTTCATCATTGACCTGGTCTAAATCAATTCCGACACTGGCTTTCTTTGGATTCATACAACACTTCCCTCCATGTTAGAAGTTTTACAGGTCAGTAATAAAACCAAAAACCGACCCGATGTATAAATGGCCGGTTTCGCTACTCCACTCCCCTAACCGATATTTCAGAGAAACCTGAAAAAGCGACCATTTTCTCGGCAAGGATCATTGTATTCCTCCTGATCCTAGTTAGGACAAATTTCAGGATTGCAATTAGTATAACATCAGCAACCTGAAAAAGTCAACAATAAACAAACAAATTACAAAAATTTTACTTTCCAGTCAATTTTTTCAGAACGGGCATAATAGCGGATGGTAATAAAAATCAGTACAGCACCATGTCTGCCGGTTTTCAAACACGTCTGAATTCCGGCAGATGGGCTGCCCCGCATCATAAACCTTCAACCTCGCAGGGCAACAGCAAGATTAATGGTGTGACAGGTTGATCTCTTGACGCTGTAAGCCGGGAGCGGGTATACTTATTCAGCCGGGGTGTAGCGCAGTTGGCAGCGCACCGTGTTTGGGACGCGGGGGTCGGCGGTTCAAGTCCGCCCACCCCGATATAGAAGACAGGCCTCCAATGATTCTTACAAAAAGAATCATGTTCCCAAAAATAACCGAATGGTTGCTGGAATAAATTCAGCCAACCATTTGTTTTTTAATCCTGTAAATTTTTCTGCCGGTTGAGTTAGATCATAGAAATACAAAGCTTTTCGCCGGAAAAAGACCTTTCCGGCTTTTTTTGTGCTGCCTCATATCTGCCTGATGCATCATGCATGATAAGGTTATACTTTGTCTCATTATATAGACCATTTCATGAACAACTTTTCCTGGTATCATGTGTTTTTATTGGTCGCATATTCCCGGTTGGCAGAACTCATCTTCGTATCTCGTCCATTTTTTCATGAGGCATCATTTTTTCTTTTTGTTCAATCCGCCGAAAATAAGCCATAAATATGGTAAACGTAGCAATCACCGCAACCCCATCTGAAATCGGTTCTGCCAGGAATACCGCGAATACTTTATTTTCAAGGAAAGCCGGCAACAGATAAATCAGCGGAATAAGCAGCACCAATTTACGCAGAACCGCCATTCCTGTCGAAAGCCAGGCATTCCCCAGCGCAATAAACGTTTGCTGACAGGCAATTTGAGCGCCCATTAAGAATTGAGCTCCCATAAAAATCGGCAAACTCCACTCAACCATACGAATTAATTCAGGATTTGCAGTAAAAATTCCTGCGAAAACACCGGGGGCAAAGACTGCCAAAGCACCCATAAAGGTGGTAAACAGCAGCGAGCAAATCAACAACGTGCGAAAAGTCTCTTTTACCCGACTGAAATGACCAGCCCCATAATTGTACCCAATGATCGGGGTAACCCCCTGAGCCATGCCTGATATTGGCATCAGCACAAGCATAGACACGCTTGATAAAATGGTCATCGTCCCTGCCGCCAAATCACCGCCATACTTTGCAAGTGAAGTATTAAAAGATAAATTCAGCGCACTTTCAGTAAACTGCATAATGAAAGGCGCCATCCCCAACGCCAGCGATGGAAGAAAGACCGACGGCTGCAGGCGAAGATGCCGTTTGTCAAGCCGGAGAATGCCCTGCCGACTGCACAAAAAACGCACCACCCAGGCCGCAGAGACAGCCTGAGAAATCACCGTTGCAATGGCTGCCCCCCGTACACCCAGCCCAAAACCAAATATCAGGACCGGATCTAATATCAGATTACTGACTGCGCCAATCAACACCGTATACATGCTGATTTTGGCAAACCCCTGAGCCGTAATAAAGGGGTTCATTCCCAGCGTAATCATGACAAACAGAGTTCCCATAATATAAATTTCCAAATAAGCGGCAGAATAAGGCCAGACAGCGTCGCTTACCCCAAAGAGCTGAAGCAAAGGCCGCTGAAAAGAAAAAACCAAAACGGTCAAAACAATGGCAGTAATGACTACCAGGGAAAAGGAATTCCCCATCACCTGACTGGCTTTTTCTTCTTCTTTTTTTCCCAACAGGATGGAAGCTCTGGGAGCGCCGCCCATGCCAACCAACAGCGCAAATGCGGATACCGCCATAATCAAAGGAAAGCATAACCCGATACCCGTAAGAGCCAAAGATCCGTCTTCAGAAATATGACCAATAAACACCCGATCTACGACCGTATACAGAAGATTCACCACCTGTGAAACAATGGTCGGAATCGCCATCTTCCAAAACAGACTGCGAATGGGCTCACTCGCTAATTGTGTTTTCTGCACCGGCTGAGATGATCGTTGTAATGAATTCAAAGTCTTTAACCCATCCTTCCAAAAAAACGTATCACGAAAAAGCACGCCGGCGAGAAAATCTTCTTTGCAGATTTAACTTGCCTACCCGCTTTTTCGCATATGTGGGATAATTCTGACAGTATTATAAACAAAGGTGATTAACTTATGAAACCAAAGATGTATGACGGTGTAATTGTTGCAGTTCGCTATACTCCCAGTCAGGAGATTCAGGAAGCCCGTATGTATCTCAAACGCGGTTTTGTATATTCTGACAATGTTCTCGTCAGCCGCCCCGAACTCATTGAGATGCTCCATAAAAAGAAAAAAATCGTTTCTGGCAGGCGGGTAAAATTAATGGCAACCACCTTTGAAGATATCCAACCCGTAGAAATTCTTCAACAGGGCAGCCAGGAAGTAATTACCACCAGGGGAACGCAAAAAGGGCATGATCATCTGGAAGGCATCCCCCTCTGTTAATTTTGTTTACAGATTTGTTTGGATATGAATAATCCGTTCCTGTCTCTTATTTTTCCGGCGCATAACGAAGAACTTCGGCTCCCGCAAACGCTGGAACAGACGGCCTCTTTTCTGGAACAACAGCCTTATTCTTTTGAAATCATCGTTGTTGAAAATGGCAGTGATGATCGTACGCTGGAACTTGCCCGCAGCTTCCAGACAAAAATTCCTCAACTGACCGTGATTCATGAAGAGAGCCGCGGGAAAGGATTGGCTGTTAAACGCGGTATGCAGGAAGCCCGCGGAGAATACCGTTTCTTTTTGGACGTTGACTTGTCCATGCCGATTGAGGAAATTAATCGCTTTCTGCCCCCGCAATTAAATGATTTTGATATTGCCATCGCTTCACGCGAAGGGCCGGGGGCACAACGCTATCATGAACCTGCCTGGCGTCATTGGGTTGGCCGGGCTTTTAATGCACTGGTTCGTTGCCTGGCTCTGCCTGCGCTGCATGATTCGCAATGCGGGTTCAAATGTTTTCGCGGCGATGTCGCTGAGGTAATTCTTCCGCTTCAGACCATCACAGGCTGGACATTCGATGTTGAATTACTCTACATCGCCAGAAAACATGGCTTCCGGATCCGTGAAATTCCTGTTCCCTGGTATTTCAATGCCGACAGCAAAGTGCGGGTTTGGCAGGATTCAATTCAGATGTTCCAGGATCTGCTTACCATTCGACGCAATGCAAAAGCCGGTCTGTATAACAAAACAGATTCTTTCATCTCCTGAAATGGTTTCTTCTGTCAAACCAACCCTTTGCCATGAACTCCCTTTCTGGCAGGCGGGTCTGCGCTGCCTGGCAGGGCTGGATGAAGCTGGCCGGGGCGCCTGGGCCGGGGCAGTATATGCCGCAGCAGTCATTCTGCCTGACCGCGAAAGTATATTGGAAGAACTGGATGGAGTTCGTGATTCAAAGCTGATGACCCCCATGCAGCGTGACAACTGGACTGGCATTATTCAGGAAAAAGTTCTGACCTGGGGCGTTGGATCTGCCAGCCATCTGGAAATTGATCGGATGGGCATCCTGCCGGCAACTCAGCTTGCCATGCAGCGCGCGTTAGAATCCTTAAAAAAAACTCCGGATCATTTGTTATTGGACGCGGTATTGCTGCGCAACATTGATCTTTCCCAGACTGCCCTTATTAAGGGTGACCGGATATGCCTGAGCATTGCCTGTGCCTCGATCCTTGCAAAAGTCAGCCGTGACCGTGAAATGATCCGCCTTGATCAGGAATACCCTGGTTATGGCTTTGCCGGTCATAAAGGATACGGTACTTCCCGGCACAGGCAGGCTTTAAGGGAAAATGGAGCGTGCCCCATCCATAGAAAAAGTTATGCACCTGTCAGACTCTGCCAGGAAAAGTTGTTTATTGAATAAATCCCTGTATCCGATAGACCATCATCCCTGTATATTCTTTGAGAACACTGGTAGTCAAAGAAACATTACCCGCTGTGGGAATCAGATTGAGCAGCCATTCATATACCCCGCCGCTCCACAATTCTTCCCAGCCTGTTTTTGTAACCGTGTAATCGGTCGGAGCCGGGATCACATCCAACCCCTGTGCCTCAAACAGCTTAACTGATCTGGGCATATGCATCGCAGATGTGATCAGAATTATTTTCTTTACTCCGGTTTTCCTCAATATCCGGGCACAATATTCCGCATTTTCAAGGGTGTTTTGCGAATAATTTTCCAAACCAATGGCGCTTTCCGGCACTCCCATCATCATCACCAATTCTTTCATGCCCTGAGCCGGGGTATATGCCTCTTCGTTTGCTCCATCATCCAGCCAGGATATAGTTCCTCCCGAAAGCAGAAGGGTTTTCACTGTTCCCTCCTGGTAAAGTTTGGCTGCATAAATCACCCTGTCGCCGGCGCTGTTTACCTCGACCATCGAACGGGGAAACAGCGGAGGTTCAGTAGCCCCTCCAAGCACTACCGCCACAGTTACCCCCTGCGTATCCGTCACAGGCATATATTGCCATTCCAAACTTTTCGCCAGACTCATGGAAACCATACGATTCCCGGCCAGATACACCACAACGAAGCAAATAATCATGACCCATTGCTGAAACTTCCTGTTCCTGGCAAAAATTAACCCAAGCAACAACAGAAAAAAGATAAAACCGATTGGGTATATAAATAAAGGCAGAAATTTGGAAAAGAAAATGTTCATAAGCTATTCATACCATATTTTTTCCTTTTTGACTTCAATTTTCCTTATCATTTTGGTCGCTTTTACGGGTATACTGATTTGGAAAGCGTGATCGGTTATGAGGGAGTTTTTTCCTTATTCATTTTCCCAAATTTCTTTCATGATCGCAACTCTTTTTTACCCCTTTCTATGATATGACGGATAAATGAATGATGGGGCACAACCGCCAAACAACCACAAAACCAGGTGTTTGACAGAACAAATTATTGTATATAATAATAAAAATGATTGAACAGGAAACTTTATGACTTCTCCAACAAAAATTCCGGAAGGGCACCGGATTGCCGTCCTGATCGACGGCGACAATGCTCAGTCTACTCTTTTGGATAAAATGCTGGCTGAGACCAGCAAATATGGAACAGCCACCATCCGCCGCATTTATGGCGACTGGACAACTTCCAACATGAACAGCTGGAAAGAGATGCTTCATTCCTATGCAGTACAACCCATCCAGCAATTCCGCTACACCATTGGCAAAAATGCGACCGACAGCGCAATGATTATTGATGCCATGGATATCCTCTATTCCAATGGAGTGGACGGTTTCTGCCTGATTTCCAGTGACAGCGATTACACCCGCCTGGCAACCCGCATTCGCGAACAGGGGGTTTTTGTGATGGGAATCGGGAAAAAGAACACTCCGCGGGCTTTTGTTAACGCCTGTGATGTTTTTGTATATGCCGAGAACCTGCTGCCCGATCGGGAAGCGCCCAAAAGCCGGTCAACCCGCCGAAAGAAAACTGACACTAACAACAATGAAACCGCTGCTGCCGATACGCATTCGGTTGAACCGCCGGCTCCGGATCCATTGCCATTATTGCGTAACGCTTTTGATCTGGCGGTTCAGGAAGATGGATGGGCTTTTCTGGGAACGTTAGGCCACCATATGCGGCAACTGGATCCCAGCTTTGACCCCCGCACCTATGGTTTTAAACAGCTTTCACAATTAATTCGCAGTTATTCAAAACAATACGAGGTTAAGGAAGAGCGCGGTGATGATGGCACA
This sequence comes from uncultured Leptolinea sp., assembly GCA_964511135.1. Classification (GTDB taxonomy): domain Bacteria; phylum Chloroflexota; class Anaerolineae; order Anaerolineales; family Anaerolineaceae; genus UBA4782. The sequence continues at coordinate 2,224 of CAZEEL010000054.1, read as the reverse complement.
CTGGTCATCTATGTTCATCAGAAAGATTCATAACGACTCAGTCTGTTTGAGCAAAAAACACCCCTTGTGGCAAAACAGCCTGGCGCATAAGAACATTCCGCATGTATCCGCCCCAAAAAATGTGACGTGATTCGCGAAACCGAGCCTGTACCGCCCGCCTGTGGCACATCCGGCACCATGCCGGAACAATTACAAAGATTCTAAGCATTAAATCACAGGGCTGCCCTTTTTGGACAGCCCCTTTTTTCTCAAACAAATCCTGTTTCCCGTGAAATCAGCTGTTTATTCTTCATCCTTCTTAAGGCGGCCATCCTGCTCCTGGGTTCTCATAACATTTCCTGGTTTAATGAACACCACCACACTGCTGACTCCAAACACCAAACTGACCAAACCCACCATTAAATAAACAACCCCGGTCATTATTGCCTGCCTTTCCAAAATAAACACACTAAAATCGCTGACTTTAATCTTTTATAACCCTGAAAACACGAAACCGTTGCTGATAAAATCGTTAAACAGGGAACATCTTCAAAATATTTACCGGAGGATGTTCCCTGTTTTTTCAGACAATCTGCGACCCGGCAGAAGCAGTATCCCCTTCTGAATCAGATGAATCAGAAGCTTTTTCTGTATCCTGACAGAGAGGTCTGCTGTCTGATGGCTGATATGGTTGAGGTGCCATTGGGCTTTGAATTTCTGACACACGGCCATCCTGATCTATCAGACGGCGATAGAAGAGCGTCCATAATGTTCCAAAGTATGCCGTAATAACAGAGCCAAGTACAATCATGACCAGAATGTAGACGATCAACAAAACACCTGAGAGCGCTACCCAAATGCCAATACTGGAAGCTTCAGCAATGACAGCGATAATGGCCGGCATTAAAACCAGCACTAAAGGAATTGCAAAAATAATGGAAAGGAAAAAACTGATGGCTGCCATAATCACGCTGACCAGCAACACCTTCCCAATATTTTTGATTGTCAGATTAAACGCATAGCGAAAGGCATCCATTACTTCCATTTCTTCAACCGCAATGGCCACCACCCCAAACTGATACCAGGCAACCGCCAGCCAACCAATGACTGTCAGGATCGGTAAGATTAAGATCAGACCGCAGCCCAAAGTAACAAGCGTCAGCCCAAGCACCGGTAAAGCCAGAAGAATGAATAATCCACAATCTACCAAAACCATCAGCAAACTGAATAAAAGAATGTGCCAGAACTTTTTCAGACCATGACGCCACATGTCTCCAAAGAGAATTTCCGACTTTCCTTCATCAGCATCCCAGGCAGCCCTCGCCAACCCGCCACGGCCAACGGTTCGCAAAACCAGGGTAATCAGCCCAAGACACAACCCGGCAACCAGTAACACAACTGCGATGGAAGCCAGCAGGGCAAGAATCTGCTCCTGATTGTAAAGGTTGATATGGAAATTACGCTGCATAAAGTTATAAAAATCAGAATTTTCCAGAAAATTATCTGAACTAAAAGTCTGTCCAAGATTTACGCTGCCTCCTCCGGAAGCAGCACCGCACCCTGCCAAAAACCCCAACAGCCAAAGAACTTTGTGCTTTTTTATGATCTTCCAGGATTGATTAAAAACTTCCAAATAATTCATGTTTCCTCCAATGTTTCTTTCGTATCAGACGTACCGGGTTTCACTTTGATATACGTAAAATAAATGAAATCGTTTCTTTTGTAACATCTTTTAAGATTTTTCAGGAACAGGCAACCAAGAAAACAATCGGCATTCAATATAAGCGCCAGCCTTGCACAAGGTTTTTTAAGGCTCGCATGCTGCCGCCCCATCCAAATCACCGGCAGCGGAACAAAACCTCAGCAGTATGCGGCTCAGGCAGCCGGATGTGCTGCGCCATGAAGTCACCGAATGCAGGCACCTATCCGCTGTTTTGGGTCACTGGATGCACCGGTCAGGCATCTCCGCCGTCATGTTCTGGTTATTGCCCGGATGTCAATGCACACACGTTTCATTTACCTGTAAGCTGCAAACAGGAAAAGCAATACATATAAAATGGCGCATGACTTACAGTTTGTGAAATATTAAATTTAATTTCATCCGCATGCAACTCACAGATTTTCATTTATGGCAGGCCTGAAGGATTATTGATTTTTGTTTACACTGAAACCCCATTAATCCTCCATGCGTTCGATTGAACATATGGATGATTAATGGGTTGGAGAGGCCATTGGAGTAAGAGTC
>CAZEEL010000053.1:2304-15826 GCA_964511135.1 uncultured Leptolinea sp. | reverse complement strand
TATGGCGATTTTTTCAAAGAAGGTATTGTTGTTTTTACCCCTGTTTTTCCTGCTGGCTTTTAATGCCTGTTCTCCGGCTGTTCCGGCTGTGACCCCTGCTGCAGAAGTCTCTGAAGCGCCTCCAACCTTGGAACCGGTTGCGACGCCGCAGCCTATTCATGAAAATCTGGTAGTGGCAGGTCTTGAAACCTGGGATGCACATCAGCAGGAGATTCTTCAGCCGATTTTAAATGAGCTTTCTCAATTGTCCGGGCTGACGCCGGTTTATAAGACGGCAGCTGAAGCATCCACGGCTGTTGATCAGGCCAAAGCCGTAATCCTGCTCTCAGAAATACCTGATCTTTACAATCTGGCGGCTTCGCATTCGCAGGTACGTTTTGCAGCAGTCAGCCGGGTTCGTATGGATTCAGCTGAAAATCTTTTGATTTGGTATTTGCCGGCAGACCAGCAGGCATTTCTGGCCGGTTATATGTCTGTGAATATTACGCCTGATATTCGGGCCGCAGGCTTGTTTTCATCTGATGAACCGCTGGGTTCGTTAAAGGTATACTCTTTCAGCAATGGCGGCAGTTATCAGTGCGGTTCCTGTTACCCTTATCATTCACCCCTGGTACAGTTCCCGCAGGTTGCTTATCTGCCATCCGCAGCGGATGATCAGGAATGGCTGGCGGCTGCTCAACAGATGATGGGGAATGTTGTCTATAGTATGTATCTGGATGAAACTGCAGCCCGACCGGCGGTGATGGATGTGCTGATTGCCAATAATGTTTTCATGATGGGAGAAAAGACCCCGGTTGATTCATATAAATCTCATTGGGCTGCTACGATCAGTTTTGATCTGGCAGAATCGGTCAGAAACAGTTCTGATTTTATCAAAGGGGCTCAGTCCGGCAGTCTGGTAACGGTTCCACTCAGTATTTATGATATTAACGAAGGCCTGTTTTCACCTGGCCGGCAGCGGGAAGTGAACAATATTAAATCACAACTTGAGGCTGGTTATATAGCCCCTGTTCATTCTCCGTAATTTTTATCTGTCTTCAGAGATGGCAGGCGGGTTGCCCATAAATTCCTGGGTGGTGGCCTGCCCGGGTTGGTTAATGCCTTCACGGCAGAGCACTTTCCATACGGTAAGGGCCAGAATTTTAAGGTCCAGCCAAAATGTCCAATTGTCAACATACCAAACATCCATTTTGAAGCGCTGTTGCCATTCGAGCGCGTTGCGTCCATGAATTTGAGCCCAGCCGGTAATGCCAGGGCGCATTTCATGGCGGCGCATTTGCTCTGGTGAATAACGGTCAAGATAGGCTGTTAACAGGGGGCGGGGGCCTACCAGACTCATTTCTCCAAACAGAACATTTATCAATTCCGGAAGCTCATCCAGACTGGTTGCCCGCATGAACTTTCCGAGGCGGGTCAGGCGTTGGCTGTCTGGCAACAGGTTTCCTTCTGAATCAGTTTTATGATTCATCGTACGGAATTTGTGGATGCGAAAAAGCTTCCCTGAATATCCGGGCCGTGTCTGATGAAAGAGTATCGGAGAGCCCAGCTGCGTTTTAATCAGAAGTGCCAGAATAAGAAAAAGCGGTGAAAGCAGAATCATTGCCAGACTGGAAATCAGTATGTCAAAAATTCGTTTGCTGAGAGGGTTTCCGGGAGTGAGGTAAGGGTATTTTGACATGGGTATGATCAGACGTAATGCATAAACAGATATGGGTATCATATCATAAAGATTTGTCTGCTTTGATATAATAAGGTTTCCATTGGCCAGCAGTTATTCTTTCAGCTGATGGGTATTTCATAAGAAGGAACCAAAGATGAGCGATAAAAAAGGACGTCTTTTTACCGGAGCCCGGCCGACCGGACGACAGCATTTGGGTAATTATCTGGGCGCAATCCAGAATTATGTCAGGTTGCAGGATGAGTATCAGGGGGTCTATAGTATTGTGGATGTGCATGCATTAACAACGATGGAAACCACCCGCGATTTATACCATAACACCTATGAAATGGCGCTTGACTGGCTGGCTGCCGGGCTGGATCCTGAAAAGGCAATTATTTTTATTCAGTCTCAGGTTCCGCAGGTGTTGGAACTGCATACTTATCTGTCAATGGTTACGCCGATGGGAAAACTGACCGACCTTCCGACATTTAAAGATAAAGTTCGTGAAAATCCGCATAATGTCAATTATGGGCTGCTGGGATACCCGGTACTCATGGCAGCAGATATTTTGCTCTATCGGGCACATGTGGTTCCGGTAGGGGTGGACCAGGCTCCGCATATTGAGTTTACCCGTGAAACAGCCCGTTCTTTCAATTATCGCTACAATACCAGTGTGTTGGTTGAACCGGAAATGAAAGTAACCAAAATACCCAAGGTGCTGGGCTTGGATGGAGTGCAAAAAATGAGCAAGAGTCTTAATAATCATATTGAAATTGCTGCAACTCCTGAAGAGACGCGCAAACTGGTGATGTCGATGGTTACTGACCCTGCCCGTCAGAGACGAACGGACCCCGGAAACCCGGATATCTGTAATGTGTTTACCATGCATAAAATTTTCTCCACTCAGGACGAGGTTGAAAATATCCATCAGGAATGCCGGGTGGCAGGTGTAGGATGTGTTGATTGTAAGAAGCGATTGTCTGAAAACATGAATGTCAGCCTGGAGCCTTTCCGAATGCGTCGGATTGAACTGGATAAACAGCCTGATCAGATATGGGATATTCTGGAAGATGGCCGAAAGCGGGCTGCTGTTTTGGCAGAGGAAACAATGGGTCTGGTGCGCGGAGCAATCGGGCTGGCGGCGATTGGAAAACATTAATAAAAAAGGTCGGGTGACTTTTCAGCCATCCGACCTTTTTTATTTTTTGAACAGCGATTTGCAGATGTTTGATACTTCGTATTGGCGGAAAGAAGTTATGAAGTCGTTTCTGCCGGGAAGAAATAAACGGATGAATCTGAGAGACTCTTTTAGTTTTTCAGATGCTTATCGAACCATTTAAGAATATATTCCAGCCGTACGATTCTTCGGTCTGTTCGTCCGTTGCGGGAAAGACCATGGAACTCACCCGGGAAGCGGAGAAATTCCGCTTCAACCCCGTTGCGTTTGAGACAGGTAAAAGCCTGTTCGCTTTGTTCAACAGGGCAGCGGTGATCGTTTTCGTTGTGAATAATGAGGGTTGGAGTTTTGGCGTTATGGATATATTTCATAGGCGAGCGATCCCATAATTTATCAAAACCATCCTGGGTAACATCGGTCAGCATGGCCTGTTCAAAAGAATGGTTAAAATCACTGGAGCCCCATTCACTGACCATATTGAAAACACTGCGCTGGGCATTGGCGGCTTTAAAACGGTGGGTGTGCCCAATGATCCATAAGGTCATGAATCCGCCGTAACTGCCGCCAAGAACCCCCATGTTTTCCCGGTCAACATAGGGAAGTTTCTCTGCCAGGTCGGTGAAGACCATCAAATCCTGATAGTCCACGGATCCCCAGTTTCCTTCATTGTCCTTGAAATGCCGGTAGCCGTAGCCTTTGCCTCCGCGCGGGTTGGTAAATACCACGACATAGCCATGCGCAGTCAGATAAAAAAACTCGTGCATAAACTGATACCCATATTGCTGAGCGGGTCCGCCATGAATATACAACAGGGCAGGGTATTTGGTGTGGGGGTCAAAGTCGGGGGGCGTCATGATCCAGCCCTGCAGATCATTATTGTCTGCTCCTTTGTACCAGACTTCTTCTATCGGGCTGAGGTTTACTGTAGCCAGCCAGGCATTGACCTGAGACAGTATCCGGCTTTGGCCCGTGTGCATGTCGAGCACCATGACCTGACCCGGGTCGGTCATGGTGCCCAGATAACAGGCCAGTTTTTCCTGTTTTTGATCAAGGCTCCAGGAACCTGTGATTCCTTTTGGTTCAAAAATCGTTTTTGGGTTCTTTCCATCAATGCCAATCGAATGCAGACCGCTGGCTCCATGCTTTTTTACCGGGTAGATGATTCGCTGACTGTCTGCAGTCCATAAAGGGGGGTGCAGTTCTGCTCCGCCCATGTCTCCAATGGCGCCGCAGGCAACCTGTTGATCCAACGGTTCCGTTAAATTCTTTAGAAGTCCTTTTCCGTCTGCAGAAATCAGGAGCAGCCCCATATTTTTTGAGTAGTCTTCATCGCCATCCACACCGTAAAGGGCAATCCATCGGCCATCCGGGGAAAAACAGGGGAGAGATTTATTTCCTTTCATCCCGGTAATTAAAGTTGCTTCTCCGCCTTTAATGGGAAGGGTATACAAAGAATCTGCCGTATGTTCAAAATCCGGATCAGGGGTGCGGTTGGAAATAAATGCAATGGTTTTGCCATCCGGAGAAACTGCCGGATCAAGGTCATCCCATACCGGATGATCGGTTAATTGAGTGCCTTTGCCGGTTTTGATGTCAAACTTCCAGAGATGCCAGCGTTCATGGGGCAAAAAGCCTTCACCATCCAGTTTGTAAAATAAACGGTCATAGTGACGACAGACAATGCCCAGGTTTTTCTTTTGTTCGTCTTCCAAACGTTCAATTTCTTCAGGGTCCAGTTTGCGGGCAGAACATATCAGGCTGTTTCCGTCAGGAGTCCAGTTCAGACTTTTGATGCTGCCTTTAAAATCAGTCAATGGCTGGGCTTCTCCGCCGTTCAGGGGGATGAGAAAGATGCGGGGCGGGAAGTCTTTATTTTGACGGTTGGATAAGAATGCGATTGTTTTGCCATCCGGTGACCAGACCGGCTGTATATCCGTTTGATCTCCGCAGGTAAACTGTCGTAAATTTTGACCATCACTGTTTACCAGCCAGAGATTGCTGTATTTTTTCAGTGTTTTTTTATTGGTTCTTTGCTGGCTGAAAACAATACTTTTCCCGTCAGGGGAAATGCGAATTCCACTGATCAGTTGAAACCGGAAAAGGTCCTGAGCTGTTATTTTTTTCATTGAGAATCTCCATTATAAATATATAAATAAGGTGTGCCATATCAGGTATTGACACCATATCAGGTGTTGATCAGCAGGTATGATAACATCTCCTGAAACAGCGGGAATGCAGACTCACTTGTATGGATGAGTTTCCCGTGAATCTGCAAACCAGGTATAATACTATGACATAATTATTGTAACAGTTCAATATCATCACCAAATGAGGTAAATATGAGCGAATATGATGTAGTAGTAATGGGTGCCGGTCCCGGCGGTTATGTGTGTGCTATTCGAGCTTCACAGCTGGGGTTGAAAGCTGCAATTGTCGATAAAGAATGGCTGGGAGGGACTTGTTTGAATGTAGGTTGTGTTCCCTCAAAATCCCTTTTAAAAAATGCCGAACTGGCCCATACCTTACGACATCGGGCAGATGATTTTGGTATTTCGTTTGACAATCTGCAATTGGATTACAGCAAAGCAGTTTCCCGCAGTCGTCAGGTCTCTGATCGTTTAACCAAAGGCATTGCTTTTCTGATGAAGAAGAATAATGTTGACGTGTATATGGGAAAGGCAAAACTCCTGTCAAAAGACAAAGTTCAGGTTGAAGGTCCGGATGGTGTTCAGGTATTGCAAACCAGAAATGTTGTTATTGCTACCGGTTCTCATGCATTCCAGGTTCCTGGGCTTAACGTGGATGGGAAAAAGATTGTCAGTTTCCGCGAAGCGATTACCCAGTCTCATTTGCCGGCCAGTGCAGTTATTATTGGCGCCGGGGCGATTGGAGTAGAATTCTCAACGGTCTGGTCTTCTTATGGCAGTAAAGTTACATTGGTCGAAATGCTGCCGCGCATTGTTCCTTTGGAAGATGAAGAGATCAGCGCTGAACTCGCCAAACAATATAAACGGCGGGGCGTTCAGATGCTTACCGGCACAAAGGTTTTGGGGATTGAAACTACCGATACCGGTGTAAAGGTTAAAGTTTCTTCAGAAAAGGGCGAACAGGAAATTGAGGCTGAACAGGCCCTGGTTGCGGTAGGTTTTCGCCCCAACAGTAAAGATATTGGTTTGGAAGATGCCGGCGTAGCTGTCAGCCCGCGTGGGTATATTGAAGTGGATGATCGAATGGCCACCAATGTTCCGGGTGTATGGGCTATTGGGGACGTGAGCGGTAAGGTATTGTTGGCTCATGTGGCTTCGGCTCAGGGAATGCTTTGCGCTGAAGCCATGGCAGGGAAAGAAACCAAACCGATCAATTATCAAATGATTCCGCACACTACCTTCAGTCATCCGCAGGTGGCTTCTTTTGGTTTGACTGAAGCGCAGGCCAAAGAAAGCGGACGGGAAATCAAAATGGGTCGTTTTAATTTTATGGCGAATGGAAAAGCCTTGGGTCTGGGTGAAGGGGTTGGTTTTGCCAAACTCATTGCCGATGCCAGTACCGGCGAAATTCTGGGCGCTCATCTGATTGGCCCGGAAGCGGCTGAGCTGCTGCCTGAACTGACACTGGCTCAACAGAACCGGCTGACCATTGAAGCCGTTGCTCATAATATTCATTCTCATCCAACATTAAGTGAAGTGGTTATGGAAGCAGCGCATGACGTCATGGGAAATATGATTCACGGATAAAGCACGAAGTTTTTATAAAAAGAGAATCGTTCAGTAAATCAAAAAGACTGAGCCCCCTGAAATCCGAGGCTCAGTCTTTTTTGTTTGCTTTTAAGTCTTTGACCTGCATCATTGCCGGCAGGCGGATACCTCTGAATTGCGTTGTCATGCGCAATGGGGAGGGGTTTTTATACAGACTTCTCTTTCTGTTGTTTGCCGGCTTCCTGAGATGTAAGATAGGTATACTGGCGGCCTGCAGACTGATCCTGCTGCTGCAGATGCTTAATAAGAAGAAAGGTTCCATCTTCGCCCATTAAGACCTGCAGACCATAGGGCAGCAGGTAGAAGAAAAAAATGATCGCTATCACGGAGGCAATGGTGCCGAACGAGGTCTTAAAAAATGAGATTCCGGATATCAGGAAGCCAATCAGCAAAACAATCAGGGAGATGGCCAAAAACAGCCCGGAAACAAAGAGGGCGACCTTCACTTTTTCTGATGGTTGTCTTCGGCAGGCTTTGCATATGGCGCCATCGCATTGCGTGATGTTGGCAGCGGCGGATGCCTTTGTCGGTTGATGGTTGGAATCATCAACCGGATCTGTCTGGCGGTTGACAATGCCGTCAGAACGGAAACAGACAAACTTGTCTCTGGTAAGGTTGTCACAGATGCTGCATTTAACCGGTGTTTCGTACTGCATGGCATTGGCTCCTTCTCTCTGAGAATATCTTTTTACAGGATGATTGGATGAAAATATAACACATTTATCTGCATCCTATGAAAAAGCAGGTGATGCAGATAAAGTATATGATCAGAATTCTCCGGCAGGGTCTTTCTTTTGCTGTGAATAAACACGGGTCAGAAGTCTTTTTTTGATTCTTATATAAATTTCAGTTTGTTGAGGGCAAAGAAAACCATTTTTATCAGCAGCCAGCCATGTTTCCAGCGCTGGATGTTGGTGGTGCCGTAGGTGCGTTCGCGGTAACGAACGGGAAGATCGACAATCTTCATATTCTGGCGGGCTGCGCCAAACAGAAGGTCGAAATCTCCAAATGGATCAAACTCACCAAAATAAGACCGGTTTGCTGCAATTCGTTCATAGCTGTCTTTTTTCAGGACTTTGGTTCCGCAAAGGGTGTCTTTAATGGGTTGTCCAAAAAGCCAGGAGAAAGCCATACTAAAGGCTTTGTTCCCCAGAAAGTTCAGCGGACGCATGGCACGATCTTCCATCGGATAAACCAACCGGACCCCGTTAATAAATTCCCCTTTTCCTTCCTGCAGCGCTTTGTAAAAGCGGGGAAGATCTTCCGGGGGAACGGTCAGGTCGGCATCCAGGATCATGAGAATATCGCCTTTTGCTGCGCCAAAACCGGTACGGACGGCATCTCCCTTGCCTTTTCCTGGTTGTTTTAATAAGCGAATGTTGCGGTCAGGGTTTTCCTGAATCGCTTTTTCAATAGCGGCCCAGGTTTGGTCGGTGGAATTTCCTTCGACAAACAGAAGCTCGGTGCCACGGCCCATTTCAGGGGTGCGCGCAATAATATTTTGAATATTGCCTTCTTCATTGCGGGCGGGAACCAGTACCGTCACGGTTTGATCCTGTTGCTGACGGTTCAGACAGGGTCTTGCCAGTACAAAATTGGTCATCGACAGCAGGTTAAATGGCCATAAATGAGCCAGACCCTTGTTGAAAAAACTGCTGATGATTGGAAGATTAACCGGAAAGAGCACTTCATGCCAGTTGCGTAAAGTGTCGAAGTCTGTCAAATGCAACAGGCTGCTGATATCTCCGACAGTAAACCAATTCTGTTCGAGATTGGGTTTTGCCACACCCAGCGTCTCGGCTGTTTTAAGGGGCAATTGCCAGACCCGGCTGTAGGTATTAAGGATGATACGGGTAGAGGGCTGACAAAGGGGTTGTAACTGTTCCAGAACGCTTTGAACATCCCAGAGATCATTAATCAGGTCACTGAGGATAATAAAGTCAAAATGTGTGTCGAGACACAATTCCTGCGCATCGGTTATAATGAAAAGACAATCGGGGTGCCGGCGGGAGGCCTGTCGGATCATCTCATGCGAAAAATCAATTCCGATTCCGAAAGCAGGTTTCAGAGAAGCCAGTAAATCTCCCTGACCGCAGCCCAGCTCAAGAACCCGCATTCCCTGTGGAATGAGATTCTGATATACCTGAGAGAGACGTTGAGAATAGCCCCCTCCCCAGCCTTTCCAGTGCTGCATTTTTTTGGCAACCGTTTGCCAGTGGCGGCGGCGGGTATTTTGATATTCACCGAATGAAAGCATGGGTTTGATTGTACCTGTGACTGTAGAAACTGTCTAATAGAATCTTTGGGCAGGGCATTACCATGAGGCATTTTTTCTGTAAACCCGGCAGTTTCCGGAGAAACTCTTAAAAGGAGTTTAAAAAGAAGTTTGAAAAGAAACTCGATATCTCTCAAAACTGTGTTATACTTTCTTCTCGTTGTCAGAAAGTACACCAGTAAGGAAGTGGAATTATGAATGATCTCTTAAAATCAGTAGAATCGCCAGTTAATCCCGATATCCCAAATTTGGCTCCTGGGGATAGCGTTTCTGTGCACGTGAAAATTAAGGAAGGCAACCGTGAACGTATTCAGGAGTACAAAGGGGTTGTACTCTATACCCATAATAATGGGAATACTTCCACTTTTACGGTGCGTCGTGTGGCCAGCAATGGAATTGGCGTTGAACGTACTTTCTTAACCCGTTCACCCCGTATTGCGAAGGTTGTGGTTGAGCGCCATGCCAAAGTTCGTAAAGGCCGTCTTTATTTTCTGCGCGATCGTACCGGAAAAGCTGCCCGCTTAAAACAAAAGTTTTAATGTTTGAAATAAGCCTTTTGGGTACAGTTCAGAATTGAACTGTACCTTTTTTTGTTTAATCTTTCTGCTATTGGCTAATTGATCCGGTTCCTATTACAATAGAAAAAAAGGTAATGATTAATGACTTTTCCTCTGATTGGGATCACCGCCGGACGACAGGCGTCGCACCGTTTTTCGTTTCAAACCCGTATTCCTGAAAAATATTCTCAGGCTGTTCTGGAAGCGGGCGGATTGCCGGTCATTCTTCCTCTGGGATACTCTGAATCGGAACTGGAAACACTTTTGGATCGTCTGGATGGCGTGTTGCTTTCCGGCGGCGGCGATATTGACCCGGTGTACTATCATGGCAGCCCGCATGCTGAACTGGATGAAGTTCTTCAGATACGCGATATCCAGGAAAACTTTCTGGTTCAGGGCGCTTTGAAGCGGCATATGCCGCTGTTGGGCATTTGCCGGGGCTTGCAGGTGATGAATGTCAGCCTGGGGGGGACCTTACATACCCATATTCCGGATCAGTTTCCCAATGCATTGCAACATTCCTCTCCCAAAGAATTGCCCCGGAATCATCCTCAGCACAAGGTTTATCTGGATACTCAATCGAGGCTGTATCAGATGATTCAGCAGACGGATTTTTGGGTAAACAGTCATCATCATCAGGGGATTGATCGGCCTGGCTTTGGCCTGACGGTTGCCTGTCTGGCAGATGACAGGTTAATAGAAGGGATAGAGCAAAACGAAGAACCATTCTTTATTGGAGTACAATGGCACCCTGAATGGATGACAGATCATGATCATGCCAGAGCGCTTTTCAGGGGCTTGGTTGAGGCTGCAGAAAAGTATCATGGGTGATAAACCTGAAAAAACACCGCAAACATTGCCTGATCCTGGGTTGGCGGAACCGGTTCCGGTTGGTATATTTGATTCTGGAATTGGCGGTCTTTCAGTTTTAAAACATCTGAAGCAGCAGATTCCTTATCAGCCTTTCTATTATTTGGCTGATGAAGCGCATGTTCCTTATGGGCCGCGCTCAATGGACGATATCCGAACCTTTTCTTTGGCGATCAGCCGCTATCTGATTGCGAAGGGATGCCGGGTGATTGTGGTTGCCTGTAATACAGCTTCTGCGGCAGCGTTACAGGATCTGCGCGCCCGGTTTACCGATGTGGCTTTTGTGGGGATGGAACCGGCTTTGAAACCTGCTGTGCGGCAGACCCGTTCCGGGATTGTGGGTATTCTGGCTACTCCGGCGACATTTAATGGCGGGCTTTATTGTACATTGGCGGAGCGCTTTGGTCAGGAAGTCTGTATTCTTAAAAATACCTGCCCTGGGCTGGTGGAAGAAATTGAAGCAGGGAATGCGCAGGGAGAAACGGCCCGGTCAATTCTGCAGGCAGCCATTCAGCCGATGATTGCTCAGGGTGCAGATACCCTGGTTTTGGGTTGCACGCATTATCCTTTGGCGTTGAATGTGATTCAGGAAGTTGCAGGACCCCATATTGAAATCATAGACCCTGCTCCGGCGGTTGCCCGACAAACGGCTCGGGTTTTGGAACAAAACGGGTGGCTCGCACATGAAGGGATGGGTTCGGTTCAACTGATTACGACCGGGGCGAAAGATGATTTACAGCAAACTTTGTTCAATCTGCTTTCTTTGATCGTACCCATTACAAGGGCATACTGGCAAAGAAATGTACTGATGGATCATCTTTCTGATTCTGGGATTGTGCAAAACGATGAGGAAACAGCAACAGATGAATGATACTGGTCAATACTTACAAAAAGTAACACATATTACCGTGGATGCCATTGGTGAACCCGGGCGAAGCGTATTTTTCCTGCAGGCTCAGACAGAATCTGAAATCGTTTCAATTGTGTTGGAAAAGGTTCAGGTTGAAACCATCCGTTTTGCGCTGGAGCGTATCCTGGATGAGTTAACACTCCGCTATGGGAAACTTGATGAAAGTGATACCGTATATCAGGAAGAGGAAATGCGTATTCGCCCACCGCTAGACCCCCGATTTCGGACAGGAGAAATTGGATTTGGTTTTCATGATGCGCAGCAATTAATCATATTAATGTTTCGTGAAGTCCTGTCAGGCGGAGTCACTGCAGAGACGGCGCAGCGGCTGTTGTTTGCCTGTACCCGGGCGCAAATAGCCAAACTGATGGTCTGGGCTGGAGAAGTGGTGCAGCGTGGAAAGATTCTCTGCCCGTATTGCAACCAATTGGTCGATGCAACGCATATCTGTTCCAGAAAAAACTGATCTTTTGCATCTCTGGTTTGGCAGTCTTTTTGGATGAACGACATATGGGTGAAAGCGCCTGATATAAAATTTATGTACCGGGAGACAGATATGGATATGATTCGGGTTGCACTGGTCGGGTGCGGGAATGTGGGCAGGGCATTTATCGCTTTGTTGGAACGGAAACAGGAAGTTCTCCGAAAACAATATGGACTGACGGTGAAAATTACCGGAATTGCCACGCGTTCGCATGGGTCAGTGATTCAGGAGCAGGGGGTGGATGGGCAGCAGGCGCTCCAGTTGTTGGAGCAGGGTCTTTCTCTTGATTCATTGCCGTGCGGCGGGTCTATCCAATCAACCGGTGATTTTATTGCCCGCTGTCCGGCAGATGTACTTTTTGAAAACAGTCCGGTGAATCCCTTCAATGGTGAGCCAGCCTTAAGCTATCTGGTACAGGGGCTGGAACAGGGGATGCATGTTGTTACAGCCAATAAAGGCGCTGTGGTTCATGGGTATGCCCGTTTAATGGCGTTGGCTCAGGAAAAAGAGCGCTGTTTTCGGTTTGAGTCAGTCGTTATGGATGGGGCCCCTGTCTTCTCGTTGTATCGCTCAGCGTTGCCGGCGCTTGAACTCATGGGGTTTGTTGGGATCTTAAATTCAACGACCAATCTGTTATTGGAACAGATGGAAGCGGGGCAGACTTTGGAACAGGCGATCGCATATGGAAAGTCGGTGGGTATTACAGAAACGGATCCTTCTGTTGACATTGATGGCTGGGACGCGTCCATTAAGATTGCAGCTTTGGTGACGGGGTTGATGAAAATTCCGCTGCTTCCTCAGGATATCGATCGGCAGGGAATCCGCAGCCTTACCCCTGCCATGTTGCAGGATGCCCGTCAGGCAGGGAAACGCTGGAAACTGGTTTGTCGGGCTGCGCGCACAACCCATGGGGTAACGGCCAGTGTAAAACCGGAACTGGTAGGCCCGGAAAGCCCATTATTCAGTGTACATGGAACCAGCTCAATCGTGGTTTTTCAGACCGATGTATTGCCCGGGCTGGGGATTTTAGAGCTGAACCCGACCCCTGATACGACTGCCTATGGTTTGCTGACAGACCTGCTCAGCATTTATCGGCCTGCCTGAAAGGTAAATTCATGAAGACGATCGCGCTGGGTTTGGGAACCAATGTGGGAGACCGGCTTGAAAACCTGTTTCTGGCTGTTCAGGCTTTATTACCGCAGGTTCAGATTACCAAACTTTCATCCATCTATGAAACAGAACCCTGGGGTTTTTTGGATCAGCCCCGCTTTCTGAATCAGGTCATTCTGGCAGAGACAGATTTAACGCCATTTCAGTTGCTGACCTGTCTTAAAAGAGTTGAAAACCAACTGAAACGGAAGAAGACAATTCGTTATGGCCCGCGATCTATGGATCTGGATATTCTTTTTTATGGAGATTGGGAATTTCATTCCAATGAATTAAACATCCCTCACCTGCGGATATCTGAACGGGCTTTTGTGTTGGTTCCATTGGCTGAGATTGCACCGAATTGGATGCATCCAAAATGGCAGCAGCCAATTTCCGGTCTGTTGGAGGCGATGGATTCATCGCCGGTTCGGCTTCTTTCAGTATTTGTGGATCGTCCGGTTCATTTTTTTGCAAATGTACAGGAAACAGAAAATCAGATTGAGGCAACGCTTCCTTTTCAGATGCTTTTACCTTCTGGTAGAAATTTAAATGAAATCAGTACGTTATGGATAGATGGTCAGGAGATGACGATGTGGCAGGAAGTAAATGGATCTTTGCATATTCTGCGAGACTCTGTTTTGCCTGTGAAAGCTGTTCGGTCTGTGTCAGCCGTACAGTTGATTCC
>CAZEEL010000053.1:0-2294 GCA_964511135.1 uncultured Leptolinea sp. | reverse complement strand
ACAACAAAATGAAAGAGATGTCATGCGTACATTGAAATATCCTCTGGATTGGGGAAGCCGGACATTTGTTATGGGGATTATCAATATCACCCCTGACAGTTTTTCGGGGGATGGCTTATTACGGGCTGGCCGGAATTCAGATCAGGTTTTAGAGCAGGCCAGGCAGTTTCTTGCGGCCGGGGCAGATATTTTGGATATTGGCGGCGAGAGCACCCGCCCGGGCGCTGTTCTGATTTCTGAGGAAGAAGAATTAAATCGGGTGGTGCCGGTGATTAAAACCCTGCGGGATGCCGGCATTGAAGCCCTGATATCTGTCGATACTTACAAAGCCAGCGTTGCGGCGGAGTCTCTGAAAGCCGGCGCCGACTGGATTAACGATATTTGGGGGTTGAGGGCTGACCCGGATATGGCCGGAACTGTGGCAGCCTATGGGGCGCCGGTTGTGTTAATGCATAATCGCAGTCAGCCTGATGGGGTCTCGCTGGATTCGCGCCTGGGAGGTCGGGTGGTTGGGGCTCACTATGCCGATTTAATCAAAGAAGTTAAGGATGATCTGATGGAATTGGTTGCCTTTGCCCGCGAAGCAGGGGTAAAAGATGAAAATATCATTTTGGATTCAGGATTGGGCTTTGGTAAAACCGTGCAGCAAAACCTGGAGCTTCTGAACCGACAGGATGAAATTTGCCGGCTGGGTTTTCCGGTATTGCTGGGGCCTTCCCGCAAATCATTTATTGGATATACCTTAAATACGGAACCGGATCGGCGGCTGGAAGGCACGGCAGCGGCGGTAGCGATTGGAATTGCCCGCGGGGTAGATATTGTTCGTGTGCATGATGCTGAGTTTATGGTCAGGGTCAGTCGTATTGCTGATGCGGTAACCCGCCCGGCGGGACAGCTCAGAATGGGAAAAGTGCCCGCAGATGAGTGATCTGTTCTCAAATGAGAGAATGGCCGTGTGGCATGATGAACATATTCTGGTATGATTAAAATGCCAAAGGATAAAAACGAATGAATATTCTGGTTACCAATGATGATGGAATTGATGCTCCGGGCTTGCAGTCACTGGCTGAGGCCATGCAGGAAATGGGTCAGGTTACCGTGGTAGCCCCGGATCATAACTGGTCTGCCTGCGGGCACGTCAAAACGATGGATAAGCCTTTGCGGGTGAAACCGGTTCCTTTTGTGAATGGCATTTCAGCATATGCATGCACCGGTTCGCCTTCTGATTGTGTGGCTTTGGTTTTACTGGGTTTGTTCTCTGAAAAAACAGATCTGGTGGTATCCGGGATTAATCCGCATGCCAATCTTGGGCACGATGTTACCTGTTCAGGGACGGTTACTGCGGCCTTTGAAGCCTGTATCTTTGGGGTGCCGGCTATCGCGGTTTCGGTGGATACTCAGAAAGATTATCATGGAGACATTGATTATTCAGGGGCGGCCTGGGCAGCCCGACAGGTGGCTGAAAAAACCGCCAGGCTGCCAGGGCGCGAAACATTTGTTTTGAATGTTAATGTGCCTCATCTTCCGCCTGATCAATTGAAGCGTTTTTCGATCACACGTATGGGGAAACGGATCTACCATGATGAATTGGTTCGCCGGGAAGACCCCCGTGGAATTCCTTATTATTGGTTTGGGGGAGATCTGCCGGGAGGAGAAAAAGAGGATCTGACAGACTATGGTGAGCTTTCCAAAGGCAATGTCAGTATTACGCCGTTACAGCTTGACCTTACCGCCTGTCACCGACTGAGCGATCTCAGGAACCTGAATTGGAACGTTGCGGGTTGAGTTCAGGAAGAATCATTTTGTTTGACATGTCAGGTATTTGAAATAATTGCATTTGTCTATATAATGATAGAGAAAATCGGCTGGGTTGGTATATTATTTGGAGGCAACAATGGAATTTACTGTACGTGACTGGATGATTACCCTGTTGGTATACATTGATCCGGAGGCAACTGTAAAAGAAGCTTTATCTGTCATGCGCCGGCGTTATATCCATAGCCTGATTGTGGCAAAGTCAGAAAATAATCCGGCTTATGGGATATTAACTTCGACCGATATCTGTGACAAGATTATCGGGACACATGCTGACGCCAATAAAGTGTTGGTGAAAGATATTATGACCGCACCCTTAACCTCAATTCAGCATTCGGCCACAATTCAGGAATGTGCCATTCTTATGAACAAATTGAAAATCCGGCACCTTCCGGTTGCAAATGATCATGGCGAATTGATTGGAATGATATCGGCCACGGATTTTCTGGTGGTGGCAGAAGCAATGGCATCTTAAAAAA
>CAZEEL010000052.1:0-15860 GCA_964511135.1 uncultured Leptolinea sp. | reverse complement strand
ATTAAATTTGGTTCGTGATGATTAAGGAACAAAGCAGATTTCTGAAGATTTTCTATCTGGAAAAACCCTGGGCAGCCTGTCTGCCGAAGGGTCAGCTTTTTGTTGCTTCCACTGTTTATAACGCTGTCTGTTCTCTGACAGCGTTTTTCTTTTCCAGGGGGATTTTTTCTCAATGGATATGACGAAAAACGAAAAAAAAGCGGTTAATTTTTTAAAGAAACACCTGTGGAGCCATAAAAGTGTTCCTCTGCCGGAGATAGATTATCGTTTCAGTCACAGCCTGCGCACGGCAGCGATTGGGCGGGTGATTGCCCAAAAAGAAGGTCTGAATGAAGAAGCCCTGGCGCTGGGTTGCATTCTGCACGATCTGGGTAAATTTGATACTCATCAAAACTCTGAACATGGCCGGGTCTCGGCCCGTCTGGCGCGGCCTTTCCTGCAAAAGCTTGCGCTCGAACCTATGCTGATTGATGAAATCTGTTTTGGAATTGCCATTCATGTTGATCAGGTAGCTGATTTTGAAGGTGAGTATACGGTTTTGGCCGACAGTATTCAGGATTGCGATCGCATTGAACATATGGGGATGTATCGTGCTTATAATTACTTGTCGAGTTGTCAGTTGCAAACCCTGCCTGTTGAAGATCAGATTACCCGTGTCAGCAGTCTGATTGAGAAAACCGAACGGGTCAGAACCCGGGTACGCTTTGCCACACCCACCGCGTTTGAGATGTGGCATGAGAATCAGCAGTTGCAAAAACTGTTCTTCAGCCAGCTTAAGATTCAGCTTGAATCGGGGGTTCTGGTCTGATTCTCAATTTCTGTCTGTGAGATGGTGACGATCATGAAACCAGTTCTTGTTTTTCAATCTGATTTTACCTGTAAAGAAAGCGCTGTTTGCGCCATGTATGGGGTCGTAAAAAGCGTTGACCCTGAGCTGCAGATTTTTACCAACACCCATGAAATACCTCCGTTTGATATCTGGAGTGCGTCTTATCGGCTGTTTCAGCCGATGGCTTTTTGGCCGCAGGGAACAATTTTTGTATCTGTGGTGGATCCGGGGGTGGGAACCAACCGTAAAGCCTGTGTTGCTAAAACCAGCCACGGCTATTATGTGGTTACTCCTGATAATGGAACCCTGACTCATATCAGCCAGATGGCCGGCATCAGCGAAGTGCGCGAGATTGATCCAGAAATCAATCGCCTGCCGTCGAAAAGCACCTCTACAGTTGAAGTCTTTCATGGCCGTGATTTGTTCAGTTATTGCGCTGCCCGCCTGGCCGGCGGTATCATCTGCTATGAAGAAGTGGGCCCGGCTTATCCGGTGGAAGAGATCATCCTGTTGCCGACTTTGCGGCCTGAAGTCAAACGCGGCAAAGTGCAGGGAATTTTGGAAATAGCCGATCCCAATTTTGGGAATATGTGGACCAATATTCCATTGGAGGCTTTTCTGCAGGCTGGCTTTTGCTATGGTGACAAAGTACGGGTTAAAATCCGCTATCAGGGGCAAACCGTTTTTGGGGGGAAAACCAGTTTTGAAAACACCTTTGGCCAGGTAAAAACAGGAGAAGCGGTTATTTATAATAACGAACTCAACCGACTGGGCATGGCTATTAATCAGGGGAATTTACAACAAAAGTACCAGTTGGGGTATGGTGTTGACTGGCAGGTTACATTGACCAGGTTGAATCAATAACCTGACATGGTTCATTTTCCCATGCCTGGTTACAGGGCTTGCTGCATTTCGCCCTGGCCAGATACCAGACAGATGCAAATGACAACCCTTTGAATTCAGAGTTGGTTGCCTGAACAGACAATGATCGGTGGTTCTCAATGCTGAAAAGTCTTCAGGCACGGCTTTGAAGAGAACCTGACGAGAGTTCAGAGCTTATGTCTGACCTTTTTCAATGGCCAGAAAGGGATAGAAAGCGCTGACATCATGGGCGTTGAGGTTATTCGGAACGCGATGGATTTTACGGGCATGGGAAAAAGCCGGCGGCATTTTACAGCGATATCATAGACAGGATTACTTTTTTATATGCTTTTTCGGTTGGGTGCACTTGTTCTGGATTGTTTTACCGTGTGCGCTTGCCCGGATCCGTTTTGTAATGGTTGCAGCAATCCCGGGTTGTTTTTAAAATTGCCTGGGCGCCATGCCAATGATTTCCCATTGGAACCCATATTGAAACCCATCATGAATCAGTATGAGTATCAGGATGATGATGCTTGAAAGAAAGGACAGAACCACAAAAGGAATACAGGATGAGAAATATATTTTTATGCAAACCGGTTTTATTTCTGATCGGTTTGCTGCTGGTTATTTTTACGCATGCAACGGTTGACGAAACGACTGTGCTTTTATCTCTTGCTGCCATATCATTATCTGCCCTTACCATTGCTGTCAGCGCTTTTGCAGAGTGGATGATTTTAATACCCCTGATTATTTTTGCAGGAACTGCATTGAAATATCCGGTGTTTAATCTCTTTTCTCCGATGCTTGTTTTTGATTATGTCATCTCTGAATATCGTTCTGCCTGTCGTTTCAACTGGAGGCTGGCGCTGTGCAGCTTTCTTCTTTTGCTGCCGCTTTTCTGGGGCGCCGGAGCGAAGCCGCTGATCGCTTTCCTTAATCTCTGCCTCATTCTTTTGTCTGCATTCCTTGCGGCAGCAGTCAGTGAAAATGAAAGCATGAAAACCCGTTATCAGGCTTTGGCAGACGAAGAAAGGAATAATAACTATCAGCTGAGAAATAAAAACACAGAGTTACAGCGTACCCGGGATGATGAAGTACTGCTGTCTGCATTAAATGAGCGAAACAGAATTGCCCGCGAGATTCATGACAATGTTGGTCATCTTTTAACCGGAGCGTTGTATCAGGCCAGCGCTCTTGAGATTATGCTGGAAAGAACCCGGTCTGAAGAAAAACAAATGGCTGCCATCCGAAACCTTAAAAGCACATTGAATGAGGCGATGAGCAATATCAGCAGCAGTGTTCATAACCTGTATGATGGTTCCGTTGAAATTAAAAAAGTCTTTGAGAAAATGGCAGAGCAGTATCTTTTCTGCCCGGTCTGTTTAAATATTACAGATGCCGAACTCCCTGCCGATGTGCGGGATTGCTTTATCAAAACGGCACGCGAAGCGCTTTCCAATACAGCCAGACATTCCAATGCCAGCCGGGTGAACATTAAAATAGCCGAATATCCGGGCTTTTTTCAAATGGTCATATCAGATAACGGTCGTTCGTCTTTTTCTGATTCAGTAAAATATGATATGGCCAAAGGGGGAATGGGGTTGAAAAGCATTGCTGACAGAGTGGCCGGGCTGGGCGGAACGGTAAACGTCTTTAAAGAAAAAGGGTTTAAAATTTTTGTCTCTGTGCCCAGAGCGGAGACAAACTCCCGGATGACAGCAGGATAAAAAGAATGCAGAAGATACGTACGGTAATCATTGATGATGACCAATGGCTCTGTGAGTCTCTGAAAACGATTTTAAGCGCTCTGGAAGACATTGAGGTTGCAGGAATGGGCTTTTCCGGGCGGGAAGCCATTTCTCTTTATACGGCCTGCCTGCCCGATGTCATCCTGATGGATATCAGGATGACGGACATGAGCGGGCTTGAAGCAGGCGAGATCATTCTTGACAGATATAAAAGAGCATCGATTTTGTATCTGACAACGTTTTTGGATGATGAATATATTGTCAGGGCTTTAAATATGGGAGCAAAAGGGTATCTGATCAAACAGGATATTGCAGGAATTGCCCCGGCGCTTCGGGCGGTTTATTCAGGGCAAAGTGTTTTTGGCAGCCAGGTAAGCAAAAGGGCCTTTTCTCTTGCCCGAGCCGTAAATAAGCCCCTGTCTAAAAAGGAGATATTAAAAAACATTACAGCCCTGCATGAAGGCTGTAATGTAAGCGAAAGAGAACTTGATGTGATGATGCTGATCGCAAAGGGTTTCAGCAACAAAGAGATTGCAACGAAGCTTTTTCTCAGTGAAGGTACGGTCAGAAATTACATCAGCATCCTGTTGGACAAGCTTTACCTGCGTGATCGCACACAGATTGCCATTTTCTGGTTTGAACATTTTGCCTGATTTAAAAAAGCTGAGTGCGGGTTGTGGCCGAGCCAAAGCTTTCTTCAGTCATTTTAATTCTTTTCAGGGCGATATATAGTAAGAGCAGGGTCAGAGAAAAACAAAGCTGCATGCCCATTGGCTGCAAAATGGTTTGCAGGCTTTCTGCATTAAAAACAGAGAGTTCACCGATCTTCTCCAAAGCCCTGGTATGCCAATAGGCCGGTATAAAGTTGGCCAGCTTCAGGATCCCCTGGCCCATGAACTCCAGCGGCACAAATATCCCGCCTGCAAATGACATAAACAGGCCAAGCAGATTGCTGATTTGATTAAGTCCCTCATTCGTTGTAATAAATAACGAAATAATCAGGGCGCTTAAAAGCCCAAAAGTCATAAAACAAAAACCGTTCAGCATAATCAGGCCGATGATTCGAATATCAATGTCTGCCAGTTTGGTTATATTCATCAGAAAACCAATCAGAGTGAGCAGCAACCATATTCCCGCACTGTACATAAAGGCAAAACTTAATTTTTCAAAACTGGTCGCCAAAACTGTTTCAGGTGAAACCAGACAGCGCATTTTAACATATGGTTCTTCCAGTCGGCTGAATAAGCTGCCAATGGAAAAAATCAGAAGAATCAAAAGTCCGTAAGGCAGATATCTAAAATAAATGAGCAGAGATTCTGCCGGCGCTTTATTCCCACCAAACTGTTTCACGATTACCCTGCTGTTGTGCGAAAGATCCGCCTGCGCCATCTTTAAAATCTGTCCGTTATCTGTGGCCAGGTTTGCGGTCTTATACAGCTTTAAAGTTTTGATGTAGTTATCACAAAGCCTTTCCATGTAATACCCGGTTGCGGCGCCTGGAAATATCACGCTTTCAATTTTCTTCAGTTTTCCGGCAGGGTTTTGGCTTAATGCGTTCAGTGATGCAGTAAAACCATCCGGGACAATGAAAATGGCGCTGCTTTCACGGAAAAAAACCGCATCCTGCAGCGCTTCGGGGTTGTCTTTCAAAGAAATTTCATTGCCATACTGACTGAGATAATTCAAAAGCCCTGTTGCAACGGCGTCATCTCCGTCTCGGTTAATAATGGTGAATTCCGGGCGAACTGCTTCAAAATTTCCCGGCATATTTTTGCTGCCATGAAATACGGTGAAGGCTACAACAATTCCTGAAAAGATGCTCAGATATACCAGCAGTGTAGCCCATTCAGATTTTATTATCTTAAGATAAGTACTAAAGTTTTTCATATTCCATCTTTCTCCAGGAAACAATGCTCAGCAAAAGAAACAGCCCGATCATCAGGATGATGGCAGTTACATTGCTGTAATAGCGGTTTAGCGATGAATAGCAATACAGGCTGTAAAAAGCATCGCTGATCCTGCCAGCCGGGTTGATCGCTGCTACAAAAGGCGCATGTTTTAAAACCATATATTTAACATCGCTCATCATCATGCCGGATAAGAAACATCCGAAAACGGAAACCGTCACAGAAATCGCCGTCATCGCGTTTTCTGTTATTTTTGGAATGGCGGCGATTGCAGAACCAAAAGTTACCCCGAGTATGTTCCCCAGAAACAGGGTAAGCAAAACCAGAGCGGTTCTGGTACCAAAATCTATTCCCAGAATAAAACTCATATAACAGAATGCAATGAAAGAACAGACGCTGGTAGCCGTTATGCCCGACAGAACATTTGCCAGAATGAGTTTTTCTCTGGACACGGCAGATATTTGAATTCGCATACCTGCCACCGATAAATCAGAGCGGATAAATTTTGAAATGCTGATTCCGGCAAAGGACGCATACATACAAACCATTGCCAGAAGGGCATAATAGTAGATGATCAGAGACTGCGGTTTATTGGCTGAAAGAGACACGGCCTGGGTAAATCTGTTGCTGTCACTGGTATCTGTCAGGGTTGTTCCAATACTTTTAAGCTCCTCTTCAATATCAAAAGGCGGAAGACCGGTTTTCATATATTCCGATTGATACTCTTCTGTCTTTAAGTTTTTAATATTTTCAAAAGTACTGAATCCGGCTGTGACACTGTCTGAAAATTCTTTCAGAATGGTTTGATGGATGCCGCTTTTTTTTACAATCAGCGTTCTTTCTGAATCATTATTTACAGGGAGAAAATAACCGTCAATCAGATCTTTTTTTAAAGATTCATCGGCTTCTTCTTCACTGATAAAATAGGTTAATTCAAAAAGCTGTTTTTCAGAATCTTTCTCAGCGTACCGTTCAAGAACAGATTTGAACTTCGTATCGTTTTGATAAAACGTATTGTTTACGACTCCGGCAGGAACAATATTCAGCTTCAGTCCTGAGTCAATATTGCTTAAAGCAAAGCGGAACAGGGTAGACAGAGCAATCGGAAAGATCATCAGCCAGAACATTTGCTGCTTATGTCTGAAGGTCATTTTAAGGAATGAAATATAAGCATTTGTAAACATGGCGGTCTCTCCTAATCTCTGAGGTTTTTGCCGGTAATTGCCAGAAAGAGTTCGTTAAGCGTAGGCGCATAGGAATGGAAGCCGGTATACGTGATCTGGTTTTCAGTAAGCAGTTCGATGATTTTGCCGATGGTCTGAACTCCCTGAGAGTCTTTAAAAGTAACTATTTCCAGTATTTCATCAATATAAGAAAGCTCACGAACACCGCAGATATTTTTTATCTGAGAAAGAACATGCTCGGGAAAATTGGTCACTTCAATTTTTATGGTTTCGCCTGTATCGATTTTTTGTGCCAGTTCGGCTTTGGTTCCCAGAGCAATCTCTTTGCCTGCGTCCATGATCATAATGCGGTCTGCAATCTGCTCAACCTCTTCCATATAGTGAGTGGTATAAACTACCGTTGCGCCTTTTTTATTCAGCTCTTTTATCCCTTCCAGAATATTATTTCTGCTTTGCGGGTCTACCGCAACGGTAGGTTCGTCAAAAAATAAGACTTCAGGTTCGTGAGCAATGCCGCAGGCAATATTCAGCCTTCTCAGAAGTCCGCCGCTGAGCTGATGCGGCCTGAACTTTGCATAATCTGTCAGTCCGGTAAAAACCATTGCTTTGTCCGTCAGTTCTTTGCGCTTTACTTTGTCGCTGATATACATACTGCAAAAATAATTTATGTTTTCGGTAACAGTCAGTTCGTTAATCACTGCTACATTTTGAAAAACAACGCCGATTTTTCTTTTAAGATCGTATGAAGTTGGCGTCATTTTTTTACCAAACAGCCTGATTTCTCCCCGGTCATATTTAAGCAGTGATAAGATGCAGTTAATCGCCGTTGTTTTGCCGCTGCCGTTGGGGCCAAGAAGTGCAAAAACCTCACCTTTTTCTACGCTTAGATTAAAATGGTCCAGTGCAACAATATCGCCATAACGCTTGACCAGGTTGTTTGCTTCAATTACTTTATCGGTCATCATTTATTTTTCCTTTCCGTATCATTACCAACAATTATTATTGATAATGGGCATGATGCCAGTGACTTTTGTCAACAAAAGAAAAAAGACCGGGCATTCAAGAATATCGCTGTTCCCACAGAACATTTATCAAAGAACATCCATCAAATCCAAAGAAATTTAATTTACAATAGAACAGGGAATTGCATTTGCGTATATCTGAGATACGATCCTGCGTCAGATGAAGGATCACGCGGGCACCTCCGTCTGTTTTGGGAAGGCTTGACAATCGGTTATGGCCAGAAGTATCTGACAGGGATTTTGACAGGGATTTTTAATGGTTGGCTTTGATTGCGATATACTTAACCTGTCTGGGCATTCAGCGGATGTAAAAGAAGGCACTGGTTGTGATGTCAGGAAAACCGGTCTCTTGTTGCATCGAAATCGATATGCTATCATACTCACAGCACCCTGTTTATGGGGAGGAGAAACTTTTGAAACGATTCCATCTTTGGCTGATATTGGTTACATTGAGTGTATTGCTGATTGTTGGCGCCTGTACACGGTCTTCTTACAAATCTGCTGATCCAGGTGTGTTGTCTACGCCTACTTTTCCCTATCCGGATATCAGTGATCTGGTCAGTCCTACTCCGCTGATGTTTTCTCAGACGGGTGTGGTGATTAAAAACCCAACGCAGGGGCTGGGGATGGCTACTCTGTCTGGAACTTCATTTCCGGTGAATACTCCTGAACCCAGCGCTACGCCTGAACCAACTGAGATTATCGTTCCGACCGCTACACCAGGCTTGCCTGAAACCTATGCCCTGCATCAGGGCGAGCATGTTTTCTGCCTGGCGCGTCGTTTTAATCTCAACCCGGTTGATCTGCTGAGCGCAAATGGACTGACCGGAAAAGAATATTTAAACCCCGGGTATGTTCTGAAGATACCAACTGCCGGAAGTTCCTGGTCAGTCGGAGAACGGGCGCTCAAGCCTCATCCGGCACAGTATTCT
Source organism: uncultured Leptolinea sp. (assembly GCA_964511135.1). Lineage (GTDB taxonomy): Bacteria > Chloroflexota > Anaerolineae > Anaerolineales > Anaerolineaceae > UBA4782. The sequence goes on along the minus strand of CAZEEL010000052.1, from coordinate 7,377 downwards.
GTCATGGCGGGTGATACGATTTATTCGGTTGCCTGTCAATATGGTGACGTTGACCCAAACGCCATTATTTTTGCCAATCAGTTGACTGAGCCATATGGGCTTGCGGCAGGCCAGGTCCTGCGCATTCCTTAAAACCATTAACCGGCGAATCATCAGCCGGTTTTTTTATGCTTTTTGTCTTTCAGGGTTATGAAAAGGAGTTTGTATGAAGTTTATTGTTAAAGAAAGAAATACCCTGGTCAAAGGAAAAGTGTTTGATTTTGATCAGGCTGTTCTTGAATTGCCGGATGGTCATACTACCCAATATCAATATATTCGGCATCCTGGCGGGGTGGCCATTTTGCCGGTTGATGACCAGGGGAATATTTTATTTGTAGAGCAATATCGCCTGGGATCTGACAGTGATCTTCTTGAATTGCCGGCAGGCACTCTTGGCAGCGGAGAAGACCCGCTGGAATGTGCACGGCGTGAGATTCGTGAAGAGACCGGCTTTGCCGCAGGGCAGATGCATCTGCTGGGTTCATTGTATTTGGCGCCCGGGTATTCAACGGAATTTATGCATATTTATCTGGCTGAAGACCTTCGGCCTGATCCATTGCCGGGGGATGAAGACGAAATCATTACCCTGATTCGAATTCCGATCCGTGAAGCGTATTGTATGGTTTCAGAGAATAAAATTAAAGACGCCAAGACATTGGCCGGTTTAATGCTGGCGCATGACAAAATTTGTGACAACATGCAGTAAGAAACCCGAAGAAACATACTGACAGGATGCAGAAAAACTATTTACAATGACAGGCTGGATGAGTTTGTCATTTTTAAGTTTCCTGCTGATTACAGGAAATATTCTTATTAGCAATGGAGAAAATTATGAAGCGAGAACAAATCACAATTGATGCGAATGAGGCAGTTGCGCATGTTGCCTATCGCCTGAGCGAGGTGGTTGCAATTTATCCGATTACCCCTTCTTCGGGAATGGGTGAGTTTTCTGATGCCTGGTCAGCCCAGGGGATAAAAAACATCTGGGGTACTGTGCCTGCGGTTATGGAAATGCAGTCTGAAGGGGGAGCGGCCGGAGCGGTGCATGGTGCGCTGACAACCGGATCTCTTACCACGACGTTTACGGCTTCTCAGGGGTTATTATTGATGATCCCCAATATGTATAAGATTGCCGGTGAATTAACCCCCACCGTGTTTCATGTTTCAGCCCGCTCACTGGCCGCCCATGCTTTGTCTATTTTTGGCGATCACTCTGATGTTACGGCTGCCCGATCAACCGGTTTTGCCCTGATTTCCAGCCGTTCGGTTCAGGAAGCTCAGGATATGGCGCTGATTTCTCATGCGGCTACTTTGGAAAGCCGGGTGCCGTTTTTGCATTTCTTTGATGGTTTTCGTACCTCTCATGAAGTGAATAAGATTGAGCAGCTCTGTGATGAAGATTTAAAAGCCATGATTAATGATGCAGATGTCTTTGCTCACCGGCAGCGGGGACTTTCGCCGGACCGGCCTGTTATTCGCGGCACTGCTCAAAACGCCGATGTTTATTTCCAAAACCGGGAGGCCTGTAATCCTTATTATAATGACTGCCCGGCCATTGTTCAGAATGCAATGGATCGTTTTGCCGGTTTGGTTGGCCGTCAGTATCACTTGTTTGATTATGCAGGGGCGCCGGATGCCGAACACGTGGTTGTCGTGATGGGTTCGGGCGCTGAAACGGCAGAAGAAACTGCTTTGGCTCTGAATGCCCGCGGTGAAAAGCTGGGTGTAGTGACGGTTCATTTATATCGTCCGTTCTCGGTCAGTCATTTCCTGAAATCTCTTCCGGCTACGGTGAAGAAGATTGCTGTTTTGGATCGTACCAAAGAAGCCGGTTCTGCCGGCGAACCGCTGTATCAGGATGTTGTAACAGCGTTAAGCGAAGGCTACAGCAGGGGCGAACTTCCTTTTGCTGAGATGCCTGTTGTGATTGGCGGGCGCTATGGGTTATCTTCCAAAGAATTTACTCCGGCGATGGTTAAAGCGGTCTTCGATGAACTGAAAAAAGCCCGCCCCAAAATTCATTTTACGGTGGGTATTTTGGATGATGTTACCCATCTCAGCCTGGAATATGATCCGAAGTTTGCGGTTGATTATCCGGATACCAAACGCTGTGTGTTCTTTGGGCTGGGCTCTGATGGAACCGTTGGCGCCAATAAAAACTCGATCAAAATTATTGGAGAAGAGACTCCCAATGGAGCGCAGGGCTATTTTGTTTATGACTCGAAAAAGTCCGGTTCCGTGACTATTTCTCACCTTCGTTTTGGACGCAAAGTCATCCGTTCACCTTATCTGATTGGAAACGGGCAGGCTGATTTTGTAGCCTGTCATCAATTCAGTTTCCTTGAGTGGCTGGATATGTTAAAGTATGCCGCTCCAAATGGTGTGTTTCTGCTGAACAGTATTTATACACCGGATGAAGTCTGGCAGCATTTACCCTGCGAAGTTCAAAAGACGATTATTAAAAAGAACCTGCGGTTTTATGTGATTGATGCTTATGCGGTTGCACAAAAGACCGGCATGGGCGCCCGCATTAATACCATTATGCAAACCTGCTTCTTTGCCATCAGCGGGGTTTTGCCGCGTGATGAGGCGATTGCACACATTAAATACTCGATCAAAAAAACCTATGGCAAACGGGGTGATGCGATTGTTCAGAAAAACTATGCCGCAGTGGATTCTTCTTTAGAGAATCTGTTTCAGGTTAAAGTTCCCAACGAAACCAGCCTTTGTATTATGCGGCGCGAACCGGTGCCGGCAGCAGCTCCTGAATTTGTAAAGGATGTATTGGGAAAAATTATTGCTTATGAAGGCGATGACCTGCCTGTATCTGCAATGCCCGTTGATGGAACCTTCCCCTCAGCAACCACGCAATGGGAAAAACGCAATATTGCTCTTGAAATTCCGGTTTGGGAACCGAGTGTTTGTATTCAATGCGGAAAGTGTTCATTTGTTTGTCCGCATGCGGTGATCCGGCAGAAAGTGTATGACCCGTCGTATCTGGTCGGAGCCCCTGCAACCTTTAAATCGGCAGATGCCAAATTCCGTGAAGCGCCGGGGATGAAATTTACGTTGCAGATTGCCCCGGAAGATTGTACCGGCTGCGGTTTGTGTATCGAAGCCTGCCCTGCCAAAGATAAGGTCAATGAAGGTCGTAAAGCCATCAACATGGCAGAACAGTTGCCGTTACGTGAGACCGAGAAACCCAACTGGAAATTCTTTAATACCATCCCTGAACCGGATCGCACGGTCATCGTTCCCAATACGGTAAAAAATTCGCAGCAATTGCGCCCGCTGTTTGAGTTCTCAGGCGCCTGTGCCGGCTGCGGCGAAACGCCTTACCTGAAGCTGGTGTCACAGCTCTTTGGTGATCGAATGGTAATTGCCAATGCTACCGGCTGTTCTTCAATCTACAGCGGCAACCTGCCGACTACTCCCTGGGCGGTGAACTCTGACGGGCGCGGGCCGGCCTGGTCGAATTCTCTCTTTGAAGATAATGCAGAGTTTGGACTGGGAATGCGTTTGACGCTGGACAAGCAGACTGAATTTGCCAGAGAACTCCTGAAAGAATTGGCTGAACCTGTCGGGCCGCAACTGGTGCAGGAACTGTTGGATGCTGATCAAAGCACTGATCAGGGAATCAGGAAACAGCGTGAAAATGTTTCAACCCTGAAGAACATTCTGTCAAAACTGGATCATCCGCGTGCGGCTCAATTGAATACTTTGGCAGACGTCCTGGTTAAGAAATCCGTTTGGATCATTGGCGGAGATGGCTGGGCCTATGATATTGGCTATGGCGGGTTGGATCATGTTCTGGCGTCTGGGCGAAATGTGAATATTCTGGTTTTGGACACTGAAGTGTACTCAAATACCGGCGGGCAGGCTTCCAAGGCTACCCCGCGGGCAGCTGTGGCTAAATTTGCGGCTGACGGAAAGGGAATGCCCAAGAAAGACCTGGGGATGATCGCTATGGCTTATGGGTATGTCTATATTGCAAAAATTGCCATGGGCGCCAATGACGCTCATACTTTGCGGGCTTTGTTGGAAGCAGAGGCTTATGACGGCCCGTCGTTGATCATTGCATACAGCCATTGTATTGCGCATGGCATTGCCGATATGCGCCAGGGTCTGTTGCAGCAAAAGAATGCGGTTGCCAGCGGCATCTGGCCGTTATATCGCTACAACCCTGCTCTGGTTAAAGAAGGAAAGAACCCGCTGTCGATTGATTCGAAAGCCCCCTCTATTCCAGTATCCGAATATGCCTATAAAGAAAATCGGTATCAGATGTTGATGAAGAGTGATGAGGCCCGGGCTGAGATGCTGATGAAACAGGCTCAGAACGATGTTAAGAAACGTTGGGAGATGTACCAGCATATGGCTGATGCGAATTATGCGAATCCTGACCCTGCGGATGCGGGAACGCAGCCGGATACGAAGTAAGATCAGGCATTCAGGGTAAGCTGGTTTGAGATAAAGTTTTTGGAAAGGCAACCGTCCTGATTTGGATATAACGGTTGCCTTTCTGATTGAAAGCTCTTCCATTCAAACCCAGGTTTAACGCAGAATTTTTTTAAAATAAACAAGCCGGTGATTTTGTACCGGCTTGTTTATTTATATTGATAATTTGACTAAAACGACTTATTCATCCATAGAGGATGGATCGCCGGTTTTCTTTTGGCGGTATACAATTCTCCCGCGCGTAAGATCATAGGGTGACATCTCTACCCGGACTCTGTCTCCCAGCAGGATGCGGATATAGTATTTACGCATGCGCCCGGACAGGTAGGCTAAAACCTCATGCCCATTATCCAGTTTTACTTTGAACTGGGTAGCCGGGAGGGCCTCTATAATTGTGCCATCCACCATAATCTTATCGTCTTCTTTTGCCATGCTTCTCCTTTATCACGTCTCGGCGAAAGGCGTGATCCCCTTTATTTACTCAGACATATGGGTATACTGACGGCGTTTTACCCGCCGCATGGATTTCTTTTTCTCTACTCGGCGTTGCTCGCTTTTTGAAATGAACCAGCGTTTGCGTCGGACCGTGCTTAATACACCGCTTTTAACAACTTTCTTGCGGAAACGTTTCAACAATTGGTCCTGGCTTTCGTTTTGGCGCAGGTTGACTAATGCCATTGGGTGATCTCACCTCCTCCTGTGTCAGGGCTCATTTCGGGAGACTGGGGGATAGAAACAAAAAAACGGCTTGCTCAATCGCAGCCGACAGCAAATATAGAGCATATGCTTTAATTTACCAGCGGCAAACCCCAACCTCCTTTTCTTTAAAGAATGATGCAAAACTTGTTTGATCAGGTAGATTATACGTGCAGATGACTTTGGTGTCAACGTCAGTTTATCCCGGGCAATTTTTCCATGATTCTGGTGGTCAGAGACCGGGTTGTTTGATTGGTGAAAGAGACAAAAACCTGTGTGAGCAGGTCTTTGGTTTGTGCATCCAAATTTGAATACTTAATCAGGATGTTTTTTAATTCCTGCATATTTTCTATGGGATCAAACTTAATGGAAACCCCTTCGGATGCTCCCAGAATGTCAAATAATGCTTCTGAAAATGTTTCGCGGTCAGATAATGAGAATTGATTCAACCAGGTTTTTAAACTTTGCTCCAATGTTTTAGAAGTGCCGGATAGTTTTCCCTCTGAGAAATGACTCTGCTCTACGTGCCAGTTTAAGGCATTATGCTGATAAATCGATTGAGAGGAGCTGGAAACAATATTTCTTTTTCCAACGGGATCCAGGATTATGCCGATTATGGATTCTTCAGGCAGATAATTCTGCACTTTGCTTTCACAGTTCAAAAAGGGTTCTCGGTTAACCACAGAAAAATTGAACCCGGGTCCGTCAAAATTGATAACCTTGGAAATCCTGTTTTGGCGGGCCGGATTCAGGTGGGCGCTGGCATATACCGCCAGGTTCCCGCCTTTTGAGTGACCGCAGACGGTACAGGGGCCTGAAAGAAATCCAATGGAGCGTTCCAGATACCGGAGGGCCGATTCCTGGGCCGGTGTTTGCTCCATATACAACAAGGCGAAATTTTCCTTCCAGCCGATTAATGAGTTGTCTGTTCCGCGAAAAGCGATCACCTTTTCATGCCTGAGGGTGTTTAATGAAAACGTTACAGCTGCAAACTGCTGCCCAATCACAAAATCCATATTTTCATCATATTTTGACAACTGAATGGATTCAAATCTGGGGCAGTCTGCAGCCTGTTCCAGCAATACATCCAACCCGGAATCAAAAGATGGGCTGGATGTTGGATTAAAATTAAGGGGACGGTTTTTTCCCTGGGCAGTTTTTGAGAAATATTGCAGCGCTGCTTTTTTGAGGGAAATTTTCTCCTTTGAATGGAACCCCGGCACAACTTCTTTCAGTGGTAAGTAACTGAGTAAAGACAGAATCAATGCATCAACATCATTCAATGGATCTTTTGAAAAACTTAAATCCCCGCGCCATTGCAGATAATCGATGATTTTGTTCAATTGCGGCCTTCTTTCATAAATCTGATACAGTAATTTTAAAATTCATGAGATAATGAATATGATAATGATTTGCCTGACAAAGCTATTTTATTATAACTTGCGGGTCTGATCCTATCGATAAAAAAAGGCAGAGAGATAAAAATCTGATCATCTGCCTGGTGATGATTTGGCTTCAGGCAGATGATTTGCAGGGCTTATTCGCGTTTTGAAGTTTTGTTGTTTTACTTGACTCTGAGGAAGGGTTCTGATAAACTCACAGTTTGTGTGAGGCCTCCTGAAAAAATATTGACAGATGTTTGCGGGCTTGTCATTAAAGGAGGGCTTTGATATAATGTGGTGCGCTGAACTGAAACATTAACAATTAAAGATTTTTGCCGGCGTAGCTCAATGGCAGAGCAACCGCCTTGTAAGCGGTAGGTTATGGGTTCAATTCCCATCGTCGGCTCAGTTGCCGGTTGGCGAGTAAGATTCAAAAGATGGGTCTTACTCTCAAGCAGGCAACTGCGAACATGGATGGTTACCCAAGTGGCCAACGGGGTCTGACTGTAAATCAGATGGCAGAAGCCTTCGGAGGTTCGAATCCTTCACCATCCACTGTAGCTGGAACCCCCTCAGACCGTAGCGGTAGCCAGCAAGAACGGCAAGCCCTCATAGCTCAGTTGGTAGAGCGCGTTCTTGGTAAGAACGAGGTCATGGGTTCAAATCCCATTGAGGGCTCTGGCTGCTCATTTACTTAAAAGAAGGATTTTTAAGGAGAAGGAAATGGCAAAGCAAAAATTTGATCGAAATAAGCCACATTTAAACATCGGCACAATGGGTCACATTGACCATGGGAAAACGACCT
>CAZEEL010000051.1:7252-16305 GCA_964511135.1 uncultured Leptolinea sp. | reverse complement strand
TTCTTTTTCTTTTCCGTGGCTGCCTTCCAGCCATAAAACCCTTCATCCATGTTTGTGAATATTTCATCCCGGAAATCAGGTTTTTCAGTCTGCGTTTCTGCAGAAACACAGACCTTGTTTTCAGGATGATATTCTTCTCCCAAAGCAGCCAGAATTTTTGTCAGCTTTTCCTCAGCTAATTTTCTCCATCGCGGTCCGCCGCCGATATAAACGCTGCGTGAATTGCCGGTGTAATACAGTCCCTCACATGTTTTGGGAATGAAAACAGTTTCTCCGATTTTGCGAACCAGAACCGGATCTTTTATATATTCCAAAGCCAGTTCAGCCATATTATACAGGCAGCTGCGCATGGCAATCAGCTTAAGCAGCGGCGGATCATTTTCCAGGTACTGATGAAAAACAGGGAGGTAATTTATCCGGCTGGCATCTTCGCACAGTTGTCTGGCATAATGCAGACGGCTGAAAAAATCTTCATCCGGTTTTGCAGCATACTCATCCAGCCTGGCCAGGATGACCCGGGTAATCGCCGCAAACACCGTTTTCTGATCGCGCGCGGGCAGGTTCTGTAACGCTGACAGGTAGTCTTCCGGCATCCAGTCCAGCAGCCAGAAGATGTCTGCATGTCTCCGGAAAGCTTCCGGCAGGTTAAAAGTAATTAATTTTCGGATAATGCCTGGTCGGATGGCTGGGTCCGAATGGTCCAGCAGATAATGCAGCAGCAGATCCGTATCACATTGTACTGACTCCATTTCTCTTTTAAAGTCAGCATCCCATAAAGAGCTGTTCAGCTCACGGCAAGGAATATAATCTGTCGCGTATGCCAGCGGTATTTCATGCATCATATCTCCGAAAATCTCCTGTCGGGTACTGCGATCTGATGTTGCCTTCCAGGCTGCCAGCAGTTCATCGCTTCCGATCAGTTGTGAAGCAGCAGTCTGGCGTGTTGTCAGATCTTCCTTTTTTCCAAAAGCTGCTGCGGGATAATTGCCGGTTGCCAGTCGATACAGGGCTTTGCGGTCAGTGATGCGTTCAATCGCCTGGCAGCGCATCCAGCAGTCGCGGTGCTGTAAAGCAACTTCGGCCAGCCTGAACGGGTCGTTCAGGTTTTGCAGCGCTTCGCGGCCGCCATTCATGAAGCCCAAAGTCATTGCCGCCAGACAGTTGTATTCATGGTGCATTTCCAGGCGTTTGTACAAACTGAGCTTTAAGAGATCATCCCGGGTTTCTGAGAGCAGTTGAAGCAACAGAGGTTGCTCTGTGATCTGCCCGCATGCGGTCAGACGTACTTTTGCATCCGGGTCGTCTCTTGCAATATCGTAAAGCGTTTGTTCCTGAGTGATTTTTTTTACAGCAATCATTCGCAGATCACTGACCGGAGAAAAGCGGGCGGCTTTTTCAAGCTTCTTCTGATCGGTCATTTTTAAAAGCGCTGCTGTGGCCTGGTGGTATTGATGCAGATTTTTGTATTCCTGCATCCAGATGGGTTTAAAAAAGTCCATGTTTCATCCTTGATGGTTCAGGGGCAGGTGCAATATCCGGACAGATAAATGTTTTTCTGACTGGATCAATATATTATCAGTTTTTGCAGCTGCTGAATATGGATTCTCTGAACTTTCAGCAGAATCCAAAACGCATCCCCGCCACAATGGCACAAAAGATCATTTTCTGCAAAATCTCCTGAAGTGAGAGACTTACTGCCTGCAGATATTGATCTCCAATGACACATGACCGAATGTGCATCAGAGATTGTAAAAAAACGGCTGGTGTTAAAATGCAGTCTGCTAGGCCAAAGTTAAAATGCAGTCTTGACACAACCCGGCTTCTCAGCTAAAGTCAACCGTAAGTTCAAAGATGGCGCTCAAATCAGGCCGCATTATTCAACAAACAATGCAGACTTTTTTGAAAAACTGTATGGGGTATGCGTATCCATTGCGGTATGATTTAAAGCGCGGCGGATGAATGCTTCTTTTCAGACAGCAACGAAAGATAACAGGGCATACCCACAGACACAGTTTCAGGTTAACTGATAAAATGGACGGTCATACAGGAGGCATACTTATTATGAACACAGACAGCAATATAAATGATATGAACCACGATGACAAAAAGTACCGATGCGCTAAATGTTGGTCATATCTTGAAAGCGATGATCATTATTGCACAAACTGCGGTACAAAGTACGGCGAAGGTACGTTCAACCCTCAAAATAACCTGATGGAACCAATGTATGGAATACGCTCCAGACGCCAAAAAGTGTATTTCTGCAAAAAATGCGGCCACCAATGGCCAGGGGACTCGATGAGCATAAGCAACTACTGCCCGAAATGCGGTGACAGTGATACAGTGACACGGTGATTATTGAAAGCGCTCATTCCAAAAGTTAACGATGCCGCTTCGTTGGATAACAGAAGGGAATGGTAATTCCAATGTTCAAACCGCAGGAAACCGCAAACAGCATAACAGATCACAAACGTCGGGACATGCTCCTTCTGTCAAGCTATCTTGATGAACTTTGTGTTCATCCAAAACTCAGATATTTGTTTTGGCAGGCAACCAATCGTTGTAACCTCAGATGCCAACACTGCGGCAGCAATTGTAAGGATACGGGTTTCAATAATGAACTTACCGCTTCAGAAATGACCGGATTTTGGCGGCAATTATCGGAGGACTTTTCTCCGTCTGAAACATACCTGTGTATCACAGGCGGAGAGCCTCTTTTGCGGCCGGATTTATTCTCAATTATGGAAGTTGCCGCATCTTCAGGTTTTTTTTGGGGGATGACAACAAACGGAACATTACTCACAAATAAGTTAATAAAAGAAATGTATCGCACGAATTGCACAACCGTATCTGTGAGTATTGATGGCCTGAGAGATTCTCATAATACTTTGCGAAGAAGTAACTGTTTTGATGACGCTGTCCGCGGAACAGCCTTATTGATTGAATCAGGTTATTTTAACCATATTCAGGTCACAACGGTTATTCACAAAGGAAATATTGGTCAGTTACATGAGCTGCATGAGCTTGTGAAAAGAATTGGCGCCGATTCATGGCGGCTTTTAAATGTTGAACCGATTGGGCGCGCCCATGCAATGAAACAGGAACACCTTGAAGTTGATGATTTTATTCGTCTGCTGAAGTTTATCCGGGAGCAGCGAAAATCCCATTCCAAACCGGAAGTCTTATTCGGCTGCTCTCACTTTGTTACTCTTGAATACGAAAAAGATGTTCGGGATAATTTTTTTACCTGCGGTTCCGGCATTATGATTGCCAGCATTCTTGCCAATGGCGATATTTGCGGCTGCCTTAATATCGAAGAAAAGTACAATATGAAACAGGGTTCCATACGAAGCGAGCGCTTCTCCGAAGTATGGAAAGAAAAATTCACCCTCCTGCGAAAGCGCCGTGACCAGGAGAGTGCTTTCTGTTCCGGCTGCAGCGATGCCGACATCTGCAGAGGAGATTCAGCGCACACCTATGATTTTGAAAATCGATCTCCGTTACTCTGCTTAAAAAAGATGGGCCTTGTTTAAGCCGGTAATTGGTTTAACGCCCATAAGTAAAATGTAAAAGTAAACGCAGGTGTAGCGGGTGTAACAAATGTAAGACAGAATAACTGCTCTTACAGAGAGTATGCAAATTACAACGATTGCCAAAATGCCCTGCCCCCCTGATCTTATAACGATTATTGCTCCAGACTGACACAACAGCCGGCGCCGATCCCGCCGAAAGCCCGCAACCCAGGCTTGTCAGAGAAATACCGGAAAAAAAGTTAACCTGAAAGGTGATATTAACACCGGCAAACGCATTGATAGACAGAAATGCATAAATGCGGTTTAATCAAACCGAAAGGACAGTTTTTTCTGGAATGGCAGGGTTCCGCAGTTTCTTCGGCCTTCAGCATCCGTAACCGGCTGAAAACAGGCGGTGATGAGGTCAAATCCCATCCATTCCCTCCTTAACAACAGACATTTTATGGAAAACGAACCTCTTTATTTATCCCATTCCTCTGAGCCGGTTGAAAGTGAGATCATTCACCGTCTGGTTAAGCAGATAATGCTGGTAGAAGATACGACCAGCGGAGATGCAAAGCAGGGCTATCTCTATCGCTTTCGCGGCCGGATTTTACTTTCAGATACCAGCCTGGCTTATCAGCAACTGGAAGAGAAACTGAAACCATATGGTTATATACCTGTTTTCAGGCTGGAAGATAACCGCCAGGTCATTAAAATTGTTCCGGCGTTAAAAACTTCTCCGTCAGCCAGCCCAAAGATGAACCTGATTTTGTTTGTATTAACGCTGTTCAGTGTGATTCTCACCGGCGGGTTAAATACAACAGAGCCGTTGCCTTCCGGCATTCTTCCATCAGTTTTAGCAATTGCAGAACGGGGGTGGCCGTTTACCGCCGCTTTGTTAAGTATTCTGGCGGCTCATGAATTTGGTCATTACTGTATGGGAAAGTATCATAAAGTAGACGTCAGCCTGCCTTATTTTATTCCCCTGCCTCCGCCTTTTGGTCTTTTTGGAACGATGGGCGCATTCATTAACATTCGTTCGCATCCCCGCAACCGCAGGCAGCTTTTTGATATCGGTATTGCCGGGCCGTTAGCCGGATTGGCAGTAACCCTGCCGGTTCTTTTCATTGGAATGAAACTGTCATCTTTAGCCGTTATTACCCCTTCGGTACCACCCAGCGTCGGTATTATGGAAGGAAATTCCATTCTTTATCTGTTGATAAAATATCTGCGGTTTGGAACGCTTCTTCCGGCGCCGGTGCATTTTGGAACTGATTCGATCTGGCTTTATTGGCTGAAGTATTTTTTCACCGGTCAGCCGGTTCCCCTGGGCGGCGTAGACGTCATACTTCATCCGGTTGCCTGGGCCGGCTGGATTGGTTTATTGGTTACCATGTCCAATTTGATCCCGGCCGGTCAGTTGGATGGAGGGCATATCAGTAATACCGTGCTGGGGCCAACATGGTCCCGCAGGCTTCTGTATGGCATGTTGTTGGGGCTGGCGGTTCTTGGTCTGGCCTGGTCCGGTTGGTGGTTATGGGCCATGTTTATCTATTTTATTGCCCGAAATCCGGCTCAGCCGCTGGATACCATTACCCCTTTGGATTTAAAAAGAAAAATCCTGGGGGGATTCATGATTATTTTATTTTTCCTGATTTTTATACCGGTTCCTTTGACGATGTATTAAGAAATAAAGTCATTCATGGCAGTCAGTATTGAACCATCGAGGGTCTGATATTGTTTTAAACAACTGACAGTGATGCAGGCATGGACCGGCAGAATAGCCAGCAGGTCTCCAACTTTAAGGGTTTCACAGATACAGCGGGGAATATGGAGAATGCCATGTTCCTGTGACAGGCCGGAAACATACCCGCCAGGAACAGGACTGCTCCATCCTTTGCTGGTTAACAACGCAGGCAGCCCAAAGATAATCTGACCGTCGAGCGTGGTTCTTTCGCTGGAGAGATGAACAACTCCTCCATAGGTAATGACCTTTTCTTTTTCAGGATGAATACTGACGATTGGGCAGGCCAGTGCAATGGCAATGTCTTCCACTTTGCAACTGCCGGTTGAGACCTGGTGACAGTCATAAAAGATGAAATTTCCCGGCCGGATTTCATCCACTTTCCCCAGTGAATCGGTCAGGGTACACCCGGGAGTGTCTCCGACGGATAACTCAAGGTCATTGATTTCATGTTTTATGAGGTAGTCTCGCAGAGCATTCAGGCCGTCAAGGCTGGCGGCGTACATCTGGCGGACCGTTTGTGCCGATTGAGTGTGGTAGGTCTGGCCGGCATGTGACAAAAGCCCCCGCAGACGTAAATGATCAACTTCTTTTATCCTGCGGCATAAAGACAGAAGTTCTCCTTTCTGCCCCAGGGTAAGACCGGCCCGGCCGGCGCCGGTATCAATTTTGATCCAAATATCCTGAGAATGAGAAAACCGGCCGGTCAGAAAAGGCAGGGCGGCCGGAGTATCGATCAGGAGTTCAAGGTGAATTGTTTCGGCCAGTTGCCGGATGCGCTGGATTTCTCGTACATTTACCGGAAAGGCTACCAGAATATCTTTCCAGCCAGCCTTACTGAAGTATTCAGCCATGCGAAAAGAGGAACAGGTAATACTGGTAACTCCTGCTTCACGAAACCACTCGCCAATTTGGGCAGATTGATGGGTTTTAAAATGCGGACGAAAGCGAATATGCTGACTGGCAGCTTTTTCTGCCATTTCGACAATATGCTTTTTTGCAAGTGCGCTGTTTAATAAAATGGTGGGAGTCAGAATAGTATCAAGGTCCATCATATTTCCTCCTGTAAAAGGATTGTACCCGAACTTAAACCTTAAATAAGACTGACCGCCGCAACAAAAAACAAAAGCGGCCTTCTCAAAATTGATCGGGGCGCCCACTGCAAAGAAACATTGCCGGATAAATTTTCTATACTCTGATGCCTAGCACAATCCATGAGCCATCATCAGGGCTTCATCGCCAAAGATGGCCTTCGTTGGTTGATCTGCAACTATCTTTCCCTGATCCAATAAGATGGTTCTTGGAGTTAAAACCTGTGCCAGAGCCAGATCATGGGTAGCAATCAGCATGGTTTGCGGCAATTCACGCAACAACGCTATCAGCTCACGCCGGGCCCGCGGGTCCAACCCGGAGGTAGGTTCATCAAAAACCAGAATATCCGGCTGCATGGATAATACCGTTGCAATCGCAATGCGCTTTTTTTCTCCGCCGCTCAAATGATAAGAATTTCGGCCGGCATATTCCTGCATACCAACAGCCGCTAAAGCCTGCTCCACTTTTTCCTGAACCGTCTTTTTATCAAAACCCTGGTAAATCGGCCCATAGGCAACATCGTCATAAACAGTCGGCGAAAATAACTGATCATCCGGATTTTGGAAAACCACCCCCACGGCAGCCCGAATCAGGCCAAGATTGCTTTTCTTTAACTCCATTCCCCGAATAAAAACCTGTCCCTGCCCTTCAAGAATTCCATTGAGATGCAAAAGCAGCGTAGATTTTCCGGCTCCATTGGCGCCTGCCAAAGCAATTTTTTCGCCCGGCATGACCTTCAGGTTGATTTCATGTAAGGCCTGTTTTCCATCCGGATAACAGAAAGAGAGATGACAGATTTCAACAATGGGATCCAAACTTCAGCCTCCGGTTAATAACCCCAACACCCACAAAAACACCAGGAAACATACGCCCCCCATGAGGATGCGCCTGTCTTTTCTTAATAATGGAGCTGCATCATCAGCCGGTAATTCACCGGTATAGCCTCTGGATAACATTGCCGCATACACCCGATCGCTGCGCTCAAGCGCTCGCAGAAAAAGACTGCCGGTCATCCCTCCGGTCACTCTGGCGCGCCAATACACCGTGCCGCCGCCATGATGGAAGTCGGGCAAAGCCGAGCTGCGGCTCGAACGTGCCCGCATCATCCGAACCGCTTCATCACTGATTACAAACAAATAACGCCACATCAGCCCAATCATCGAGACAAACAATTTGGGCGCTCTTAATTGCTGCAAGGCCCACAACAAATCAGGAAACCGGGTTGTCGCTGTCAGCAACACCGCAGCCTGAACCGACATCCAGGATTTTATCGCAATACCGGCAAACCGCCCCAGCCCTTCCGGGCTGTACCCCAGCGATATTCCATGAAAAACAAATACAGGAATCATGGGAGCCCGCCCGGTAAAGATCAGCGGCAAAGCTGCCAAAACAAACGGCAGCGCCGGAAGAGCCCGCTTAAGCACAAACCCTGATCCTATTCGGGATAAAAGAACGGCTGAAAGAATGCAGGTAAAGAACAAAATGTATGCCGGCCAGGCTCTGATGGGCGTCAGGCTCAGGAAGAAGAGAAACGCAAGGGTAAAGATCAGTTTTACCCTTGCGTCCATTTGATGAATCATGCTTTGGTTATCTGAGTAAAGTTCCTGCAACCCCTTACCTCTGTGTGTTATCCCGATTTATTGTCTGCTTTTCAACACGTGCAATGCTGTATGCCACACCAAAAACAATCACAGCGCCCACTATCCCGGCGATCATCGTTGCCAATGCCGGGTTCGCAATCCCTGGCATCGTATAATCCGGAATGACCGTATAAAACGCTGCGCGCGCTGCCCCAATAAAACCACGCTCTTCTGCAACCCATTCCAGCCCATCCGGATGGCTGGAAGCCAGCGGTGAAAGAATAACCAATACCAATATGATAAAAGAACCGCCAGCCAAGACCCCCCTGTTGCCTGCATGTGCGGGTTCACCTGGCTTAAGCAGATCTTTACGCACAGCCAGGATGAAAGCCAACGCCCCTGCGGTAATGAATCCCTCGCCCATTCCAATGAGCGCATGGATCGCTCCCATCGCCGGAACCGCAATATTTGCCGGAGAAGTGCCCGATAACGCCAGTTGTAAAGCGCAGGCCAGAGAAGCAATAAAAATCGATAGCCATGCCGCTGAAAAACCAGCCGCCAACATACCCCAGGTTTGTTTCTTAAAAAGATTCATGAGGAAGGTATAGACGGCATAAGCTGTAAAAGGGCCCACAATTGCCATATTAAAAATGTTGGCGCCTAACGCTAAAAGCCCTCCATCCTGAAAGAGCAATGCCTGTACCGAAACAACCGATGTCATCACCAGAACAGCCGGCCAGGGCCCCAATAAAATGACTGCCAAAGCGGCGCCCAACAAATGCCCGGATGTTCCGCCGGTAACACTGAAATTAAGCATCTGACCGGCAAAAATAGCTGCGGCCAAAATACCCATCAATGGAATATCGCGCTCCCCCAATTCATGCCTGCTTTTTTTCAAAGCCAGACTCACCATAATGATAGAAATACCCCAAAAAACTGCCGAAACCAAAACTGAAAGAAAACCATCGGGAATATGCATGGGTTGCCGGGAAAACATCGGTGAAAATAACATCGTTTGCCTCTGTTTCTTCTGGGATATCAGGAATTCCAGGATAGGAACCAAATCCTGTCAGATTATAATGCAATCTTATGCATTTGCAAAAAATAGCGTTATGAATATCA
>CAZEEL010000051.1:0-7152 GCA_964511135.1 uncultured Leptolinea sp. | reverse complement strand
TTTGCAGAAACCGGCTTATGGTTAGATGCCAGGAGAACATGGCCAGGCAAATAAGAAAAATAATAATTTGACATCCTGAATAATGTTATAATCTTCATCATGAATGATATAAATAGCGCTCCTGTTGAAGAAATGCCAAAGGCAGATTTACCCCGGAAACCCGGGAATCAGTCTTCCAAACCGTGGGGTTTAATCGTTATTGCTGCAATACTCATTATTGGCCTGATTGCCGGCCTGGTTTCCTTAACGCGAGCCGATACCCAGGAGGTTGCAAAAGTACGGGATTTATTTATCATTTTGATGGCGCTGGTATCGCTTCTGATTGGAGCAGCTTTGGTGATTTTAATCATTCAAATCGCTGCACTTACCAATCTCATTCAGAATGAAGTAAAACCCATCCTGAAGGCAACCTCACAAACGGTAAATACGTTGAAAGGTACCACCATCTTTCTAAGTGATAACCTGGTTGAACCAGTTATTAAAATGAATGAATACCTGGCAGGTTTAAAACAATTCTTTTCCATGGTAAAACCTGGGAAAAAATAAACTTTGAGGCATGTTGAAAGGAGTATGAAAATGAACGATAGAGATGATTTTGGTTCGTTCCTCGCTGGTTTTGCCATTGGAGGACTGGTAGGTGCAGTTATATCCCTGTTATTTGCCCCTCAATCAGGCAATGAAACCCGCACAGTAATCAGGGAAAAGGCTTACGAAATCCGTGATAAAGCTGAAGATGCATATGATGACACTTATGCAAAAGCAGAAGCCGCCGCTTCACAGGCTCGTATCAAACTGGAAGAACTGGCTCATCTGAGCAAAGATAAAGCTTCTGAATTGGTTGATAAAGGTCAGGTTGTTTTAGAAGAACAACGTGAAAAACTGTCAGACGCCTTATCCAAAGCAAAAAAACAGGTAGAACAAAGTTAATTTTTCAAAACATCAGAGGCCGTCATGTTGACAGCCTCTGATATTATTTAATCCCTGATTAATCCACAAATACCTGAGCGACCGCATTCGAAATGTCTCCGGCCAATAAGGATCGCTGACTGGTAATTTGATTCATGGCTGCCAGACCCGCCATGCCATGCAAATAAGCTCCGGCACAGGCTGCATCATAGGCAGCCATTCCCTGAGCCAGCAATGAAACAATCATACCGGATAAAACATCACCACTGCCGGCTTTAGCCAGAGCGCTGCAGGCAACCGGAATGATCGTTAACCTGCCTCCCGGGTCTGCAATTAATGTAAAAGCGCCTTTCAATACCACAATAGCGTTCCATTTCCTCGCATACTCCAGCGCTGTCTGCTCACGATGATTTTGAATATCCTCCAAATCCAACCCGGTCAGTTGTGCCATTTCACCAGGATGCGGCGTCAAAATAGTTCCTTTATGCAACAGAGAAGGCCACCCTTCAATCTGGCTGAGGAGATACAATCCATCTGCGTCAATGACCCAGCCGCGGCCCGTTTCTTTTAAGACCGTTTCCTTCTGAGCTGCCGGGTGCACAAATCCCAAAGCAGAACGCAGCGGGGGCCTGCCGGCCAGCAATATTTCAAGAAACTTACGGGTTGTGTTTTCTCTTCCCAGGCCGGGACCAATTAAGAAAGCATCTGTTTTTTCGGAATTTTCCTGCACCAATTCGGCTGCGTCAGAGGATATAACCCCCATTTCTTCAGACAGCAGCAGCCAGGTTGCTTCAGGAATGGCGCTGACCAATGCCGGTTGAATGCTGGCAGGCACCCCCACCTGCACCAGCCCGGCCCCGCTGCGATAAGCAGCCGTAGCGCACAACACAGCCGTTCCGGGATAGTTTGCAGATCCGACAACCATAAATACTTTTCCAAAAGTTCCTTTGTGCCCATCCGGTTTTCGCTCAGGCAGCAGAGAATAGAAAAGCTCATCTTCCATCATTTCAGAACTGATCTGTTCCCAGGTAACAGAATGGCCGTCAAAACCCAAATCGACTGTTTCCAGCAACCCCAGTTTCGAAAATGCCGGCAGTTTTAACAGTCCTTTCTTAACTGCACCCAGACATACTGTAAGATCAGCCGACAGGGTTTCATCCGCTGTTTCACCGGTATCACAATCCATGCCGCTCGGGCAATCTACTGCCACGATAAACAGCTCCTCTGCCGCCTGTTGAAGATGCTGCAATACTCTGGCAATATCTTCTTTTAATGGCAAACGAATTCCGGTACCCAAAACGCCATCCAAAAGAACATCCGACTGTTCGATCAGTTTGTCCAGTTCTTCATAACGAGAATCCTGAACAGAGCGGATCACCAAACCACCCTGTTCAACCAGACGGTTCAGCAAAGGATCATCCTCCGGCCTTGATTTTACAAGATAAGCCACAGCTTTCCATCCGTGCGCTGCCAATTGTTCCAGAGCAATGATCGTATCTCCCCCGTTATTTCCTGAACCAACCAAACCAATCACCGAACGCATCGCTTCGTCAGTAAAAATCTTCATGACGGTTTGGGCAACCCCCTGCCCGGCTTTTTCCATCATTTGTGAAAAGAGAAACCCTGAATGATTGGCTTCTTCCTCAATTCGTTTTATTTCTTCCACAGTTACATATTTCATTTTTCCTCCAGATAATCCTGTCATTGTCCAGGGCAATGGCGTTTTATTTTAACGTGAATTCGGGATAATATCCCGTTCGCTGGGTAAAACGATCGTTCTTTTAAACTGACCTGAATGAGATTCTGCCCATTCCAGACACCCCGCCCGGGGCAGGGTTGAGGGTAAAAAATCTTTCAGCTCATAGAAAAACCAGTGTCGATGCCATCATCCTGCGCCATTGTCACCGTTATCAGTCAGGCAAAAGGGATTACGGTATAATCTTTTACCATCGAAATGAGTTTATCCATGAAAACATCCAATCGTCTCTATCTCTATTTTACTGTCTTTATTTCCGGTTTGGTCTCGCTGGCCATCGAAATGTCAGCCTCACGATTGCTGGGGAATGTCTTTGGAACCAGTAATCTGGTTTGGGCAGCGATCATCGGGTTGATTCTGATCTATCTGGCTCTGGGATACAGGATCGGAGGAAGGTGGGCTGACCGAAACCCAAACCCGGTTTTTTTCTATACCATTCTCCTGATTGCTTCAGCCCTCATCGCGATGGTACCTATTGTTTCGCGCCCTGTGCTGCGGCTGGCAGCCAATGCCTTTGATCAACTGCAACTGGGCGTCTTGTTTGGTTCTTTCACAGCCGTATTAATTCTGTTGGCGCTTCCCATGACCTTATTGGGCGCCGCATCACCCTTTGCCATCCGCCTGGCGCTGGAAGAGAAAGAAAACTCCGGACGCACGTCAGGGAACATTTATGCAATCTCAACGGTGGGTTCTTTTTTTGGAACCTTCCTGCCTGTTCTTTTGCTCATTCCGACCCTGGGAACCTATCGTACATTTCTTGTTCTGGCAGCATTATTAGCGATAACCTCGGTGATCGGCCTGTTCATCAATCAAAAAAAATCCGCCTTTCTGGCTGCCGGATTGTGCTTTCTTGTTTTTACTGCCTCGTATATCACTGCATTTCCCGGAACGGATAAAACCACACAGGGTATCGTTTATGAAGCAGAGTCTTCATACAACTACATCCAGGTAATCAAAGATGACAATGGGTACTTTTATTTACGGCTGAATGAAGGGCAGGGAATCCATTCTGTCTATCACCCCACTCAGCTTTTTTATGGCGGTCCCTGGGAAATGGTTTTAGCGGCTCCCTTATTCAGTACCACCCCATTTCAGACAGAAAACATCCGCTCAATGGCAATTGTCGGTCTGGCAGCCGGAACAACCGCCCGCCAGGCATCATTGGTATACCCGGATATTCAGATCGATGGGATAGAGATTGACCCGAAAATCGTGGAAGCCGGAAAACAATTCTTTGGCATGGACCTGCCCAACCTAAACATCCTCCTTCAGGATGGCCGCTGGGCATTGGAGCATTCAGAAAAACGCTATCAAATCATCAGCATTGATGCCTATCGCCCCCCCTATATTCCAGCCCATCTGACAACACAAGAATTTTTCCAATCTGTATACGATCATCTCACTGCTGACGGCGTCATGGTCATTAATGTCGGACGGGCACCGAATGACAGGCGTTTAATCAATTCCCTGTCCAGCACCCTGCTCAGCGTTTTTCCATCTGTCTTTGTAGTAGACCTGCCAAATACATTTAACTCATTAATTTATGCATCTCGCGATCAAACCACCCGGGAAGACCTGGTCGAAAACTACACCCGCTTACAACAGACATACCAGCCGGATCATCTGCTGCTTACGGTCGCTTCTGTAGTTATGGAAAACCTTCAGCCTACCCCCCTGCCGCAAGCCATCTTTACCGATGACAAATCTCCCATAGAATGGATCACCAACCATATGGTTCTCCGGTATCTTGCAGAACCTGAGACAGAAAACTGACTATGAAAATCATCAAACCCGTACTGAAATTTTTAATAACCGTCTCTACACCATTTGTTTTCATCATGCTGGCAGTGCAAATTCTGCTTTCACCTCTTTTTTTGCAAATTGAGTACCATGCCCCTGGTTTTCCCGCTGACACCTATGGGTTTACAACCGAAGACCGCCTGAAATGGGGCGAACTGTCCATTGACTATCTGAAGAATAAAGAAAGCATTGAATTCCTTGCCAAAGAAACGCTTGCAGACAATACCCCGCTGTACAACGAGCGTGAACTCGTTCACATGGAAGATGTAAAGTCCGTGGTACAAACCATGACTCATGCATGGCTGGGCGTGCTGGCTTTCTGGGTCGTTTGTTTGCTTGTTGCAATGTCAGGGCGATGGCCGCGTGAATTTTTTCTTTCCATTTCTACCGGCGGATGGCTGACCGCCGGATTAATAGGAGCCTTCCTTCTGCTGATTGCGATTGATTTCAACCGATTATTTACCGTTTTCCATTCCTTATTCTTTACAGGCGATACCTGGATATTTGAATACAGCGATCACTTGATTCGTTTATTTCCCATCCGCTTGTGGACTGACGCTTTCATTGGCGCCGGGATGATCTGTGGTGTATTGTCATTGCTGGTCATTCTCAGCCGACGCTGGTTGAAAGCATAAAAAAAGGCTGTCCGTTTCTTTTTCGGACAGCCTCTTCATTATTCTTTATGACTGCTTTACCTTGCCCTGAGCAGCAACGGCATTAATCTTTTTCTCAATTTCTGATTGGTCACCCAAATAATAATGCTGCAGAGGGTTCAGCGTTTCATCCAGCTCATATACCAGCGGCACTCCGGTTGGAATATTTATCCCCGGAATTGTTTCATCGGAGATATTGTCCAAATATTTGACCAACGCCCGCAAACTGTTTCCGTGAGCAGCAATAATGACATTTTTCCCTGAAAGAACGTCTGGAGCAATCACATCCTTCCAATAAGGTAAAAATCGGTTAACCGTATCTTTCAGGCATTCGGTCAGCGGAAGCTCTTCAGACGTTAAGTCACGGTATCTTCGGTCGTGTCCCGGGTAGCGAGGGTCTGACATGTCCAGTACCGGAGGCTGAATGTCATACGAACGGCGCCAGATATGAACCTGCTCTTCACCATATTTTGCTGCAGTTTCAGCTTTGTTCAAGCCCTGCAAAGCGCCATAATGCCGTTCATTTAATCTCCAGTTTTTAACGACAGGCAACCATAACAAATCCATCTCATCCAATGCCAGCCACAGCGTACGAACAGCCCGTTTTAAAACGGAGCAATAAGCCAGATCAAAGGTTAAACCAGCCTCTTTCATCATTTTTCCGGCTGCTTTGGCTTCAGCAACGCCTTTTTCAGAAAGATCAACATCGGTCCAACCCGTAAACAGGTTTTCTTTATTCCAAACACTTTCACCATGTCGTAAAAGAACAACTTTATACATAGATTTGCCTCCTGAAATAATTGAACGCAACAAAGTTGCGTTCAATTATAGCGGACTTTCCAGACGAACGATTATCGAATCGCGGCAGGGTTATCCGGATCCTGCGAAGGATCAAATATATGAAAATTATCCATATTAAATACCACCGTAACTTCTGAGCCAACACTAAAACGAGTACGGGGATCTACGCGAGCAATAAAGGAACTCTCACCGCTCATCAGATATAAGAAGATTTCGTTACCCATCAATTCAGTCACGTCCACCGTTGCCTTCACTGCTTCTGCCAGAATGCCTGGCGGCGCATATTCCGGGTTGTGAATATCTTCCGGACGAATTCCAAAAATGACGTCTTTATCCACATGAGATTTATAGAGATCAACTTTCGAATCCGGAATATTTAACCGGAAGGTTCCGCAATCCACTGCAAGTTTTCCTTCCAGATTTTTTAATCTGGCAGAGAAAAAGTTCATTGAGGGAGAACCAATAAAACCAGCCACAAACAGGTTATTTGGAAAATCATATAATTTTTGAGGTGTGTCCAGTTGCTGTAAAACACCTTTATTCATCACTGCAATACGGCTGGCCATTGTCATCGCTTCAACCTGATCATGGGTTACATAAATAAAAGTTGTTTGCAATCGATGATGCAGCTTGCTGATCTCAGCACGCGTTTGCACTCTTAATTTTGCATCCAGGTTGGATAAGGGTTCGTCAAACAGGAAGACTTTAGGCTCACGCACAATCGCCCGGCCAACTGCTACTCTCTGACGCTGACCGCCAGACAGTTCTCTCGGTTTTCGTTTAAGCAGATGTTCAATCCCCAGCGTCTTTGCAGCATCTTCTACACGTTTTTTAATTTCAGCTTTGGGAACATGCCGCAGTTTCAAACCAAAAGCCATGTTGTCAAAAACACTCATGTGAGGGTACAATGCATAAGATTGGAACACCATTGCAATATCACGATCTTTGGGTGGAACATCATTGACAACCCGATCCTCAATCATAATATCCCCCTGAGTAATCTCTTCAAGACCCGCCAGACATCGCAGGGCAGTTGTTTTTCCGCAGCCGGATGGGCCAACCAAAACCAAAAATTCTTTATCTTCAACTTCCAGGTTTAAATCCTTCAGAGCTGCGAAATCACCAAACTTTTTCCAAACATTTTTGTATGTTACGCTTGCCATAAAATCCTCCTTCCGAAACGAGTATAGTGACTTAATTATAGGTTAAGATCTGGTAAATGCAATATTATGAAAA
>CAZEEL010000050.1:0-16712 GCA_964511135.1 uncultured Leptolinea sp. | reverse complement strand
TCACCCTTCCTCCAACCAAAGACCTTATCCCAGATTCACATTATTTATATTAGTTTTATTAATTCAACCGACATGCACCCGCCTTTTGATGATCCGCAAAGTATAATGATGAAAAAGGAGATCGGATTATGTATTTTGGCGGATATGGATTGTACTTATTATGCAGTTTACCTGCTTTACTTTTAGGGCTTATAGCCCAACTCATGATTAAATCATCCTATTCAAAGTACTCTCAGATCGGTACCTATACCAGATTTTCCGGCGCACAGGCTGCCCGCCGTATTCTTGATCAGCATGGGTTGCAGAACATTGCCATCGAGCAGGTCAATGGAACCCTGACCGATCATTATGATCCTGCTAGGCGGGTTTTAAGATTAAGTACTTCGGTTTTCCAAAGCAGCAGCATCGCTTCAGTAGGTGTAGCCGCCCACGAAACCGGCCATGCCCTGCAGCATGCCCAGGGCTATAAACCCTTGTCGTTACGCACAGCCATTGTTCCCACCGTACAAATTGGAAGCTGGCTGGGCCCCATCGTCTTTATGGCAGGTCTGTTTCTCAACTCCGCTCTGGGAAACAAAGTTGCAATATTTGGTTTAATCCTGTTTTCATTGACGGCCATCTTTGCCCTTATTACCCTGCCGGTAGAATTTGACGCCAGCAGACGCGCCAAAACCCAGCTCGTCAATTATGGAATCATTACGCCGGGAGAACTGGAAGGGGTAAATAAAGTACTGAATGCAGCCGCTTTAACCTATGTAGCAGGGGCAGCCCAGGCGATTTCATCCATTTTATACTATGCACTTTTGCTTGTTAATCGGCGCCGTGACTGAAAACGCACAAACAACGCACCATAATGTCTGAAACAGGGCATCAGACATACAAACAGAATTGATCTGACAGCACATAAACGTCATAAGCATAACAAAAAAGCCATTGCAGCTCATCAGCACAACGGCTTTTTTGTTTAATAATTCAATCCATCCCGCGGTTTTTTTGCTGCCCGCAGCCCTTAAATGCCCGGTTTGGAATTATACTTATAAACAGAATACCGCCGAAGCTGCAGCCGGCACACCTGAAAATAAAACAACATGGAAACGGTCAAAGCTGACACGGTCGACGCTTTGTATATGGGAGCAAAATATGGGTTTAGCCTGTTTATTCGGTCACGACTGGGATTTATGCAAAGGAAAATGTAAACGCTGCGGTAAAAGACGGGCTGAACAGCACAACTGGAATGGCTGTCAGTGCTCAAAATGCGAAAAAACGCGCCATCAATGGAATCATTGCACCTGCATTGTATGCGGAGAGATCCGCGGACTTAATATATGGGGCCATTATTGCAATTTACAGTTAATCCCTGAAAAATGCATAAAAAAGTGTTCAGTATGCGGGTATGAGCGGCAAAGCCACAACTGGCAGCCGGTCCGCTGCGGTCTGAAAAAATGTTCCCGCTGCGGGCTGGAACAGGAAGACACATCATCGCCAAACGAACACGACTTCCTGAGTTATACAGGGTATTATGTTCAACGGTACAACGCCTGCGTTTGTAAAAAATGCGGGGCGCCAAACACAAAAACGCCAGTCTACAGCCTGAAACATGAATTTGAAAAAAGCAGTAAAGCCTGTAAGGTAGTATGTAAACACTGCAGATACGAAACGGAAAGCGTCCATAACTGGACCAGGGAGAACGGTATTTGCCAGGACTGCGGGAAGGTCTGCACACACCACTGGAAATTCGTGTCCGATGAGTTTTCCTCACTGACCTATTGTGAAATCTGCGGCATGAACAAAAACAACGCTAAAAAACAGAAAAAATGAGCAGAATAAAAAAACACCTGTAAGACACCCAAATAAAAAACCAGTCTCAAATACTCTCACAAAAACAACTGCTGAAAGTAAAAAAGTCTGGTTGATACAGAGTAGAATTAACGCATGTTCCTGACCGCTGTTTTCAAACGCATTGTACCGGCCGCTCTTCTTTTTGCATGCATAATATCTCAATGCACTCCGGCAATCCTGCCGGATACATCATCCGCTTCACCCACCGGCAACCCTCTGCCCTGGAATGCAAAACAGCTGCGTTGGATCAGTGATGGAACATATGAATCAGACACACCTGAAACAGCCGCTGTTTTTTCGCAATGGGTATCAGACACGCTTTTTCTACGGCTGGATTTTTTGCGCCCTCCGGCACCGCCTTTTGACCTTTTTATACAGTTTCAATCCAACCCAACCGATTCACAAAATGCAACCGGCATCAAAATCACATTTCAGACCAATGGCCGGATAACCCTGACACCCGGTGAAACTTCCCCTGTCCAGCCTGAAGCCGAACAGCTCCCCTCAGATCAGGAAATCCTGATCATCCGTATTAAAAACCTGAGTAAAAAGTCTGCCCGCTACCTGCGATTTTCCAGCGAAACCGCCTCCATAAAATCAGACTTTACGGACTGGATCGATGTACAGCAAACCTGTCAGCCGATTCCGGTACACATCGCCTTTTCCGGCGTGTTCAAAGCCGTAACCCCTGCCCAGGCTTTACGCATGTGGGATGGAGCGCACAGCGGGCCCAACGGAACCCGCCACGGTTTAAAATACCTTCTTGAAGCAGCAAAACAATATCACTTCCCGATTACGCTGCTTGATTATAAAAATATCTCATCCATAGAGCTGTCTCAGCATATGGGGCTTCTTCAAACCATCGCTGATCTGGAAAAACAGGGCCTGCTGTATCTGCCGGAAAACACAGTCAAAGACCCCGAATTACAGACAACCCTGCTTTCTTTTAATCAGGCCGCCGCCGCCCAGGCCGGCTTCGCCCCCTCAGAGTGGCTATACGCAAATATTGACCGGCCCGTTTCCGGGTTTAAAGGCTTTTTTTATGCCAGCAATCTTCCGGCTGATAATCAATATGCCGCTTCTCATTACTCACTGCTCCCGGTCTTAAATGATTCACGAACGTATGACATATCGACCTCCGGTTTATCTCACGATTGGTTACTGAACATCCTGAAATCAAAGGCTGCCGCTCCTTCCGGTCCCCCCCCCATCGGACTGTTGGGAGGGAATTTCCCCGACACTTCCTGGGGCGAGCCTCAGGCAATTCGCTCCGTTTTTTCATATTTTCAAAATCACCCGTGGCTGAAAGTCATTTCACCCAAAGATGCCGCTTCATTTTCAAAACGCCCCATTGCAGATTTTTCAGCACAATGCTCCGCCGTCCTGTGTCAGACATCTTTCCTGGAACTCCCTGAAAATAAACCCTGGTCAGATTGGTACACACAATCCATCAAAAAAATGAATTCGCTGCAATCGGATGTCCTCCAAAGTCAGGCGGCAGTTTTCTTATCCCGTATCAGCGCCATCAGCGACCCCCATGAACTGCATCTCAGCTGGCAATATCGAAACACCTTTGACATTTTCACGCTTGCCGATCTATGGGCGCAAAAACCAGCCCGGCAGGTGCATTGTATGGATGACCGGCAATTATGCATACTATCCGATACGCAAACCCTGGCCATCCTCTCTCCGACCGGCGCAGGAATGATCGCCTTATTTCATAGATCGGGTCAACAACTCACGCAATGGGTCGCACCTTATTCGCAGAATATAACCAGTATGTCTGATCCTTCTCTCTGGAAAACAAATCAGGGAATTGCTTCTGACCCGGGCATGATCGAAGGAAGTATCCTGACAGCAGAAGACAGATATTCACCATACGAATATGATCTTCAGCAAAACAGTATCGTCTTCACCAATTCAGGCCGCACCACTGCCGTCACATACCAACTTAAAAATGGCAGCATCTATGTTGATGCCATCGCCACAGAACCCAAACAATGGCAGATGCTTTTCCTGGCAGAAACGTTTACCAACGAAAATCATCTGCTGCACCTGACCGGCCTGGAGCAAATTCAATGCAATATCACCATGAATCCCCCTCCGCAAAGCATCCATTCTTTTAATATTCATCAGAGAAGCTTTGATCAGCCTGAAGACCCCAGCGCATCGGCGCCTTCAGGATATTACCTGCCCTTTTCCTACCATTTGATCCTGACACCGCCTGATCGAAATCTTCAAATAGAAATGACGTTCCCCTAGTCATTTCTGCATTATATATGGAATGTAAAAATCAAATACCGCGGTCTCAGGGGTTTAACAGACTGCGTTTCAGGGCATCGCGCATGCTCAAAGCTTTATAGGCTCCTTCAGCCGTACAGGTAGATGGGTTATCCACCAGGTATGCCGGAATCCCCAGAGAACGCGTCAGATACTTATCAATTCCCTGCAGGAGAGATCCCCCGCCGCACATAGCCACGCCACGATCAATAATATCTGAAATTAATTCAGGCGGCGTTTTTTCCAAAACACGCTTACAGGTATTCGTAATTTCAGTAAGAGGCTCCTGAAGTGCATCATAAATATCATCCGTAGTCAGCGAGAGCGGTTTCGGCAACCCGCTGACCTGATCCTGTCCCTGAACTTCCATAATTTGTTGCTGATCCAATTGGATCGCCGAGCCAATGCGAATCTTCAACTGTTCAGCCGTTGACTGCCCGATAACAACGCCATATTTTTTACGGACATAGCTGATAATCGCTTCGTCCAACATCAGCCCGCCGGTGCGTGACGTCTCAGCGCGAACAATATTATTCATCGCCAGTACGGCAGCCTGAATGGTTCCGCCGCCAATCGACAGAATCATATTTCCGCTGGGTGATGAAATAGGCAGATCAACCCCCAAAGCAGCCGCCAGGGGCTGCTGAATGACAAAAACTTCGCGGGCCCCGGCTCCCAAACCCGCTTCATGCACCGCCCGGCTTTCGACACTGGTTACGCCATACGGAACCGTCAGCATAATACGTGGCCGAAAGAACCGCATGGCGCCGCTGACCCGCCGCAGAATAATGGAAAGATACTTCTCAGTAATCTCATATTCTGCAATCACGCCATGAATCAATGGCCGAACAATCTCGATCGATTCAGACACCCGACCGTCCATATCATGAGCGGCCTGACCCCATTCGACCATTTTTTGCTCATCAACAACAATAGCGGCTACAGTAGGTTCATCAATAAAAACCTGGTTTCCTTCAATAACAATGGTATTGACAGTACCCAGATCAATTCCTAATTCACGGGTAAATAATGGCATTTAAATTCCTGATCTCAAGTTTAAAACTAATTATACTGCTTATCATTACCTGCGCTGGCGTGAACGGAACTTTCTGTAAGCATTAATATAAAGATCAGTTCGCCTTAAAGCAGCCTGGGCTTCCAGATATTGATCCCGTGGTTTTTTCTTTGCTTCAATCAGAGACGCTTCAGCCAGTTTTCTGGCTTCCAACTCACGTTCAAGGTTGATATTCGCAATATCTTCTGCTGAATCAGCCAGCACAGTCACCTGATCGGGCTGAACTTCTGCCAAACCGCCGCCTACTGTAAATATGCTTTCTTCTTTTCCTTTGCGCACGATGATCACACCAAACTCAAGAACCGTCAGCAAAGGGCAGTGATGAGGCAAAATACCCATTTGACCATTCACACCAGGTAAAATGACCATATCAACATCACCGCTAAAAACATCGCGTTCCTGGGTTGTTATTTCACACCGAATAGTCATTTATGCTCCATGCAATCTTTCGGCTGCCAGCTTAACATCATCAATGGTTCCAGCCATACTGAATGCCTGTTCAGGCAATGCATCATGTTTACCGTCTAAAATCTCTTTAAAACCATTGATCGTATCGTCAATGCGCACATATTTACCAGCAATGCCGGTAAACTGTTCAGCGACAAACATGGGCTGAGAAAAGAAGCGTTCGATCTTGCGGGCACGTGAAACCAGTTGTTTGTCATCTTCACCCAGCTCATCAATCCCCAGAATGGCAATAATATCCTGCAAATCTTTATAACGCTGCAAAACCCGTTGAACTTCACGGGCAACCTGATAATGATTTTCTCCGACCATCAGGGGATCCAAAATACGGGAAGTTGAAGCCAAAGGATCAACAGCCGGGTAAATTCCTTTTTCTGCAATCGAACGATCCAAAGCAATCGTAGCGTCCAGGTGAGCAAATGTAGCCACCGGGGCAGGGTCTGAATAGTCATCCGCCGGCACGTAAACTGCCTGCATGGAAGTAATAGAACCGGTATGCGTACTGACGATCCGCTCCTGCAGCTCACCCATTTCGGTAGCCAGGGTCGGTTGATACCCTACCGCCGAAGGCATACGCCCAAGCAACGCTGAAACTTCAGCGCCTGACATGACAAACCGGTAAATATTATCAATGAACAGAAGAACATCTTTTCCATGATCGCGATAATACTCAGCCATCGTCAACCCGGTTAATGCCACTCTGAAACGAACACCTGGCGGCTCATTCATTTGCCCAAAAACCATGGCCACTTTATTAATCACCCCGGATTCCTTCATTTCATTCCAGAGATCATTCCCTTCGCGAGACCGCTCTCCCACACCGGCAAACACAGAGAAACCCTGATGCACTTCAGCAAAGGTACGAATGAGTTCCTGAATAATGACCGTTTTTCCAACGCCGGCGCCGCCAAAAATACCAATCTTGCCGCCGCGGGTAAACGGAGCAATCAGATCAATAACTTTAATCCCTGTTTCCAGCATAACCGGCTGGGTGATCTGATCCACATATGAAGGGGCCGACCGATGAATGGGGTAATAATCATGGGCCTCGACCATTCCCATATCATCAATTGGCTCACCAAGAACATTAAAAATGCGTCCCAGCGTAGCGGAACCCACCGGAACCATAATTGGCTGAGCCGTATTTTTTACATTGATTCCGCGTGAAACGCCGTCTGAAGCTCCCATCGCCAGACAACGCACTTTATCATCACCCAACTGCTGCTGCACTTCTAAAACCAACTTCGTCCTGTCATATTCCAGAATCAAAGCATCATTGATTTTTGGAATCCGATCCAGAGATCGAAACTGGACATCGATAACCGGGCCATTAATTTGAGTAACGATTCCTTCATTTATTTCTGTCATAACAATCTCCTCAGTTATTAATCAGCCTGTTTTAAGGCCTCAACACCGCCAATGATATCCAGCAATTCTCCCGTAATGGCATTTTGGCGCGCTTTGTTATATTCCAATTGCAGAACATTCATCAATTCTTTTGCATTTTCTGTTGCGGTATGCATAGCCATCATCCGAGAGGCATATTCACAGGCAATAGAGGATAATATGGTTTGATAAACTTTAATCCCTGCCAGATTCCTGATAATTTCACCCAACAGTTCACTTTGATCAGGCTCATAGATAAAAACCTTGTTACTGCTATGAGTGCTGTTCGATGAAGAATCAGCTCGCTTCTCCACCGTCACCGGCAGTATTTTCTCAAGTTTCGGATTCTGTTTACTCATGGTGATGAAATCGGTATAGGCAACCCACACTTCATCAACTTTTTCATTAATGAATTCATTGACTGCCAGATCACCAATCACAGAAACCTCGTTATAGGTTGGCGGAACTCCCAGGTTTGGAAACTCTGCAATGATATTCTTATGCCTGCGCAGCAGCAAATCACGCCCCTTCTTCCCGACAGCCACATATTTTATATCATGGGTGTGCGAAGATTCAAAAAGCATCACCTGCCGCAGAATATTCATATTGTAAGAACCTGCCAAACCCCGATCGCCGCTGACCATCAAAACCAGGGTCGTGCCGGCTTTACTTCGCGGATTAAGCAATGGATGCAGTTGGTGGCTGCCAGGCTGACGGGCCAGGTGCAACAGCAGCTTCCAGGCTTTTATAGAATAAGAACGGGAAGCATTCACTGCCTGCACGGCCTTACGGACTTTGCTGGCGCTTACCGTTTCCAAAGCATGCGTCACCTGAGAAATATTTTTAACGCTGGTAATCCTCTGCCGCATTTCACGATTAGAGGCCATGATCAGCTCCAGGTTAAATTAAAAGCCGTGATGGCTTCAGCCATTTTCGATTTCAGCTCATCAGAAATCTGTTTCTTTTCGCTTATCGCGCTGAATATCTCAGGGTTAGACGCCTCAATAAATCGGACCAGCGCTTTTTCCCATGCTGAAACTTTACCCAGGGGAATATCATCAGCATAGCCATTGCTGCTGGCAAACAGAATAAGCACCTGGTGTTCAACTGAAACCGGGGAATACTGAGGCTGCTTCAGAATTTCCTGCTGATGCTGCCCGCGGTTAATCTGTTTTTTCGTCGCAATATCAAGATCTGAGCCAAACTGAGCAAAAGCTGCCATCTCGCGGAATGACGCCATATCCAGTCTTAACCGACCGGCCACCTGCTTCATGGCCTTAATCTGAGCTGACCCTCCAACACGGGATACAGAAATTCCAACATTGATGGCAGGCCGAATACCGGCATTAAAAAGACCGCCTTCAAGGTATATCTGCCCGTCTGTAATTGAAATAACATTCGTTGGGATATACGCAGAAACATCCCCCAGTAACGTTTCAATAATTGGCAGTGCAGTTAATGAACCGCCGCCATGCTCAGAATTTAAACGGGCTGCGCGTTCCAGCAATCTGGAATGCAGATAGAAAACATCTCCCGGGTAAGCCTCACGCCCTGGCGGGCGGCGAAGCAGCAGCGAAATCTGACGGTAAGCCCAGGCATGCTTACTCAGATCATCATAAACGACCAGGGCATCTTTCCCATTTTCCATGAATTCTTCGCCCATGGCGCACCCGGAATATGGCGCGATATATTGAAGGGCCGCCGGATCAGACGAACTGGCCACAACAACAATGGTATGCTGCATCGCTCCGTATTTTTCAAGCGTAGCAACAACCTGCGCCACCTGTGAAAGGCGCTGCCCAATTGCAACATAGATACAAATCAGATCTTTCCCTTTTTGATTAATGATCGTATCCAACGCAATTGCAGTTTTTCCGGTCTGGCGGTCGCCAATAATTAATTCACGCTGACCGCGTCCAATGGGAATCATCGAATCAATCGCTTTAATGCCGGTCTGAACCGGGGTATCAACACTCCTGCGTTCCACAACGCCGGGAGCAATCCGCTCAATCGGTCGGAACCGGGTAGTTTGAATGGCGCCCCTGCCGTCAATCGGAACCCCCAGAGCATTTACCACACGGCCAACCAGAGCCTCTCCAACAGGAACCGATGTAATTTTACCGGTCGTTTTGACCTGCATGCCTTCACGGATTTCATCGTATGCCCCCAGGATAATTACGCCTGCCTTATCCTGCTCAAGATTTAAGGCAATACCGAGAATACCGTTTTCAAATTCCACCAGTTCCTGCGAGCGCACATCAGCCAGTCCACTTACCCGTGCAATACCATCACTTGCGTCAATCACGGCACCAACTGAATGAGATGGATAAACTACTTCGTATTGATCTATTTTTTGACGTAATTCATTGGCGATGGCGTTCAGATATTGATCTGTCATAGCGGCTCCTGGTCGATTCAGTTTTTCATCTATATATCCATCTGCGAGACGAAGCTCAATGGATTATAATTTTTGATGTAATATATTTCGCAATTACCATATTCTTTTGACCATCCCTTCCCTGACGGCAAAAGTGATCCATTCCAAAATAATAATGTAGACCTTTGTTTAAGTCCAGCACAAAACACATGTCTTCATGACTTAAAGACACACGCTTTCTATTATAGATAATTTATCCGGAAATGTCAGCAATATTCTGACAGAAAATTAAATAATTTCGTAAAGCTCCACCAAAACACCACTGGCGCTTTTAGGGTGAATAAATGCCATCCTTCTCCCTTCCAGCTCAACAGGGGTTTCATGGATCAATCGAACACCCTTTTCTTTCAGTTGCTGCAACATTTCATCAATGTTATCAACTTCAAAACAGAGATGATGCATCCCTGGCCCGCGTTCCCTTAAGAACCTGGCAGAACCGGTATTGTCATCCATTGGCCTGACCAGCTCAATTTTACCATTCTCTGCAGGTAAAAAAGCGACTTCTGATTTTTGGCTCACCACCTCTTCAATATGATCAAGCTCCAACCCCAGCGCATCACGCCAAAACAGAAGAGCCTGCTCCAGATCATACACAACAATTGCAACATGATTGATTTTGGTTATCTTTGCCATTCGTTTTTCCTTATACTTCCTATATTGAAACCGGAGACTGATACTCCCCCCAGACTTCACGCAACACATTACAGATTTCTCCCAATGTTGCTTCTGCCTCCGCACATTCAACAAAAACCGGCAGCAGATTTTCGCTCCCCTGAGCCTGCGCTTTTAAAACAGCCAGTTTTTCCTCGACCAGAGCCGCATTACGGCCCTGTCTCAATTGCTGCAGCCTCTGACACTGGGTCTCTTCAATCTTTGGATCGACTTTTGAGCGTTCGATACTGACTTCTTCGTCAGTCTGAAAAGCATTGACCCCCACAACAAGCTGCCGCTTCTGTTCTACAAGTTTTTGCCAGGCATAAGCAGAATTCTGTATTTCAGATTGAATATATCCCCTCTCAATGGCTTTTAAAGACCCGCCCAGATCATCAATACGCTGGATATACTCTTTCGCCTTTTCAGCCATTTTATTCGTCATTTCTTCTATATAATATGATCCGCCCAAAGGATCCACGGTATCCGCTGCCCCCGATTCATGTGCAATAATCTGTTGTGTACGCAGTGCCACCCGCACTGATTTTTCAGTTGGCAGACAAAGCGCTTCATCCATACTGTTGGTATGCAAAGATTGAGTTCCCCCCAAAACAGCCGCCAAAGCCTGCAATGTTACCCGTACAACATTGTTCTCCGGCTGTTGCGCAGTTAATGTAGAACCGGCTGTCTGAGTATGAAAGCGAAGCATTTGTGATTTTGGATTTTTAGCGCCAAAACGATCTCGAACGATCTCGGCCCACAGTTTGCGGGCAGCCCTGAATTTGGCAATTTCTTCCAAAAAATCATTATGCGCATTAAAAAAGAAAGACAGTTGTGAAGCAAAATCATCAACCGCCAGCCCGGCCGCAATGGCTGCCTCAACATAGGCAATGGCATTCGACAGCGTAAATGCAATTTCCTGCACCGCGGTAGACCCTGCCTCACGAATATGATAACCGGATATACTGATCGTATTCCACTGAGGAACATGTTCAGCACAATACTGAAATACATTCGTGATCAAACGCATGGAAGGTTCCGGAGGAAAGATATAAGTACCCCGTGCAATATACTCCTTCAGAATGTCATTTTGAATGGTTCCGCGCAGCTTTTCAGAAGAAATCCCCTGTTTTTTTGCAACCGCAATATACATCGCCAACAATACAGCCGCCGGAGCATTAATCGTCATACTGGTAGAAACCTGATCCAGCGGAATGTCTTTAAATAACACTTCCATATCGCGGATCGACGAAATAGAAACGCCTACTTTACCAACCTCTCCCAGAGCAATCGGGTCATCCGCATCATATCCAATTTGAGTGGGTAAATCAAAAGCAATCGACAACCCGGTCTGCCCCTGCTGCAACAAATAACGATACCGCTCGTTTGATTCTTCGGCGCTGGCAAAGCCGGCATACTGACGCATTGTCCAAAACCGGCCGCGATACATGCTCGGTTGAATGCCGCGGGTATAAGGGTATTGCCCCGGAAACCCTGAGTTCTGCATATAATCATTTTCCTGCGGCAGCGCCGCAACAGGAATTTCAATGCCGGAAAACGTTTCAAATTTGCTTTTTCTTTCCGGAAATCTGGACAGCGCCGGACCCAATACGTTTTCCTGCCACTGTTTTTTCTCATCTTCAAGATTCATAGACGCCTCATGCTTATAGTATCATCTGCCGGTTTACCGGATGTTCAACAACATGGTAACACCAAACCGGTTTAATCAGGGCAATTGCATCAAAATTTATTTTATTGTTGATGCAAACAAATACTTTTCCATCCCTCAACCCGACCCCAGTCCGTCCCGGCGAGACGGGCAGAATCATTCCAAACTCAATTTAACCGAACCTGAACTCGGATGGGTTTAAGAGATTTAAACAATATGGTACACTGAATTCAGATTTACCGGAACCGACATATGTTACCTTTCGTCCAACTGATCATCGTTTTATCATTAATCATTGCCGCTGCCAAACTGGCCGGCTGCATATCCATTCGGCTGCGGCAACCCTCTGTATTTGGCGAACTGCTGGCAGGGTTAATCCTCGGGCCAACCTTCATAAACATTCTGCATCTTCCTTTTATAACCATTCCTTATCTGGAAGAGATGATTCATCTGCTGGGTGAGCTCGGTGTCCTGCTGCTCATGTTCCTCGCCGGGCTGGAACTTGACCTGAAAGATCTGATGAAAAGCAGTAAAGCGGCGGCCCTCTCCGGAGTTTGCGGCGTCATTCTGCCCATTGCGCTTGGCGCCGGTTTCGGTTTAATATTGCAGGAAACGGTGCAGCAGGCTCTCTTTCTGGGAATTGCCCTGGCTGCGACCAGTGTCAGTATATCTGCCCAGACCCTGTTTGAAATGAAACAGCTTCAAACCCGGGTCGGGATGGGGCTTCTTGGCGCAGCCGTATTTGATGACATTCTGGTTATCCTGATTCTCTCGGCTTTCCTCGCGCTGGCTTCAGGCGCAGCCGGGCTGAGCGCCGTGATCCTTATTTTCTTTCGTATGCTGCTCTTCCTGATCCTGGCGTTCTTATTCGGAAGGTACCTGCTCCCTCCGCTGGCCCATTGGGCCAGCCGCCTTCCGGTCAGCCAGGCAACTTTAACCTTTGCCCTGGTAATTCTCTTTGTTTTTGGCATTGGCGCTGAACTGATCGGCAGCATGGCTGCCATTACAGGCTCATTTTTGGCCGGACTGATGTTTGGCCAAACTTCGCAGAAAAACATCATTGAACACGGCATAAAAACATTTTCCTACAGTTTTTTTGTACCCATTTTCTTTGTTTCCATCGGGTTAGCCATCAATTTGCGCGACATCTCGCTGTCTGCTGTACCGGGCATCATAGTCATTATTCTGATTGCGCTGATCAGTAAAATTATCGGGGCAGGCATGGGCGCCAGACTGGCAGGTTTTTCATGGCTGCAATCACTGCAAATGGGCATCGGCATGATTTCACGGGGAGAAGTAGGGTTGATCGTAGCCAACATTGGCCATGCCAATGGCCTGATTGAAGAAAACATTTTCATCACCATTATTGCCGTGGTACTCTTCACCACATTACTCACACCCATCTTATTACGCTGGTCTTTTTCATTAAACAAAAATCCCGGCAAACCATCATCACCACCGCCGTCTATGGAGGCATCATGTTCATGATCCTGTTGGTATTGGATGACCCATCCAAATTAACTTCAGTATTATCCGCCTGGGAAAATGCCGGCACGGGCGGCGCTACCATCCTTGCGTCCACCGGCATGGCCCGGCTCAAAAACACATTCACCCTGCGCGATGATCTCCCCATATTTCCCAGCTTTAAATCTTTTAGTGAGCAGGAAGAAAACATCAACCAAACATTATTCACGATGGTTTCAAATCAGGCAATGGTTGACGCCGTTGTTCAGGCTACTGAAAGCGTCACCGGGCCGTTATCAGACCCGCATACCGGCATTCTTGCAGTCTTACCCGTCTGCCAGCTATACGGGGTTAAAGATCGCACAGCAGATCATCCCACAAACCAATGATGAACATCCTTTGCAGCCCCCCCGCTGCCTGACAGACAAAAATGCAGGCCCCCGCCATACAGATCATCGGTCTGTCATGCGCCCGGTTTAACCGGCGCTATCGCCCAACAACACTTTCATCAGAGGTCATATAACCAGACCCCATCATAAATTCCGGTTTATCGGGTCGAAAGAAGCCGCGCCAGTTTTCGTTTCTGCTTAAAAAGATACATTTGCTGATCCGCTTCATTAACAGTTTCTGACACATCCGCTGTTGTCTTATCGTAAAATGCCCAGCCAATCGAGACGGTCGGAAGCCGTTTTTCCTTATTCCGGCTGGATTCGATACGGCTCAAAAAATCCTGGGTAGCTTTTTGAATAACACCGGCGTCCGTCTGTTCACTGATAACGCAAAACTCATCCCCGCCAATTCGATAGCACCAGCCGATAGAGGAGAAAGCTTCCTTAATATGCGCCGCTATTTTAACCAGGCAAACATCTCCGAATTTATGCCCGTATTGATCATTGATGTTTTTAAAATCATCGGCGTCAAAAATCAAAACAACTGCATCCCGGGTTCCATTGATTTCACTCAGGTGATGATCATACAACCGCCGGGTAAAAAGTGAAGTCAATACATCCAACTGCTGGCTGAGTTCATTATAGAATGTATAGTAAAGAATCACTGCAAAAGAAACGCAAAACCATGTCAGATGGAATGCAGGAGCAAGAAGCTGCAGCGATGAACCGAAAAGCACGAGAATATATATCAGGATCAAAACATACCGGTTTTGGTCTTTATAATACCGAATAGAAGCGCCCGTTTTATACATCAGAAATAAAAGCCCGGATATATATGCCGCAACAAATATAAAAAAAAGCGGCCCCCGGCGGTAGATATTATCCGGCGTAATGGAGAAAATAAAACCAAATCGGACAGACAACAGCGTAAAAACAGGGTTTAACAACCCGGGGAGCATCAACAGCCGGGCCGGCAATGGCATGAGATCACACAGACCCAGCCCAAACAGAATCGGAATAAGCGGAGTAACAGAAAACCCGATAACATTCGCAATCATACAGGGAATACGAAATTCAGCAGATGTATTCTCAAAAAAAGCAGTAAATACTTCGGCAGCGCTCACCATAATGATGACAGAAATTGCAATGAAGAAAGCTTTTCGGGTTTTTTCGATCATGGTTTTGTTTTGACAGATCATCCAGATCAAAATAAGCAACGCCAAAACACCCATAATCGAAAGGAACAGATAATAGAATTTAATATTCATCAACAATGACGCCCCCCGACAAAAAGGTCATCTCTGCCCGGTTGACTGGCAGGCATTTTTTCTGCGGTTATTCCTTCTGCTTTCATCCCGGCCTTCCCCGATTTCCAGCCCATTCTGCATATCCTGACGGTATTGTACCTGTTTATTAAAGAAAAGTCATTATAACAGGCGGTTTGATTACACCCCATGATAAATGACTGAAAACAAAAACACCTGCCCTTTGTGAACAGCATCAGAAGTGAATACGCTCATTTTACTTTGATATGCATCTCATTACCGCAATGATCTGAAATTATTTTTATTTTATGAATGGCTGCCAGAGCAAAACTGAACAAATAACACGGTATAAAATAACACCCTCACCGATTAAGTATATCATTAAATAACTCACATTTATGACCTGATATGTCGCAATAACGCATTTCTTTAAAACCATAAGAAGACTTCCATTATTGTCCTTATTTTAAAGTTGATTTTTAAGATATATTTAGTAGAATTAAATATACAAGAATTAACCATATATGATATATGTGCAGTAAAATTAATTATATAATAGAAGATAATTCTGCTGCGATTCATCCGGACTGTGACAGCGTACTGAAAGCCAGGTGCTTTTTCAGCGCCGCCATGAAGAAAGAAGTTTTTATGAAATCGTTCGCCCGTTCGGTAAGCTGGCCTGAAATTTGCAAAGCCATTGCCGGTATTTTAATGGTTCTGATATTCTCTCTTGGGCATTTCAGCATGGTACAAGCCGCAGAGTTCACGGTGACCACAACGGCTGATTCGGGCGCGGGGTCGCTGCGCCAGGCAGTGAGTGATCTCAACGCGTCTTCTGATCCGGACAACACCATCACCTTTGCCCCCGCCCTTGCAGGGCAAACAATTACCCTGACCGGCGGCGCTCTTTCCGTTTCAAAGAATGTTACGATCAACGGTCCATCCGGCAACGTCAACATCAGCGGAAACAACGCTTCACGAATTTTCAGCATATCTTCCGGAGTGACGGTCACATTGAACAACCTGACCCTGCAGAATGGCAGGGTTACAAACAACGGCGGCGGCGCAATCTATAACAAGGGCACCCTGACCATTACAAATTGCACCTTTGAAAATAATCACTCAACAGGAGTATATGGATCAGCACTCCCTGCCGGCCGCGGCGGAGCAATCTATAATGATTCCGGAACTTTGACTGTCAGCAGCAGCACTTTCGAAAAAAACACTACCTTCGTTGAAGGCGGGGCCATCTATAACAATGGGGGCACAGTCACCATCCGTGACAGCACAGTGTTTAAAGATAACCAATCCAAGGCTCTGGACAGCGTTGCATTATACTGCGACGGAGGGGCAATCGTATCAAAAGGCGGATCGCTGACCATCACGGACAGCACCTTCACCGGCAATTTCGCCAAAACCACCGCCGGAGCAATTCGTGTTAACGAATCGCCATTAACTCTCACCAACAGTACGATTACAAGCAACTCTGCAGGAAAAAATGGCGGGGCCATCTTTATTAACAGCAGCAACGCAGAAATCACCGGCAGCACCATCAATGAAAACAAAACCACCACGAACCCGGGCGGCGCCGGAGGAGCGATCTTTTTTAATTCAACCGGCAAGACACTGACCATTTCCGGCAGCACGTTTACCGCCAACCGGGCAGAAGCCGGGGGAAACGGCGGCGCCATCTATAAAATGCAGGGAATTATTGAAATCAAAGATAACAGCACGTTTACCGGCAACTCCGCCGCAAACAGCGGCGGCGCAGTGTATAACGCTGCCGGAACAA
>CAZEEL010000049.1:0-16794 GCA_964511135.1 uncultured Leptolinea sp. | reverse complement strand
TACTATATTTTATTATGGTGTGCAGCCTGCACACATTTATCAGTGGTTCCTGTGAGAACGGATATTTGATCGTTTACCCCGTTTCACGGGTAATCTGGGAACCTAACGCCCGCAATTTTTCTTCAATTTGCTGGTATCCCCTTTCGATTTGTACCACATTCCGTATCACTGATTTGCCCTGAGCGGCCAGGGCGGCAAGTAATAAGGCCATTCCGGCGCGAATATCGGGGCTTTCCATTTTTTCGCCATACAGCGGGCTGGGACCCTGAACAATACAGCGGTGCGGGTCACAAAGTACAATCTGGGCGCCCATGCTGACCAGTTTATCTGTAAAAAACATGCGGCTTGGATACATCCAGTCATGGAAGAGAATGCTTCCTTTGCATTGGGTAGCAATTACGATGGCAATGGACATTAAGTCGGTTGGAAAGGCCGGCCAGGGCATGACGCTGATGGATGGAATCGCGCCGCCAAGGTCTGTTTTAATTTCAAGTTGCTGTTCTCCGTGGACAAATAAATCAGCGCCTCTTTCTTCCCATACCACTCCCATGCGTTCCAATGTCAGACGAATCATATCCAGGTGTTCATGCCCTGCATTTTTGATTAAAATTTCACCATGGGTTACGACAGCCGCGCCGACAAAACTTATGACTTCCAAATAGTCGGGTCCAATTGTAAACTCGCCGCCGTGCAAACGGGAAACTCCGTGAATGGTTAATGTGTTCGACCCGATATTTTCAATATCCACGCCAAGAACCGTCAGAAAGCGGCATAAATCCTGTATGTGCGGTTCAGACGCCGCATTGCTGATAATGGATGTTCCTTCAGCCAGTGAGGCTGCCATAATCGCGTTTTCGGTTGCAGTGACGCTGGCTTCATCCAGTAAAATTTTTGTGCCTTTCAGTTGATCGGCACTAAACCTGAACATTCGGCCACAGTCAATTTCAGCCCCTAATTTTTGTAAGGCGAGGATGTGTGTATCTACTCTGCGGCGTCCGATAATGTCTCCGCCAGGCGGAGGAAGTACCAGTTCGCCTGCCCGAGCGACCATTGGGCCGGCCAGCAATATGGAGGCGCGTATTTTTCTGCATAAATCAGGATCAAGGTGCGTTGGATACACATTTTTAGCCTGAATTTTCCAGCTGTTTTGTGAAATAAGTTCAAATTGAACGCCCAGACTCTCCAGGAGAAGTCGCATGTTTTTTACATCAAGGATGTCAGGAACATTATGCAGGATCACCGGTTCTTCGGTAAGCAGACAGGCTGCCAAAAGGGGAAGAGCTGCATTTTTATTTCCGGCCGGGGTAACTTCACCTCTTAAAGGAATTTTTCCTTCAATCACAAATTTATCCAATGCTGCCTCCTTAACTATCTTAATTCATTAAATTAAAATATAATGTTGTGGTATTGTATCTTTTTATCAGTCAGTGGGTTTAAGTACCTGTGTTGAAGTATACTAAAGAAAAATCTGCTTGCCGAGGGTTCTTATGTTGGAATTGAAACAAATTGATACTCACGATAAAAAACAGGTAAACGATTTTGTGCAATTTCATTATGACCTGTACCAGTCTTGTCCGCAATGGGTTCCGCCATTTTACAATGATATTCAGGCTATGCTGAATAAGAAGCAACATCCTTACTACGAGCATTCGGAGGCTGACTTTTTTGTTGTAAAAGATAACGGAAAAACAGTTGGCAGAATTGCTGCTATGGAAAATAAGCCGTTTAACCGCTATCATGAATCAAAAAAAGCTCAGTTTTATTTGTTTGATTGTGTGGATGATCAAAACGTTGCTGATATGCTTTTTAATGCTTCCTTTGAATGGGCAAAAGCCCGGGGTCTGGATACAATGATTGGGCCCAAAGGGTTTGGCCCTCTGGATGGATATGGCATTCTGGTCGAAGGGTTTGAACATCGCCAGATGATGAATATGATGAACTATAATTATCCATATTATATTTCACTCTTTGAGACTGCCGGGTTTCATAAAGCGAATGAGTTTGTTTCCTGTTATATCGATCCAACGAGCTACCGTCTTCCCGAAAAAGTGGAGCAGATTGCAGATCGGGTGCGTGAACGCGGTACGATCTATATTAAATACTTTAAAAGCAAGCGGGATCTGCTGAAATGGGGGGATAAGATTGGAAAAGCATATAATAATTCCTTTGTAAATAACTGGGAGTATTATCCGCTCAGCGAAAGAGAAGTTAAATTTTTGATCGATAATGTTATGTTGGTGATTGATCATCGATTTATTAAAATCATTATGCATAAAGAAGAGATCATTGGTTTTCTGTTTGTCTTTCCTGATATTTCAAAAGCTATGCAGCGGGGTAAAGGTCGATTAACCCTGTTCTCGATCATTGATATCTTAACAGAGTTAAAAAAGACAGATTGGGTTTCTCTGAATGGGGTAGGAATTTTACCTGAGTATCAGGGAAGAGGCGGCAACGCGCTTCTTTATTCGGAAATCTTAAAAACAATTCATGTCAGTCGTTTTCATCATGCTGAAGAAACTCAAATGGCTGATACGGCTGTGTTAATTCGTAAGGATATGGATAGCCTGGGGGCTGAAATTTATAAGCGTCACCGAATTTATGAAATTGCGATTTAAAAACCGCAAATTTTATCTGATGTATAAAACCCACTGCTCAAACCGACAGTGGGTTTTTGTTCTGTTTTATAGAAGAGCGCAGCTTTCTTTTGGTAAAAATGGAAATCTATGCCGTATTTCTGATACTGCATTTAAATCAAGACGACAGGTTAATAATTCTTCCGTGTCAGATGAAGCCGAGGCAACCAGGGTGCCCATAGGATCAATGATCATGCTGTTACCGCCATAGGTGTACCCCCCTGTGTTTCCGATGCAATTTACTGCTGTAACCCATGACTGATTTTCGATTGCACGGGCCTGCAGTAAAGTTTGCCAATGTGTGATGCGGCTGAGCGGCCATTCAGCCGACAGCAGGATGGATGAGTATTGCCGGTGAAGCTGACGGCGAAAGAACTCAGGAAAGCGTAAATCATAGCAGATGGCCAGGCAGGTTGTTCCCAGTGGGGTTATCCCGCATGTTCCATCGCTGCCGGGTGTAAAGAATTTTGTTTCTTCCAGCAGCGGAAACAGGTTTTGTTTGTTGTAGAATAAACTGCTTTCATTGTGAGGCGAAAGAATGATCATGCGGTTGTAATATTTTTCATTTTCACGAATGATGTAGGTGCCGGCAATGGCAATATTCTTTTGAACTGCAATTTGTTTTAATTGTTTCAGGAGTTCACTGTTGGTTTCTGCTGTCTGCATCATGTGATCGTAATCATAGCCGGAACTCCACAGTTCGGGGAAAATGATCAGGCGGCTTTTCAACTGAATTGCTTTTTCAATCAGCCTGAATCCATTATCAATGTTCTTTGATAATTCTCCAAAATAAATATGGGTTTGCGCCAATGAAATGATTGCTTCCATGCTTGCATTATAATGGAATTGAGGATAAATATACGTGTATCAACAACGAAGCAAAATAATTCTTTTTATTCTGGGCGTTCTGCTTGTCATTGGCGTGATTGGAGGTTTTACCTGGGCTAATTATCGTTATGCCAAAGAGAACCCTGGCGGCCATGAATTTTTAACGAACTGGATAGCTTTCAGGCAGATCATGAATCATGGTGAAAACCCCTACAGTGATTCTATGGCATTGGAGATTCAGAAACAAGTTGAGGCGATGGCTCCCAGTCATATTCCAATCTCTTACCGTTTCACCACTCCTTTATATGCCATTGTTTTTTATTTTCCTTTTGCCCTGATTCCTGATTTTATATTCGCGCGGGCTATGTGGATGACTCTTTTAGAGATACTGTTGATTGCGGTGGCGCTCATCAGCTTAAGGGTTGTCAATGCTCGAATGTCTTTATTTGAAACGACCGCGTTGGTTCTTTTTTTGATTTTTTGGTTTCATGGGGTTTCGGCCTTATTGTCAGGTAATCATTCGGTTCTGGTTACTTTTTTTATGATTACTGCCGTGTGGGCCATTCAAAATCGAGAAGAAGAATTAGCCGGCGTTTTATTGGCTTTTTCGACGATTAAGCCTCAAATGGTATTTTTTGTTCTTCTGTTTATTCTTATTTGGAGTCTTCGAAACGGGAAACAAAAAACAGGGGTATGGATGGCTGCTACTTTATTTTTCCTGATTGTCGCTACGTTATTATTGAGGAGCGATTGGGTTTTTCAAAATTTCAGATCGGCGATTAATGCGGTTCGTGATAATTTTGTTTATAACCCGGCAATTGCACTTTCAAAACTGATTCCTGGAATTGGAATGCGGATGGGGTGGATCCTCTCTGCGACAGCCGTTGTTTTTATGGTCATTGAATGGTTCCGATTTCGGTCTGAACATCCGAGGGCATTTTTATGGGTCATTTGTTTTACGCTTGCAACGACTTTTCTCAGCGGAATTCCCAATGGTTATGGAAATGAGCTTATTTTGTTTTTAATTGTGCCCCTGATTTTGCTTTTAGTGATCGAAAGATGGGGGAATGCCGGAAAATGGATCGGCTGGTTTTTAATTATTGTACTGTTTTTTTCAGGGTGGTTGATCTATCTCTTTACCCGTGCATCATGGATGCAGGATGCTTTTTTGTT
This sequence comes from uncultured Leptolinea sp., assembly GCA_964511135.1. Taxonomy (GTDB): domain Bacteria; phylum Chloroflexota; class Anaerolineae; order Anaerolineales; family Anaerolineaceae; genus UBA4782. Next base: position 12,160 of record CAZEEL010000049.1, on the reverse strand, counting down.
TCTCCCTGTTCCTGTGCTGGGCCTGTTTTTATTATATTGGGTGCGGGAATGGGCGATGGAAACGTTTAAGCCCTGGTTTGATTTGTTGATGGACAGGGATTGAAAATAATTCGTCGTTCGCATAAAGATTTCTGTCTGAAGATGCGGGTTTTATGTGTTAGAATTTTCCGGGTTTATTTGTACTTAACCATATTCTGGTGAGATATCATCATAAATTTTGTCAATATTTCAGAGGTCGAATGAAAACGAAAACAATTGGTTTGCTTACTGGCGGAGGGGATGTACCGGGGCTTAACCCGTGTATGAAAGCCCTGGTCATGGGTGCGCTTGATTTGGGGTATCGCGTGCTTGGAATTCGGAAAGGCTGGGCTGGCTTGCTTCATTATGATCTCAACGAACCTTCTACCCATGATTATTATGTTTATAACTTGACCCGCGATGATGTTCGAACGGTTGATCGTACCGGCGGTACTTTTTTGCATACATCCCGTACCAACCCGCAAAAAGTATCTGCAAAAGATGTGCCTGATTTTTTGAAAAACTCTGTCTATGGAAAACCTTTGGATGATAAGGGAACCATGGATTATACCGATTATGTGTTGAAAGTATTGGATCAGTTGGGGATTGACGTCATGGTTGCTATTGGCGGCGATGATACTTTAAGTTTTGCCCATCGAATTCATAAGGAAGGGTATCCTTCAGTTGCTATTCCTAAAACAATGGATAATGACGTAAATGGAACCGATTATTGTATTGGATTCTCCACGGCGGTTACCCGCAGTGTTGAATTTGTTACCAATCTGCGAACGTCCATTGGTTCTCATGAACGGATAGGCGTTGTAGAATTGTTTGGCCGTAATTCTGGTGAGACAAGCCTGGTTACGGCTTATCTGGCTTATGTAGACAGAGCGGTTATTTCAGAAGTTCCGTTTGATATTCATAAGCTTGCTGATTTTCTGATGGCAGACAGGAGAAATAACCCTTCAAATTACTCGATCATGACTGTTTCAGAAGGCGCAACCATGCTGGGCGGAGATATCATCGAACGCGGTGAAGCGGATGCTTATGGGCATCGAAAATTGGGAGGGATTGGAGAAGTTATTTCTGACCAATTAAAGAAAATCACAGGGCAGGGAATTATTTATCAGCAATTGGGTTATTTGATGCGTTCCGGGGCTCCGGATTCGTTGGATCGAATGGTTGCCCGATCGTTTGGAAATCTGGCTTTGCAATTAATTCATCGAAATGAAACCGGAAAGATGGTCTCTCTTCGAAGCGGCAGATATACAACGGTTCCGATGGATATTATTACCGCTGATGTCAAACGGGTGGATGTAGAAAGCTATTATGATGTCGAGAATTATCGTCCGCGCGTTAAAGATTTTCTTGGCGTACCGATGTTTTTAAGCTAAAGGAAAAAAGATGCCGGCAAGTGAACAAGGTGCAGACAGAAAAGGTTTTTGGGTCTCTCCGCGGGTTTTGATATTTATTTTTGATGATCACGAACGTGTTCTGCTGATCAGGGGTGCACATGATAAGAAAATCTGGCCCAATCAATATAATGGGGTCGGAGGGCATATTGAACCCCGTGAGGATGTTTTATGCGGCGCTTTGCGTGAACTGCAAGAAGAAACAGGAATAACCGGACTTCCGTTGGGTTTGGTTGGAATTCTCAATGTGTCTGTCAGTGAAAGTATGGGTGTACAGATATTTATCTTTCGCGGGAAGTATCAATCACAGGAAATTACTGCTTCCGGAGAAGGCGCTTTGGAATGGGTTTGCATGAATGAGCTTAATCAGTATTCGTTGGTGGAAGATTTACCCATTCTTCTTCCCAGGGTGTATCGATGCAAGGCGGGTGACCCATTGTTTTTTGCATATTCGTATTATGAAGATGAAGCGCTGAAGCTGGTATTTCACCCTGATCAGGGTTTGTAAGCATCAGACTGCGGCAGGATGATTGGGCTGCTCATAAAAGACCAGCATTGTGCTGCCGTATTTACGCTGTTCAGTTTCAACAAAGTTGTTAAAAGAAGTTTCCTGATATTCAACAGGATGAATTTGGGCAACGATATACCCATCAGGGGATAACCATGCCGGATGATTATCCAGTATGGTTAGTGTTTGAATCCATATATCTTTATATTGGGGAGGGGCAACATACAGGATGTCAAACGATTTGTCAGGTTCACGCATGAGATATTTAAGCGTGTCTGTTTTAATAACATCTGAGTTCTTTTCAAGATGGGTATGCCTGAGATTGTCCTGAATGGTAGTGATGGCTTCACGGTTTAGATCAAGCAGTCTGCAGTATTTGCATCCTCTGCTCAGGGCTTCTATTCCAATGGCTCCGGTTCCGGCAAAAAGATCAAAAAAATTTGCTTCAATTACATCCGCCCCTAAGATATTAAATAATGATTCTTTTACACGGTCTGTGACGGGGCGTGTGCTGTTTCCAGGAACTGTTTTTAATTTCATTCCTTTGGCTTTTCCGGAAATAACCCTTAATTCTCCCATTTAATCTGCTTTGGATTGCTTATCAATGTCGTTATATGTCCATAAACGATTTGCAAAGAAATTCCACAGCATAACTACCAGGATAGCGATGGCAAGGGCACTGTTATGGGCTAAAAAAGTAGGAGTAAGATAAGTATTATTCAGGTGACGGAGAAACCAGGATATGAGTATTTTCTCCAGAAAAGCCAATAAAGGTGTACGGATAAGAAGCCCGATCATATTAATGACTGCAAACTGACCTAATTGCCGGTGGATTGGTTTGGAACGGGAATCCGGGTAGGTCCAGAACCGGTTTAGTATGAAATTGTTGAGAACTGCCAGGATGAAAGAGATAATGGATGATGGTACAAAGGCAACTTTAAACACCAGTGTAAGCAGATTGAGTATTCCGAAATCAACAACTGATCCGCTGGCGCCTACCATGGCGAATTTTAGAAAACGAGTAATTTCTTTTTTGGGTTGGTTGTTCATAAAAGTCTGAGTTGTTCCTTAAAATAGGGAATGGTTTTTAAAATGCCGTCTTTAAGGGATGTGGTGGGGTTCCATCCTAAAATCGATTGAGCCCGGGTGATATTCGGCTGACGCCGCTGAGGGTCGTCTCCTAAGCGAAGCGCTTCTTTGATTTCCAGTGCAGCGGGATTTTTAATAATGCTGTTAATGGTCCGTGCGAAATCCAGAATTGTGATTTCTTCCGGATTTCCAATATTGACCGGAAAATGTTCATTGGATAATAAAAGGCGATAAATCCCGTCAATTAAATCATCTACATAACAGAAACTTCTGGTTTGTTGCCCGTCACCATAAATCGTCAGCGGTTTGTGAAGCAGGGCCTGTTGAATGAAATTTGGAACCACCCGTCCATCATCTAATCGCATTCTGGGCCCGTATGTGTTGAATATTCTGATAATTCGGGTATCGATATTATGATAACGGTGATAGGCCATTGTTAAAGCTTCTGCAAATCGTTTTGCTTCATCATATACTGAACGGACACCAATAGGGTCGACATTGCCATAATAAGTTTCTTTTTGCGGATGCTCAAGCGGGTCTCCATAAATTTCACTGGTTGAGGCTAAAAGGTAGCGGGCATTAAATGCGCGGGCGATACCCAGTGTATTATGTGTTCCCAATGCGCCGGCTTTCATGGTTTGGATTGGTAAATTCGTATAGCCATAAGGGGAGCTGGGGTTGGGGCTGGCCGGTGATGCAAAATGCAAAACTGCATCCAATTTGCCAGGGATCGAAATATATTCAGCTACGTCATGACGTATAAACAAAAAATCAGGATTATTTGCCAGATGGGCGAGGTTGTCTGGATTTCCGGTGATAAAATTGTCCAGCCCGACTACCTGATGGCTTTCTTTTAAAAACTTATCGCACAGGTGTGATCCTAAAAATCCTGCAGCGCCGGTAATTAATACTCGCATTTTACTCCCAGTCTAATTTAACTATAGAATTATCATTGGTAATCTGTTGACTTTTCATGTCTTCTAATGAGAGAATCCATAAATTGCCATCATATAACAATGCCAGATGCCGCCTGGCTGAGCGGCTGCCCATTCCCCACACAGCCTGTTGTGGTTTAAGACCTGACCCCACTGATTTTGGAAAAACGGCTTCATCATTTGACCCATCCTGATCCATTATGTGCAGCATATAAAGACTGTTGCTTGAATTCTGGGGATTGTTTGCCTTTAAATATGCAATCATAAATCTGCCATAGGTATCCGGCGGTGATGCTGTTGGATACGTAAATGCCCCTGTATTTGCAATCAGTGGGATTGTGATATTGTTTGTAACCAGTCCCTCAAGATTAAAGGTTGCGTTGGATGAATTGTTTGATGTGTTTTTTGTGTAATACAGCATATCTCCATTCGGAGACCATGTTATTTCAGGAACCCAGGCCCAATTGCCGCCGGTCTCAATCGGTGCATACGTGATCAGCGGAACCAGCTCTTTTTTTTCTACATTCACCATGCCAATGCTGTCAGGCCGGGAATAAGCAAGTTGTTTACCATTGGGAGCCCAAAGAAACGAAGTTCCCCACCAGCCATATAGCCCACCTGCATTGGGTTCAAGAATGGTTTCATTGCGAGTAATGTTTCCGTCGGCGCTGAACGATAAAAGATGCAGATCGTTATTGGATTGCCAGCCTGGGGAAGTTATTCGAGGCTCTGCTGTGGAGAATGAGATGGTTAGATTTGAATCGGGTACCCAGGCCGCGTGGCTGATGACATTTTTTATGCCTAAAGAAACCGGATGAATTTCAGTTTTTGTGACATCTGCAGCGTATAGTTCGTTGATGGGGTGGGTGCCGGTATTTCCGTTATCTAATTTGCGGGTATATAACAACCATTTACCATCTGAAGACAGGTCAAAGATAAAGCCATCCAGCTTACCGGTGACGTCGACAGGAATGCGGTTTCCAGTATTGCGATCCATAATCCAGGCATTTCCGGCGGTTAAATAGGCGATTGTTCCAGGGATCTCTAAAGTTGGCAGATCGGATTGGATGCCAATCAACAGTATTTCAGGAACTGCCGGGGTAATTATTTCAGTCGATACAATGGTATCTGAAACTTTCCTGTTGTCTTCTAAAACTGTCTTATAAGTGATTAATTGAATCCCGTTTTTCCCCTGTTGGATAAGGTGTGTTTCGCCTTCCGGAAGGGATTCGTTTTTGACGATCTGTTGGGCAAATTGAATGACTTTTTGCTCATCATGGAATACTTCTGTAACACGAATGATCGTAATGACTAAACCCTGGGATATGGGAGTGTTCAGTGCCGGGGTAACTTTATCTAAAGCGTTTAAAGTAATTCCGGCTTTTTTAATTGCCTGAGATACGGTGCTGCCGGACGGAATGGAATAATTTTTTTTAGTATTGTCGACTGCAATCGTAATGGTAATATTTTCATAGCGAGGGATGATCACAGCGCTGTTATTCAGGATGAACAGGGAAAAAACGACCCAAAGAATTAAACGACAAGAACGCAATTTCACTCAGCACCCACTCAAATAGTAAAAAACACAGGTATATACATAATCAGGGTATAATGACGTTTCGTATTTATAAAGACTGCTCAATTATAGCATGACCGACTTAGAAGAAAGCATTTCTGCATTTTCCAATTCCAATCCTTTACCGCCTGCCAGCCAGGTGGAATCGGTGTTGTTTGTTGCCAATGAGCCATTATCGGTATCGAATTTGGCTGAATTATTATCTTTAAAACAATCTGAAGTTCAATCGGCTTTAAACGATTTGCGGGCATTGTATCAAAATCGCGGAATACGTTTGCAGGAATATAACAAACGTTATCAATTAACAACTGCTCCGGAAGCGAGTACGATTATTGAAAAGATGATGGGGGTTGAAGCTTCTTCTAAATTAAGCCGTGCTTCGCTGGAATGTCTGGCTGTGATTGCTTATCGTCAGCCGGTAACCCGACCGGGAATTGATGCCATACGGGGAGTGAACAGTGATGGAGTAGTTCGCAGTTTATTAAGTAAAGGATTAATTGAAGAGGTCGGACGTGCAGAAACGGCAGGGCGGCCTGTTTTATATGGTGTGACAGACATTTTTCTTCAACATTTTGGTCTGGATATGATTTCTGCTTTGCCCCTTTTTGATGTCAATACCGAGACGAATGAGAAGACCAGGGAAATATTAAAGGACTAAAACTAATGGAAGAACGATTGCAAAAGATTTTGGCTCGCTATGGCTATGGATCACGAAGAGCGAATGAGGAATTGATCAGCTCTGGAAGAGTAACGGTTAATGGAAAAACGGCTGTTCTTGGTACAAAAGCAGACAATGAGCGTGATACTATTTCGGTAGATGGTAAAAATTTACCTAAAACCAATATTGAAAAAATATATATTGCATTGCATAAACCAAAAAATGTTCTCTCAGATGATGATCCCAATCATGAAAGGATGACGGTTCATGATCTGGTTCCTGTAAAAGCACATTTATTTTCAGTCGGACGTCTTGATTTTGATTCGGAAGGGTTAATTCTTCTTACCAATGATGGTGATCTTGCCAATCGTTTGACCCATCCGCGATATGGTCATGAGAAAGAGTATAAAGTTTTATTGGCCCGTCATCCTGATGAAAAGCAACTTGCTACCTGGCAGCGGGGGGTTGTTATGAAAGATGGGTCACGAACGTTGCCTGTCAGGATGACTGTTGAAAATGATACCAGCGATGGAACATGGGTTCGCATTATTATGCGTGAAGGAAAAAAACGTCAAATAAGGGAAGTAGGATCTCTGCTGGGTGTACCGGTTCGGCGAATCATTCGACAGCGCATTGGGACGGTTGTTCTGGGTGATTTAAAACCAGGTGAATGGCGAAATTTAAAAGCGGCCGAGGTACGAGACCTGGCCGCTTCTGTACAAAACAAAAAATAACAGAGGATGATTTTAGATAATGTCTTCGTCAGGATATAGAGCGGATATTCTGTTGATCTGTTCCTGATTTAAGACAGCCTGTTTCGATTTTTTCCGTATATAGTCTTTTAATTTGTCTGCTGCCATTGCTGGAACGGGGGACTCATTATTATCAATAACGATCTGTGAACCGGTAAAGACCAGGATTGATTCAACCGGAAGCGGTTTGGAAGTGTCCATATTTTTCTCAAGAAAGGCTGATATTTCCTGTGTTTCGGCCTGAGCGTCATTTATGGGCCGGCCTAAACCTTCCTGTCCAAAAAGTTTCAGTAATGCATTTCCTCCGACATGTTTGTATTGTTTTTTCGCTGGCTGGTATTCAACCCTGCCTGTTTGGGGGTAGGGCAAGAGCGGGTGGATACCAGACGGTCCCACCAGAAGATGGGAGATTTGGGTTGAATAATGATACAGAGTGTATCGGTCGTCCAGTCCTTTCAGCGCTGCCGAAAGGCTTTCGTGAGGAATTGGGGATTTTCCAAATCTGCGAGAGAAGTAAATCCCAATTTGTGAAGTAAGAAAACCTAATAATATCGCAATCCATGACAGCAGGATTTGTTCCTGCCAATAGAAAGTAATCAACAAACCAATGGATAAAATAGCCAGACTGGCATAAGTCGTATATTTACCCAGTTTACGGTATCGCCTGATAGATTTTTCGTTTGAGATAATTTTCATTCCTGTCCTCTGTTTATTGCTGATCTTTATTTGAATTTCTTAATGTGAGCGCTTCACGAATGGATGTCAAAAGATTGGCTTTGACCGATCGATCCGCCAGTTTAATAGAGTTAATCAACGCTTTGGCGTCAGATCTTCCATGTCCAATGAATACATAGCCGTTTACGCCCATCAGCATGGCAGCTCCGATTTCTGCAGGATCGAGGACTTGTTTGATATATGAAAATGCCGGTTTGGCAAGCAGGTATCCCAATTTCCTGGTAAAGGAAGCGCTTATTTCCTGTTTCAGCAGTGTAGTGATCATTTTGGCAACGGCTTCACTGGTTTTGATGAATACATTTCCGGTAAACCCGTCTGCAATAATTACATCAGCAAGTCCGGCAAATATTTCTTTGCTTTCGATATTTCCGATGAAGTTCAGGCTGCTTGTTTTCAATAATGGGTAGGCTTCTTTCACCAACTGATTGCCTTTTCCTTCCTCTTCTCCGTTGGAAAGAATGGCAACTTTAGGCTGTTTTTTGTCCATCACTTTATCTGCGTAAAGGCTGCCCAGCAGTGCAAAATCAAGCAAAAACTCCGGGCGGCAATCTGCGTTTGCGCCGGTATCCAAAAAGACAGATTTTCCCCTGAGTGTTGGTATGCAGGTGGTTAAGGCTGGCCGCGAAATGCCTTCTATCCGTTTTAAGATGCTTACTGCATGAAAGTAGGCGGCGCCTGTATTTCCGGCTGTGACAAACGCTTCTGCTTTTTCGTTTTTTACGGCTTGCAGGCCAACCGCGATTGAGTTGAGAGGTTTGTCTTTGGCGCTTTCAGTAGCTTTATCGTGCATATTAATGCTGTCTGGGGCATGAAGAATTTTAACTTTTGATGCAGCTGAAAACTTTTTAAGTTTTGGTTCCAGTATTGATTCGTTTCCTGAAAGCATGACATCTATGCCATATTGATCTGAGGCAAGAACAGCTGCTTCAATTTCCGGATCTGGACACAGATCACTTCCCATAGCGTCTAAGATGATGGTCATTCAATTTCTCCTGTTATTTTATTCAGCTCATTTCTTGACATTCAATAAGAGCCGGTTATAATAGATATTCTTGCGCTGGTGCTGGAACTGGCAGACAGGCATGGTTGAGGGCCATGTGCCGAAAGGCGTGGGGGTTCGATTCCCCCCCAGCGCATCATAAATTACCGCTGACGCGGTTTTTTATTTAATATGCCCTTTCTGTAATAAATTCAGCAATATCAATCAGGCTTTGCTTTGATGTGCTGTCAGGAATGTTCATGATCGATTCAATGGCCGTGGCGGTTCTGTTCCTGGCCTCATTGACTGAATCAGAAATGGCTGAGCTGTTCCGAATATCCTCAATCATTGTGGTTGCTTCAGATTCAGATAAGCTGGTGCCTGTCATCAGTTTGATCGACAAAGGATGATCCGGGTATTGTTCGACATAATAAATAACCGGCAGTGTGATAATTCCATGCAGCAAATCACTGCCAATGGGTTTCCCAAAAACCGCCTGTGCTCCCGTAAAATCGAGTATATCGTCCATCATCTGAAAAGCAATCCCGATTTCTTTCCCAAATACGCGCATTTGCTCAATATGTTCCTCATCCTGAGAAGCAATCATGGCTGAGATACAGGAACAGGATTCAAACAGCGTTGCTGTTTTTGCATATATGCGTTGATAATAATTCGAACGATCTATCCGGGAATTTTTTTCAAATAGTTGAACTATTTCGCCATTGCATATTGTGATCAGAGTCTTCGAAAATGTTTTCACGATGGGGGGCGAACCGGAATCGGCAGCAATATGGGCTGCACATGCAAATAAAAAATCTCCGGACAAAACGGTGGCTGGGGCTGACCATTTGGAATTAAGCGTTGAAATGCCCCTGCGTAATAGCGAGCCATCAATCAGATCGTCATGAACCAGGGTGGCTGTATGAAGCAGCTCGATGGCCGCCGCAATACTTAAAATCTTCTGATGGTCGCCATGAAGCATTTTTCCGACCAGCAAAGTGATTGCCGGTCGAATTCTTTTTCCACCTGATTTAATGAGTGCTTTCAGCGCTTCAATCATGATTTCCTGATAGCCCTGTAAACTATTAATCATAATTTCTTCAACCTCATCCAGATCAGATTGAAGCGATTCGAAAACTTGTGTGTATTTATCCATCCGTGTTCCTCAAAGAAAAAAGATTTATGGCATTATTGGTTGTTGACAGGGCAATTGTCTGGATGTCGTGTTTCATTGTTTTGCTGAGGCATGCGGCAATGATTGGAATATGTGATGGGAGGTTTCTTTGCCCGCGCAAATTGCCAGGAGATAAATATGGAGCATCTGTCTCTAACAGAAGGTGATCAACCCCAATGTGTTGAAGCGTTTTTCTCAATTCTGTATTGGCTGGATAAGACATTCTTCCGCCGACACCCAACATAAATCCCAGGTTGATGATTTGGTGTGCCTGATTCAATGAACCTTCATAGGAATGAAACACACCTGATAACCCTGTCTGATCAGAAAGGGACATACATTTCTGAATTGTTTCCAATGTTTCATCTACGGCATTGCGTGAATGCAATATAACAGGTTTATTTGCTTTAACGGCTAAATCTAATTGTAAAGACAAAACTTGTTGTTGTAAATCCAGATTATCTGTTCGATGATATAAGTCCAGGCCAATTTCTCCAATGGCGATAACCTTTGGGTGTGTTGTAAGGGCATACAGCTCTTCCATTGTTGAGGAAGACCACTGATCTACGTAGCCTGGGTGAACGCCTATGGCTGCATATAATTGCGGATAGCGCATAGACAGTTCCACCGCCTTCTGTGAAGTGGCTAAATCAACTCCAGGCACAATGATGTTATGTATGCCATTTTCATGGGCAAGGCTTATAACCTGATCAATGTCTGTATCAAAATCTTTAAAATTTAAATGACAATGTGTGTCAATAAATATTTCCAACTAATCTATTCCTGCTATATGTAATCCATCGTTAAGAATAGCCTGAATCAGTTCTTTATGGGTGGTCTCTGTGTATACCCGAATAACCGGTTCAGTTCCTGAAAAGCGAATTAACAGCCATCCGCCATCTTCCAGATTGAATTTAAAGCCATCGGTAGTATCCAGATTGATTACTTTCAGACGGCCAATTGTTTCTGGCTTTGCTTCCAGGATGTGCTGTTCATATTCTTTACGATTTCCTTTAAAAACTCTATCAATGCGGTCATAGTAATGGGGCCCCACTTTGCTGAAGAGCAATTCGATTAACTGCGAAGGTTTCAGATTCAGTTTTACCATCAGATCAAGGAAATATAAGCCGGCCAAAATACCGTCTCTTTCTGGTACATTGTCTCTGAACGCATACCCGCCTGATTCTTCACCGCCGATAAGGGCATTTGTTTCAAGCATTTTTGGCGCAACATATTTGAACCCGACACCTGTTTCGTATACCGGGACATTATAGAGTTTCCCCAGTTTGTTTAGCATGGTGGTTGTGGATAAGGTTTTAACGATGGCGCCCCGTAATTTGCGAACTTCCAATAAATAATATGCAAGTAAGGCATAAACCTGCAGTTGGTTAACAAAGTTACCCTGTTCATCGCCAATGCCCAGACGATCGGCATCGCCATCGGTGACCAATAAAACATCTGCCTGTTTTTCAATGGTTCTTTTCAGGCCGGCATCAATGTTTGGCGGAATGGGTTCCGGGCGTTTCATTTCAGGAAATATTGGGTTTCGTGTGTTATGAATCTCAATGACTTCTGTAGCATCTCCTCCCAGCAAAAGCGGAAAGTATCCGGCGCCGTTTCCCCACATGGCATCTACCATGATTCGTAATCCGGCTTTTCGGATCGGTTCAACATCAATGAGAGAATGGATGTGCTTAATGTATTCAGGCGCAGCATCAAAATATACGATCGTGCCTTGATCAACCATTTTTTTGAAATCGGTGCGTTTTACCTCTGATATATCATCAGGAATGGATTTCTCAATTTCCAGCAAATCTTCAGGTGGTATTGCTCCGCCGTTTTCATCTCTTACTTTAAAACCATTATCTGTTGCAGGGTTGTGGGATGCGGTAATATTAATGGCCCCTGCTGCTTTTTTATTTACTACCGAGAACGATATAACCGGAGTAGGGGTTGCGCCATCTGTAAGGTATACATTGAAGCCGTTTGCGGCTAAAACTTCTGCTGCTGCCTGGGCGAAGTTCTCTGAATGAAATCTTTTGTCATGTCCGACAACGACCCATTGACCCTGTTTTCCATGATTGACCAGGAATGTAGCAAACCCCTGGGCACAGCGGCGTAAATTTTCAAACGTATAGTCCTCTGCGATGTATCCTCGCCATCCATCGGTTCCAAAATGTATTTTGTAGGCCATATTTTCCTCCGGAGAATTAAACTGCATGTATTATATCAAGATTTGCCTTACCGCTAAAAAGGAAGTGTGCAATATACAGGGCAATCGCATCTTAATTAGCCAATACTTTGAGGAGGTAATCCGTATCCCA
>CAZEEL010000048.1:10541-17152 GCA_964511135.1 uncultured Leptolinea sp. | reverse complement strand
GGGATGGTGATGGGGTCACGGTTTCTGTGTGCGTGAGATCCATGCGAATGATTTCCGGGTTACGGCCGTAAAACTCAATTTAAATTTATCAGGAAAAACAATTGCCCTGTAAGCCTCCCCTGCTTAAATTATGCACCCTGAACTTTTTGGCTGCCGTCAAACTGTGCCAGAATCACCCCTGCCAGCATAAAAGCACAGCCAAGCAATTCAGGGCCGGTCATGACTTCATGCAAAATCAGAAAGCCAAACACAACCGCAAAGACTGATTCCAGGCTCAGAATCAACGCCGCGATCGTCGGATGCGTATTGCGTTGCCCGATAATCTGCAGGGTATAAGCCAGCCCGGCAACGATCAACCCGGAATATAAAATTGAGGGAGCAGCAGCCCACAGGGCTTCCGGAACTGGCCTTTCCCATACAACCATTGGAAAAAACCCAAGAACACCCGCCACCACAAACTGCAGGGAAGATAATTCCAGCGGGTCCATTTTTGCCACAAAATGATCAATCGCCAGAATGTGCAAAGACCAAAAAAAAGTTCCTGACAGCACAATCAAATCCCCCGGATTGATGCTGTTCAGCCCCTCTTTAACACTTAACAAATACAAACCGCTGACCGCCAGTAAAACACCGCATACCACCTGCCAGGTCAGCCGACGCCCAAAGAGTATTCCAATCAAAGGTACCAGAATGATATATAAAGCCGTAATAAAACCGGCTTTTCCGGCAGTGGTGGTAACAATTCCGATTTGCTGTAAACTGCTGGCACAGAAAAGGATGATCCCGCAGCTCAGGCCGCCAGCCAGCAGGGCCCGGAGCGGTTGCCCGCCCCCCTGTGTCTGACGCCGCCGCCATATAATCATGGGAAGCAATGAAAGCGAAGCCAGAATGAAACGGGTTGAAAGAAAGGTAAAGGGCTGAACATGCTCCATCCCCAAACGCTGGGTAGCAAAACCGCTGCCCCAGATGACGGCAGTAATCAGCAGCAACAGACTTCCGGGAAGTCTTTCAGTTTTTTGTGATTTCATGCCGCAATTCTACTGCAGGATTGAATAAAAAGCAGAGGCAAAAAAAAGCTCCAGGAAGCAAAAAAATCCCAGGGGGTTGATCGTTTTCCGGTTGAGGCCGAAGGCCAACAGACGATTCAAAATCAGGGAACCCAGCCGTATACATCCAAACTCAGACGCAGCGACCGGCTTTCTGCCGGCAGACTGCTTCACGAAATGCCGCTCACCTGATTCCTGAATTAAGCAGAGCACATGCCAACAAAAAAACACCCTCCGGCCATCATAAAACCTTCAGACGGCACACCCTGCGGCCTGAAGTTCTTAATCTTTCTGAACGGCAGACCCGCGAATTCCTTTTCTGACACTTTCCAGCGGGAGATTTTTTTCGCGGGCAATCCGGGCCAGATCATCAAACTCAGGCTTTTCCTTTATAATTCCACGCCCAAGCGCCTGCTTAACCCGTACCGGGCCAAACGGAGTTTCAACGGTGTCGATCGTTCGTGCCAGAACATATCGATCCATCAGCACAAAGCGAACTCCCAGAGTAGTTGTATGCGTTAACATTAATTGAATCAGAGAATCTTTTTGTTCAGACCGGCAAAGGCAATTCAGCACCACGCCTGGCCGTCCCTTTTTCATGCCGCAGGGCAGGGTATAAACTTCCAGCGCTCCATGCTCCAGCAAAAGCTCCTGTACAAAAGCAATATCTTCGGCGGTCATATCATCCAGATTGCAGCGCATTTCATACACCCGGTCTGTTGTGGATTCGGTTTCAGAATCTGGCTCATCGGCTTCCCCAAGCATCACCCGCAGCAGATTGGGAATCTCAAAATCTTTGGTTCCCAGACCGTAACCGGTTTTGAGAAGCCGCATCTGCGGAATGCCGCCAAACCCTTGAACGTATTTTTTAAGGAGCGCCGCGCCTGTAGGCGTACAGAGTTCTCCGCGAATCTGCCCGCCATACATCGGCATCCCCTGCAGCAACAGCGCCGTCGCCGGAGCCGGCACCGGCAATATGCCGTGAGCACAGCGCACCTGACCGCTGCCAACATGAATGGGCGATGAAATAACCTGCTCAACCGCCAACGAACGCATCAGCCAGCAAACCGAAACAATATCGGCCACCGCATCCAGATTACCCACCTCATGAAAGTGAATTTGGTCAACCGGAACCCCATGAACCTGGCTTTCGGCCTCAGCCAGATATCCAAATACTTCCAGCGCGTCTGAACGGGCCGCTTCCGGCAGACCTTTCAGGCCGGAAATCATGGCCTGAATATCCTGCAAACCGGCATGATGATGGTGATCATGATGACGATGGTGATCATGGTGATGATGCGAAGAGTGAAGTTGATCGTCATGATGCGCCTGGTCATGATGCAGATCAGCATCACCCCCCGGATCATCTTCGCTGAGCTCCTCCTGACCGCCAATCATCACCCGCACTTTGGTTCCGCTGATTCCGGACTTTATTTCTCTTCCGGCGCGTATCCTGACCTGAGGAATTCCCAGAGCGTTCAAATCGGCAACCCACCGTTCAGGCAAATCAGTTAATTCAAGCAATGCCGCCAGAAACATATCTCCGGCAATGCCCATATTACAGTCAAGATAAAGAGTTTTCATTTTCATCCCTGCTTCATTATTAACGACCCATTCTCTGCATTCTATCATGATCAGATCAGACAGTTCAGTACAAAAATGCATTTTGCAGCCCGCCGGTAGGGTGAGCGCAGATGATTTTTCAGGGTAAACTGTCGGTCTTCGGTGTGTTTTTGCGGCGGCTGATCGGATGCAGCGCTTTTTCCTGCAGAAAATGCGCAGATGATGAAGCATCCCGCCCTGCATTGCCGAAAAAGAAGACGGCCTCTTACCCAATGTGTGCAGCCTGCACACCACAAAACCGAATTAATTTGCTAAACTTATATTATTGTACGGTTATCTCTGTATGACCATTCTTTCAGCAAGGAGTAAAAATCGTATGAAGAAAATCCATCTTTGGACAATCATTTCAATACTTCTGATAGCATCATTGGCTGCCTGCGTCAATACCCCGACAGCAACGCCCGCCCCTGCGGCTGCTGAAGCGCCAACCCCGGAACCCACAGCAGCCCCCACCGCCACCCTGGCCCCCACTCCCACTCCGGAACCCATTCCCTGTACCATTGCATTTTTCTCTGATCGTGACGGAAACGCAGATATCTTCAGCATGGCTCCCGAAGGCGGCGAGGCAATTAATCTCACCGCCGACCCCGCCCATGATATCGACCCCGCCTGGTCACCCGACGGCAGCCGGATAGCCTTTGTATCTGACCGAAGCGTAGAAGGCCAAGAAAACCACGACCCCGTTGTTTTTATTATGAACGCAGACGGCAGCAGTGTTCACCCCTTATTCACCGAGGGCGGCAGCGCAGAACCAAACTGGTCACCCGATGGTAAAAAGATTACTTATTCCAACGGCGATATTTATATTATCGCCGCAGACGGCAGCGGCCCCTCTGTCAACTTAACCAACAGCCCCGATGAAGCAGACAAAACCCCGCTCTGGTCACCCGATGGCAGCCATATCGCTTTTATTAAAGAAAGCGCAGGCAAACAAAATCTGTGGATCATGGACGCCGACGGAAAGAACCCCCGCGCACTGACCAACAACAGCAAAGAAGGCTTTATCGGCGCCAACTGGGTCACCAATGACTGGCTTTTTGTGTCTCCCTGGGCATGGGAAGGCAAAGAAGAAATCTGCGTGAACTGCCTGGTCAGTCTGGACGGAAGCAGCATTCTGAGCGCGGGAGGCAAAGGAGAGGTGGAACAATTCAGAAAGCTTCTCTGGAGATCAGACGGAAGTGTGGGCACTGTTAATGAAATGGACGCGCTGCCCGGACAGCCGCCTTTTGGCAACAGCGAACTGGTGCTGGCCAGCAAAAGCCTGCCGGATGAATTGAAACTTGGCATCGGGTTTCTCAACCTGACCAATAACCCCGCCGGAGACTACAAACCCGCCTGGCCGTCCGGCTGCACGCTTAACCGCAACCCCTCTCCGGCAGACCTGCAATCACTGATCGATGTTAAATTGTATGGTCTGGGCTATGCCGGAGACGACCCCGAAAATGAAGCGCGCCGCAATGATTTTCAAACCGCCTGTGACGAAATGAACATTGCATGCAGTTATGGCAGCGTTTCAGAACTGATGGCAAAGAAAGTAATCGCCATCATCGTAAATTCAACGAATGGCGTGGTGCAGGAAAGCGAAAAGGATATTCAGGCAGCCATAGCCGCCGGAGTTCCGGTCATCCTGCTGGACGCAGAAAAGGATATCCCCGGCGCTTACAGCGTAACCATCGACCAGCAGAGATGGGCGCTGACCGGTCTGAAATGGATGATCGACAAAATGGGCGGGAAAGGACAGGTTTTGTATTATGACCTTTACCCGGCCTATAACCACACCGAAACGCTGAAAGCCGTCGTTAAAGACTACCCGGGCGTCACCCTGCTTGAGGGCGGCGACAATTATGTAAACGACCCATTCAAGATGAAACCAGGGACAACGCATACGCTTCAGGAACACCCGGATATCATTGCCATCTGGAGCAATGGGGGCTTTGAGTTTGTTCAACAGTCAATCAAAGAGGAATCCGGTCTGGCTCCGGACAAATGGCCGGCTTTCCTTTGCGGAACTTCTCCCCACGATCTGGATGTATGGCAATGGACCCTCCAGGAAAACCCGAAGTTTGAAAGCCTGGCATTGGGAAACCCCTCTGCCATCGCCTACGACGCGGCCTACGCTGCGCATTACCTTGCCGGCGGCATGGAGATCAATCCGTCTGCTTTGGGCGGCCGGTTTGGCAACAGCCTGCTGGTTGATATCCCGATTATCACTCCGGATCGCTTTGCGGAAGCATTTCAGCATCGTGAGCTGATCAACCCCTTTATGCATCCTGACGAAATCCAGGAAAAATGGTTCCTGAAATAAATACCACCGACTGATTTTCACTTAAAACACAAAAAAACGGGCCGTCACATACAAAACGGCCCGTTTTGGCTGCCTGAATACCCCTAAGAGATCATCCCAAACTCAGAGAGGTTCCCCCCTGAGTTTGGCGTTTTTCGGCAGATGCCGTCTGACAAATTGAGCCACTGCCGCATAATTTTCGCGGGTACAGAAAATATCGGCTTTATCCTCTGCAAAAATACCCGCTTTAACCCGAATATACGGCCCGTGCGGAAAAAAAGCCGCTTTCTTTATATGCCGCCAGACCACATAAGTATCCAACTGCGACATTGCGGCATAACCCGACGTATAAGAAGAAGAATTTGAAGAAAATAAACCCAGCAGTCCATTGAGGATTACCACTGCGGTGATTCGCCCGGCCTGTTTTTCTCTGGTTTGGATGCACACGCCTTTGCTGTCGAGCCGGATATGCAAATCATAAGCGCCTTCCATAATCAGCAAAATCACAATCAATGAAATGACCATAAATAAGAATACGAACCAAAAAGCATAATTGTCTTTAAGCCCCTTCCCGACCACGGCCAGAAAAACCAGCAGCGCCCCAAACAGGCCGAACGGAATAGAAAGATAACCCCGTATCAGCCGGTTGCCGAGGAGAGAAACTTTAATATCATACTCAATGATGTCTTCCGCGCCGCCGCCATCAGGGTCCGGCAAAAGCACAGGCTGCTTTGTCCGCCTCCCCTGACGCAGAGTCTGCCGCGGAGCAGGAGATTGCGGCTCGCCGGCCGAACAAAATCGAGCCGTTTCAGACATCTCTGCTCCGCATATATGACATCCCATCACGATTCCTTTCTGCAGAAAAAACGCATTTTCTTCTGCCGCCAACCATCCCTCACCGGCACGCCCCAATCTGCTGCCGGAAAACGGAACAAGACACAGGGAGGAGAAGCGCTCGGCAAAACACCTCTGAATCTGTTCCTTTTATATAAACCCTTATCTTCTGATACACACAGACTCTTGGCTCATTGTCAGGCTGAATGCATCAGCGGAAAACCCGGCTGAGCAACAGCAACACCGTTCCCAACGCCAGAAGCGCCAAACCGGCATACAGGAAGAACATCACTTTACTTCTGTGTTCTTCAGGGTCAGCCGAGGCAATCCGCTTTGGATTATAGATTTTATAAAGGATATCCACCTGCCGGCCGACAGCATCTTTAACCTGAGAAGCCTGGGCATCCAGCCAGGATGTATAATCTACGCCATTGACCACATAAACAACCTGCAACTGATACACCCTGGCCCCCCCGCTCCGTCTGGAACCGGATGATCCGACTTTCCGGCTTCTGACCTGTGTCACCGTTGCGGTACAGGTTGCAACATCGTTCCTGAAATAGAGCATTTTCAGCCATTGCACCAGCGAAATAAAAAGCGCAACCACTCCCGACAGAAAAAAACCAATCCCATAAGCTAACATTGTTTACTCCTGACAGTCTGTTAAATAACCCGGATATATTCTTCTGTTTCGCCGCCTGCAGAAAGACCGGCCGAAAAACCTGCCTGACAGCCCTTTATGACCTGCCCCAATACAACTGCAGTGTATCCTTCCCGTAAAAACATCATAGCAAATACAATATGGGGTGTCAATGATTTCACCC
>CAZEEL010000048.1:0-10441 GCA_964511135.1 uncultured Leptolinea sp. | reverse complement strand
CCTGATTTCTCAGAAAATTCCCAAATGACTTTTAAAAGTCTGCCCGGGGCATGTCAGTCTGCCGCCATATATTCCGGGACAGACGCGATGGATATGGCTCAGAATTGAATTTGCAAAAAACGATTATGGAAGATCAGCAGCAGCCCATTCCGAAACCCCTGTGCGATTTTTGAAGGGCGGTCAAAATATCCGCATGAGATTGTTACGCCGCAAATGTTGATTCCGGCTGCCTAACCTCTGATTAAAAATGCACGCTGCTTTTGGCCGGCAGCGTGCATCACCTGCAAAGGATTCAAAAAACAGAGGCTACATCTGCTGATTCAGATTGGCCAGAATGGTATCCGTGGCTTCTCCGGTTCCCAGACTTCCGCCCAAATCTGCCGTCAGCTTTCCATCAGCAATGGCTTTCTCTACGGCAGCTTCCACCGCCAAAGCTTCTTTTTCCAGTTTCAGCGAATAACGCAGCAAAAAGGCCGCGCTTAAAACAGTGCCCATCGGGTTGGCAATGCCTTTACCGGCAATATCCGGCGCGGAACCATGAATGGGTTCGTATAACCCGGGCCCGCTGCTGCCCAGTGAAGCCGACGGCAGCAACCCCATTGAACCGGATAAAACCGCAGCTTCATCGGTTAAAATATCGCCAAACATATTTTCTGTAACCACCACATCAAAGCTGGCCGGGTGCGTAATCAACTTCATGGCTGCGGAATCCACCAGAATATGTTCAAGGGCAATATCCGGGTGCGCCTGACCAACCTCAACAGCAATCTGCCGCCACAAACGGGAAGAAGCCAACACATTGGCTTTATCGACCGAAGTAACTTTTTTGCGCCGGCCGGCCGCCAGACTGAAAGCCAATTCAACAATGCGGCGTATCTCAAAATCATAATATTCCAGCGTGTCCACGCCCCGCTGACGGCCTTCGACCGTATCGCGTCCTTTGGGCTGCCCAAAATACAGGCCGCTGGTCAGCTCGCGCACAACGATCATGTCAACCCCGGCCAGTCTTTCAGGGCGCAGAGGCGAGGCATCCAGCAACGAAGGGTACACTTTGACCGGCCGCAGGTTGGCAAATACACCCAACCCCTTACGCAGCGCCAGCAAACCCTGCTCAGGCCTGACCGGCGCCTGCGGGTCATCCCATTTGGGCCCGCCCACAGCGCCCAACAAAACGGCATCAGCCGCCTGACAGGCAGCCAAAGTTTCATCAGACAAGGCAGTGCCAAAGCGATCAATGGCACACCCGCCAATCATATATTCCTGAAACGTAAACTGATGCCCAAACTTCTGAGCAATATATTGCAATACGCGAACAGCCTCAGCAGTAACTTCAGGGCCGATACCATCGCCAGGTAAAACGACTATTTTTGCCTGCATATTTCTCCCTGTGTTTCATCTGTATCACACACCTGGACAGGTGTTGTTATTTTCCATTCGCCTGTTCATAGGCCGCAATTTGCTCACGCAGGCCAAGCAGATAGCCCAGCTCATCTGTTCCATTCAGCAGGCAGGTACGTGAGAACACATCAATGGCAAATGCATATTTTTTTCCGTCAGGCAGGCCCAGAGTCTGAGCAGACAGATCTACGGTTAATGCTGCATCCGGTGAAGTCTGAATCAGATTCAGCAAAGACTGATGCTCTGCGGCAGTAATCTGGATGGGCAGCAACCCATTTTTCAGTGCATTGTTGCGAAAAATATCAGCAAACGAGGTTGAAATAACCGCCCGAAAACCAAACCCGATCAACGCCCAGGGGGCATGTTCACGCGAAGAACCGCAGCCGAAGTTATCCCCTGCCAGCAGTATTTCAGCCGTTTTATTCTGAGGCTGGTTTAACACAAAATCAGGGTTGGGGCTGCCATCCGGCAGATAGCGCCAGTCATAAAACAGGTTGGACCCCAAACCGGCTTTATCGGTAATCTTCAAAAAACGGGCCGGAATAATCTGGTCGGTATCAATATTGTTGGCCGGGAGAACCGCAACCCGGGATGTAAAAGGAGTGTATTTTTTCATAAATTTTCCTTACGAATCAGCTAACAGTGTGCGCGGGTCAGTAACCCTGCCGGTAATCGCTGCCGCAGCCGCCGTCAGAGGGCTGGCCAGCAACGTACGGCCGCCTTTTCCCTGCCGGCCTTCGAAATTGCGGTTACTGGTGCTCACAGCATACTGGCCAGGTTCAATATAATCGCCGTTCATGGCAATACACATACTGCAGCCAGGTTCGCGCCATTCCGCACCGGCTTCTTTAAAGACTTTATCCAGTCCTTCCGCTTCAGCCTGCTGTTTTACCATCGGGCTGCCGGGCACAACCAACATGCGCATTCCATCCGCTACTTTTTTACCGCGCATCAGGCCGGCTGCCTGACGCAAATCACTGATCCGGCCGTTGGTACAACTGCCGAGGAAAACCACATCAACCGGGTGCCCCGCCAAAGGCTGGCCAGGCTGCAGGCCCATATAGGCCAGAGCTTTCTCCAAAGCAGCCCGCTGGCTGGCATCACGGATTTCATCAGGCCGGGGAACCCGCCCGTCAACAGGAATGCCCATTCCGGGATTGGTTCCAAAAGTAATCATGGGGGCCAGGTTGGATATATCCAGAGAAACACTCCGATCATATACGGCTCCTTCATCGGTTGGGAGAGTCCGCCATACCGCCAGACTGCGATCCCATTCTGCTCCCTGAGGAGCAAAAGGACGGCCCGCAAGGTATTCAAACGTGGTATCATCCGGCGCAATCATACCGGCCCGGGCTCCTGCTTCAATCGACATATTACAGATGGTCATCCGTTCGTCCATGCTCAGCCGGCGCACAGCATCGCCGGTATATTCCATGACAGAGCCGGTACCGCCCCCGGTGCCAATCTGGTTAATTAACGCCAGAATAATGTCTTTGGCCGTTACTCCATACCCGGGAGCGCCTTTTATTTGCACTTCCAGTGTTTCAGGGCGATTTTGCAGCAAACATTGAGTGGCCAGTACATGCTCCACTTCACTGGTGCCAATTCCAAAAGCCAGCGCCCCAAAAGCTCCGTGAGTGGCCGTATGGCTGTCTCCGCAAACAATGGTCATCCCCGGCTGGGTAAAGCCCTGTTCAGGGCCAACAATATGCACCACGCCCTGGCCGGAATCCAGCCCAAACAGGCGAATGCCAAATTCACGGCAATTCTCTTCCATTTGGGAGATTTGTCTGGCGCACAGTTCATCGGCAAAAACCATCCTTCCGGCAGAGCCATGCCCGGTGGTTTTGGTTGGAATACTGTGGTCAATGGTTCCTACCGTTCGGTCAGGGCGGCGAACTTTCAGACCGCGCTGACGCAGCCCGGTAAATGCCTGGGGTGATGTCACTTCATGCACCAGTTGCAGGTCAATATACAATACTGCCGGAGAATCGGGCTGCCAGGTAACAATATGACTTTTCCAGACTTTATCAAAAAGGGTAGATCCTGTATTTTTCATTCTTTTTTTGTAGTCCTGTTTCTATAAATTAAACGCTATTTTGATACAGGGTTTCAGGCAGAGGCAGAATCTTCTGTCTGTTTTTTTGAAGCAGCCCGCGCGTTCCTGGCAATCAGCATTTTGTTTAATGCAGAGAGATAAGCCTTGGCGCTGGCAACAATGATGTCCGTATCCGCTCCATAGCCGCCATAACTGCGCGTCTGATCTGACTCTTTTTGCGGGTCAAGGGTGGTATGGTTCTGTTCGCCCTGAATACGAACACTTACACCGCCCAGCGCATCAATCCCTTCAGTGACCGCATGAACGCTGAATTCCTGTAACACAATCGGGCAGCCAACAATTGAATCAATGGCTTTAAAAATTGCGTCAATCGGGCCGGTGCCAACATTCGCCTGTACATGCATCTGCCCATCCGGGGTTTTAATACGGATGGTAGCGGTTGGCAGTCCCATAGTTCCGCAGGCAACCTGCAGCCCATCGAGCGTAAAAAGTTCATGCGGATGATACAGTTCGTCAGAAACCAGCGCTTCAATATCGGCATCGGTAATCATTTTTTTCTTATCGGCCAGCACTTTGAACCGTTCAAAGACCGTACGCAGTTCTTTTTCATCAAGGCTGTATCCCAGCGTTTCAAGCCGAACCTGTAAGGCATGGCGGCCGGAATGCTTGCCAAGAACCAGTTTTGTTTGCGCAGCGCCAACGCTTTCAGGGCGCATAATCTCATAGGTGCTTTGGTTCTTCAGCATACCATCCTGATGGATACCCGATTCATGGGCAAAAGCATTGGCTCCGACAATGGCTTTGTTGGTCTGAACGGCAATGCCGGTATAATTGCTGACCATCTTACTCATGCGGGTAATCTGGGTGGCGTCAATGCCGGTTTTCATTCCAAAATACGGTTTGCGGGTATTAATGGCCATCACCACTTCTTCAAGGGCCGTATTTCCGGCCCGCTCGCCAATTCCGTTGATGGTAACTTCGGCCTGGCGGGCCCCTGCCCGCAGACCAGCCAGCGTATTGGCTGTCGCCATTCCAAGATCGTTATGGCAATGCACAGACACCACACACTGATCAATGCCCTTCGTGTTCCGAATAATTCCGGCAATCAGGGCTTCATATTCCAGGGGGTAGAGATACCCAACCGTATCGGGAATGTTCAGCGTCGTTGCTCCGCATTTGATGACTTCTTCCAGCACCTGATAGAGGAAATGAGGGTCACTCCGTCCGGCATCTTCAGGGCTGAATTCAACGGTTGCGCACAAACTTCTGGCATAGGCTGTCATTTCACGGGCTTTGTTAATGACCTGCTCACGGGTCATTTTCAGCTTGTACTCCATGTGAATATCAGAAGTGGCCAGAAAAATATGGATATAGGGTTTGGCTGCCGGGCGAACGGCTTCCCAGGCTTTGTCAATATCTCCCGGAACAGATCGTGACAAACCACAGATATATGGAATTCTACCGTTCTGTTCCGTATTTCCAACTTCGCGGGCTATTTTACGTACCGCTTCAAGATCATCGGGTGAGGCAGCCGGGAAACCCGCCTCAATAACATCTACACCCAGGCGGGCAAGACCGCGAGCCACTTCCAGCTTTTCAGCGCTGGTCATAGAAGCTCCCGGTGATTGCTCGCCATCCCGCAGGGTAGTATCAAAAATCCGAATATATGATTCAGACATGACCTGATTCCCTAATCCTGTTTCCAGTTTTCAGGGCGCAGAGAGCGCACTTTGGCTCCGGCAGTCCAGAATTCAGAATCACGCATTTCTTTCAATTCAGCTTCCAGTTTGGCCCGATAATCGGGTGCACTGTTCGCCTCAAGAGTACGCCGGGTTTCTTCTCCGGTAGCAACGCTCTGATAGAGTTCTTCAAACAAAGGTGCGGTAATATCTCTGAAGCGGGGGCTCCAATCCAAAGCGCCGCGCTGAGCCGTAGTACTGCAGTTGGCGTACATCCAATCCATACCATTCATTGAAACCAGGCGAATCAGGCTCTGGGTAAGTTCTTCAACCGTTTCATTAAATGCCTCGCTGGGGGTATGACCATGTTTACGCAACGTGGCATACTGGGCTTCCATAATGCCATCCAGCGCACCCATCAAAACACCCCGTTCACCGGTAAGGTCACTGTAGACTTCATGCTTAAAATCGGTGGCAAACAGAAAACCGGAGCCAATCGCAATGCCAAGCGCCAGGGTTCGTTCACGGGCACGGCCGGTATAATCCTGATCCACCGCAAAACTGCTGTTAATGCCGCTGCCGCTCAGGAAGTTGGCCCGCACGCTGGTGCCTGAACCTTTGGGGGCAACCATAATCACGTCCACATAGTCGGGCGCAACAATTCCGGTTTGATCACTGAATACAATGCCGAAACCGTGTGAAAAACAAAGGGCGTCTCCTTTTTTCAGATGAGGTTTAATGCCGGGCCAGCTGAGTTTTTGACCGGCGTCAGAAACCAGATATTGAATGATGGTGCCGCGTTGGGTAGCTTCTTCCAGTGAAAACAGGGTTTTGCCGGGCACCCAGCCATCCTGTAAGGCTTTCTTCCAACTGCTGCCGCCTTCATTTGCACCAATAATGACGTTAATCCCATTATCGCGCATATTTAATGATTGCGCAGGGCCCTGAACGCCATAACCCAGAACCGCCACAATTTCATCCTTTAATACCTGCTGCGCTTTTGAGAGCGGAAACTCCTGCCGTGTAACAACTTCTTCTTCTACATTTCCAAAAAACATTTTAGCCATTTTTTTCTCCTGATTGTGAGGTTTTTACCCTCAATTTTAATGTTGTTTAATTTGTTGTATCAGTTGCCAATCACATCAGCAACCGTCAGCATCCTTATTTCCATTGGTGTACAGCGCAGTATCGCCGCGCTCCATGGCCACAACGCCCGTGCGCACCATTTCAATAATACCCCAGGGCCGCAGGGCATCAAGGAACCCGGCAATCTTTTTTTCATCACCGGTAATTTCAATGATAAATGAATTTCCGGTAATATCAACAATATGAGCACGAAAAACGTCTACAATCTGCATAATGTTGGTGCGATTTTCGAGATCAGCTCTGATTTTGATCATGGCCAGATCACGAATAACCGAAGGCACTGAGGTAAGGTCTTTTATCTGAATGACATTTACCAATTTATAGAGATAAGCCTTCAAACGTTCGATGCTTTCTTCGTCACTGTCCAGATAGATCGTCATGCGGGAAATTCCTTCCGTCTCCGTATGACCAACCGTGAGCGAATCAATATTAAATCCCCGGCGTCGGAACAGGGAAGCCACCCGGTTCAACACCCCAGGTTTATCTTCTACTAAAACTACAATCGTATAATGCATGTCTCTTCTCCTACGCCTGATTTTCAATCATATCGGATGCGTTTGGTTTGGGCCGCCGGATCATTTCTTTCAGATCAGCGCCGGCGGGAACCATGGGGTAAACATTATCTTCGGGTTCAATCCTGAAGTCAATCAATACGGTTCCTTCGGTCTGCCGGGCCTGCTGAATGGCAGAGTCAACATCTTCTCTGCGGGTAACCCGCAAACCGGTTAAGCCATGCGCTTCGACAATTTTAACAAAATCCGGGCTGTTTATGGGGGTGTAAGAATAGCGTTTATCATAGAACAGTTCCTGCCACTGGCGAACCATGCCCAGATACCCATTATTCAGAATAGCAATATTTATTTTAATTCCCTGCTGAACAATGGTTGCCAGCTCTGCCTGGGTCATCTGGAAGCCTCCATCGCCGGCAATCACCCAAATTTCTTCACCGGATTTTGCAAATTTTGCTCCGATGCCGGCCGGAAGACCAAAACCCATTGTTCCCAAACCGCCGGAAGTAATCAACTGGCGGGGAGAATTAAATTTGTAAAACTGAGCTGTCCACATCTGGTTTTGACCAACATCGGTAACCATAATGGCATTCCCCTGGGTAAGCTTCCATATTTCATTGATCACATAAGCCGCATGTAATTTCCCATTCGGTGAGATATTACGAATATCCCGCTGCAGGCTGTCCTGTTTCCATTCATCAATACGGGCAATCCAGTCTGCATGATCAGCCGGCTGTGTCAGAACCAGAATTTTCTTCAGGGTTTCGCGTAAATCGCCAATTAAAGCCAGATCCACTTTTATATTCTTATCGATTTCTGATTTGTCAATATCAATATGGATCTTCTGCGCCAACGGGGCATAAGTTTCCAGCTTGCCGGTTACCCGGTCATCAAAGCGCATCCCAAACGCCAGAATCAGGTCAGAATCCTGAATTGCGTGATTGACATAAGCGTTTCCGTGCATGCCCATCATCCCCAAATTCAGGGGGTGGCTGGCAGGAAAACCGCCAAGCCCCAGCAGAGTCAAAGCCACCGGGATGCGGGTCAGCTCGACAAATTGTTTCAACTCTTCCATGGCTCCGCTTTGCAAAACCCCCTGACCCGCCAGGATAATCGGGCGTTTTGCCGCTCTGATCATATCCGCAGCCTGCTGGATTTTTGACGGGCTGGGGCTGTGATCCGGGCGATAGCCTGTCAGTTGGACAGGCGAATCATCATATTCCCAGTCAATCACCTTTGTCTGAGCGTCGCGGGTAATATCCACCAGCACCGGGCCGGGCCGGCCGGTTCCGGCAATATAAAACGCTTCTTTCAGCACCGGAGTAATATCTTTGGTATCTGTCACCAGGTAATTATGTTTGGTAATCGGAAGCGTAATACCGGTAACATCAATTTCCTGAAAGGCATCATAGCCGATCAGTTTACTGCCAACCTGTGCGGTAATGAACACGGTCGGAGAAGAATCCATCAGGGCAGTGGCAATTCCGGTAACCAGGTTGGTTGCTCCCGGGCCGGAGGTAGCCATCGCTACACCCACCCTGCCGGACGCTCTGGCATAGCCATCTGCCATGTGAGCGGCGCCCTGTTCATGCCGTACCAGCACATGATGAATATCAGGGTAGTCCAATAAGGCGTCGTAAATCGGGATCATCGCCCCGCCAGGATACCCAAAAACAACCTTGACTCCCTGTTGTATCAGAGTTTCCCAAACAATTTGTGCTCCGCTTTTTTTCATAAATAACTCCAATAATGAATTAGTCTTCCAAAACAGCGCCATGATCCGCGCTGGTGACAAAATGCGAATACCGCCGCAGCCATTTGCTTTGGGTTCGCGGTTCAAAAGGAGGCAAAGCCGCCAGCCTCTGTTTGATTTCAGTTTCAGACAGGTTCACCTGCAGCGTGCGGGCATCCAGGTCAATTTCGATGATATCTCCCATTTGCAGTGCAGCAATCGGGCCGCCGGAAGCCGCTTCGGGAGAAACATGACCAATACAGGCGCCGCGGGTACCACCGGAGAAACGGCCGTCGGTGATTATGGCCACCTTATCGCCCAGACCCATGCCCATGATGGCGCTGGTGGGTGAAAGCATTTCCTGCATCCCTGGCCCGCCCCGCGGCCCTTCATAACGAATCACCACCACTTCGCCAGGCTGAACTTCACCCGCCATGATCCCGGCCAGTGCGCTGTCCTGCGATTCATAAACCCGGGCCGGGCCGCTGAACCGGCGCATGACATTGCTGACACCGCCGGCTTTTACAACGGCGCCTCTCGGAGCCAGATTGCCAAAGAGAATGGCCAGTCCGCCGGTAGCTGAATATGCCTGATCTGCCGATCGAATCACGGCCGTGTTTTTTACTTCGGCCTGTTCAACCATATCGCGCAGCGGGCGGCCGGTAACCGTTATTCGGTCAAGATGCAATGCCCCGGTAGCATTTTGAACCTCTTTCAAAATTGCCGGAACGCCTCCCGCCAGATGCACATCTTCCATATGCCATTCTCCGGCCGGGCTTACTTTGCAGATGTAAGGCGTTTTGGCAGATATTTCGTTAATCCGTTCCAGGGGATAATTCAGTCCGGCTTCATGGGCAATTGCCATCCCATGCAGCACCGTATTCGAAGAACCGCCCATCGCCATATCGAGAGCAAAAGCGTCATCAAAAGCTTCCAGGGTAATAATCTGACGGGGGGTAATCTGCTGTTCAACCAGGTCCATAATCTTACGCCCGGCCAGTTTTGCCAGCGTCTCCCGCTCAGGGGTCTGAGCCAGGGCCGAGCCATTGTAAGGCAAAGCCATACCGAGCGCTTCCAGCAGACAATTCATGCTGTTGGCGGTAAACATGCCCGAACAGGAACCGCAGGAGGGACAGGCCCGGTCTTCCAGCATTTTCAGCCGTTCACGGTCGATTTTTCCGCTTTGATAAGCGCCCACCCCTTCAAAAACAGAGGTCAGATCAATCGCTTTACCTTCAGGGGTTCGGCCGGCCGGCATGGCCCCGCCGGAGACAAAGACGGTCGGGATATTCGTTCGCACGGCGGCCATTGCCATGCCCGGTACAATTTTGTCACAGTTTGGAATGCATACCATGCCATCAAAACAATGGGCAGATACCATCGTTTCAACACTGTCAGCAATCAACTCGCGAGAAGGCAGTGAGAACTTCATTCCGGCATGCCCCATCGCAATGCCATCATCTACGCCAATCGTATTGAATTCAAAAGGAACACCCCCGGCTTCCCGCACCGCCTGTTTGACCAGTTTTCCAAACTCCTGCAGATGTACATGGCCCGGGATAATATCAATATAAGAATTGACAACAGCGATAAAAGGCTTATCCATATCTGCATCCGTAATGCCGGTTGCTTTCAGTAAAGCGCGATGCGGTGTTTTTTCAAAACCTTTTTTGATCTGATCTGATTTCATAGACAACTCCTTTGAAAAGCAATAAAAAAGCCACCCTTTGACTGGGTGGCTCTGTTTCTTATCGGTAATCTCTAAACAAACGCAGGTGATACTTTCGGCAGCCTCCCAGCCAGTGATACGTCCTTAAGAACAAGGACGACCAGAAGAACAACAACCAGAAGGCTAATGTCAAAGCTGAACATGGTTAAAATGTTACTATAAAATTGAAATACGTCAATGGGTAATTTT
>CAZEEL010000047.1:0-17404 GCA_964511135.1 uncultured Leptolinea sp. | reverse complement strand
CCTGATAACACGGGCGCATTCTGTTTATCCCCCGCCGGATATAATACCCCACCGGGTAGGGCGGGATGTGGGCATCCCGCCCTACATTCGCATGGATCTCACGCACGGCAGAAACCGTGACCCCATCACCCATCCTGCGCCGGCCAAAAACCCACCTGCTGAAATCGGCAGGGTGTAAACGGTTGCCGTACACATTTCTGAATGATGGCAAACCCCCAACATTGGCCAAATAATTTTAAAATCATCTGCATGTCCTTCGGCCTCAACCCGAAAATCATTCAAACCATGTAGGGCGTTGATCCATTAGCGTTCAATGAAGCGCAAACCAATTTGAGGCTTTTAATTTGCTGATCGCCTGAATCCTTTTTTTCTGAGAAAACCATATTATGACCGGTTTTATGACCGGGCAGAAAACACACAGATATACTGTATTTCATTGATTACCGACTTTGATCATTCTGCTCAGGTTGCAGAAAGCGCGCAGCAGATGAATGAAAAACCTGCTTCCTGCCTGGTCAGGCGCGCCATCGTTCCATAACCAAAGCGTGAACGCCGGGCGCATAATAATTTTTCCAGTAATCTACCTGTTGGTATTGGTGTTGGGTATATAAGCGGATGGCAGATGTATTGTCTTCGCGCACACTGAGGCGGAAGGTGGTGCGCTGCATGTTGGTTTCACAGGCTTGCAGCAGGTGAGAGGCGATTTTTTGCCTTCGGAATTCAGGGAATACGGCCAGGGTAATGATCCATCCGATTGATGGAGATTGATGAAGATCGCCGGCAATAAAGCCCATCAGATTTCCTGTATGGCTGACGGCCTTAAGTCTTACGATTCCGGAAGAGGTCAGAACCATCAGAATGTCGATCAGCGGCCAGCGGTCTTCCTGAAAACAGACTTTTTCGAGGCGGGAGATCGCTTTCAGATCCTGGATGGTTGCCGAATGAATGGTGAAGTTATCCATATTTCCATAAACAGAATAACAAAAAAGCCCGCCGCTGATTTCAGCGGCGGGCAGCTTTATTAAGCGTTTTCGCTGTTTTCCGATTTTTTGCCGGATTCAAGATTGCTTTTCGCGAAGTTTTGGATCATGCTGGTAAATTCCATCGGGAAAATATATTTGGTTGAAGCTCCTGCGGCCATCGTCTTGAGGGTTTCAAAGTATTGCAGGGTCATGGTGTGCTGGTCAACATTCCTGGCAGTTTTGTAAATTTCGTCCAGGGCAGAGGAAAAACCTTCTGCCTGAAGCAGTTGGGCCTGACGTTCTCCTTCAGCTTTGAGGATTTCTGCCTGTTTCGCGCCTTCGGCTTTGAGAATGGCGGCCTGTTTTTCGCCTTCAGCCACGTTGATGGCGGCTTCGCGGGTACCGGTAGATTCGGTTACCACGGCGCGGCGGTTTCTTTCAGCAGAAAGCTGGCGGTTCATTGCATCCTGCACATCCCGCGGCGGGATGATTTCACGGATTTCAACATTGGTAACCTTGACGCCCCATCGTTCGGTGACTTCATCCAGACGGGTACGCAGCGCCACGTTGATTCTTTCACGTTCAGACAGCACGACATCCAATGGAATTCCGCCGATGACGGCGCGCAGGGTGGTAGTTGCAATACCCTGAGCGGCGAGTTCAAAGTTGCCAACCTGCAGCACACTCTGAACCGGATCAAAGACCTTGTAATACCACAGAAAGTCAATGGATATGGGGGCATTGTCAGCGGTAATGGACGTTTGAGCGGGAATTTCACGAACCTGTTCTCGAAGGTCAACCCGAATGGCACGGTCAACGAAGGGAATCAGTACGATTAATCCGGGCCCGCGGGAACCGATACAACGACCAAGTCGGAATACGACCATCCGTTGAAACTCCGGGACGATTTTTAATGCCGAAAAAAGGCTAATAAAAACCAGAAAAACAATCAGACCGGTTGACATACATAATAATGAGCTTTCCATAAATATACTCCTATACAATTTGTTCCTGTTGTTGATCTGAATCAATGGGTTCTACCAGAACCACTAATCCATCACGCTGAATGACTTTAACCCGAGTTCCGGCCGGGATGGGGCTTTTGGAATGGGCGCTCCATTCTTCGCCGGCTACGTAAACGGTGCCATGTTGGTGGATGGTACTGCGGGCATATCCGACTTCTCCAATCAGTTGTGATAAATCCATCTGCGGTGTCTGCCAGATCGCTTCAAGCCCTTTCCGTCCGATCCACCATAAGGCGGGAAAGCCAATTCCGGCTGTGAGCAGCGCCAGGAAAGGATTAACCGCAATCCATTTTCCATGTTGTTTAAACAGAAAGATGGACCCGATCAGAAACAGAAACAGGGCGAAGAGTAACAGCCACCAGCGTTTTACTTTGCGTATGCTGATCAGAAGAAGCAGCAGGCTGATCAGCATAAGGATTAATG
The DNA here is from genome assembly GCA_964511135.1 of uncultured Leptolinea sp. Classification (GTDB taxonomy): domain Bacteria; phylum Chloroflexota; class Anaerolineae; order Anaerolineales; family Anaerolineaceae; genus UBA4782. The sequence goes on along the minus strand of CAZEEL010000047.1, from coordinate 14,994 downwards.
CCCATATCCGGATGGGGTTAAGGTAAATTAACCTTATGCTGCCCAGAAAACCCATCAGGGCAGTTACTTCAATAATTCCGGTTCCTGGCGACAATAAGGCCAGTATGGTTGCAAAAAAACTGAGCATCAGAATAACATAGGCAAAATTTGGGTCGGTTAAAAATTCCATATTTTCTCTCTTTCCAGCCAATAATCATTATACCTATTTCTATCGTTAATAGATGAATACTGCTTTGATACCATTATGCCAGAAAATGCAGGCGATTGGGTAACTTCTTCTTCAGAGCAGGTCACCGGAATGTTATAAAATGGAATGCGTTATTACACAGAGAGCGCATGATTTCTTCAAATGCCGCTCTTGTATCCTGTGCGCTTATAAAATTCAGGTGTATGCCCTGTTTGGATCTGATGAAAGGATTAAATGAACGAGCCGTATCTGTGTTTGACAGAGTAAGAATATCTGCCAGGCAGCCATTAATCATTTAGAATAAGACTATGAAATTTACAGCGAAAAAGCATACTCAGTGTCGGCTGTTTTCAGGGCTGACCCTCTTTATTTTGTTTTTAATCAGTCCGATGATTCTGGTGCGGGCGCAGTCAGGGAGCAGGCTGGCAGTTTCACCGATGGATTTGAATCGGTTTCCGGAAGTTCAGTTTCAACTGGAAATGTATGACGAAAGAGGAAACTTCATTGCAGATTTGCAAAAAGAGCAGGTGAAGGTAAATGAAAACGGTTCGCTGCTTGAACTGCAAACCCTGGAACGCGAAGAGCCGGGTATCCAGTTAATCCTGGCATATAATCCTTCTTCTGCTTTTGCGACTCCGGCTCCGGGAGGAAATTATTTCAGTTATATTCAAAAGACTTTGTTCGTCTGGGCTCAAAATCAGGCGGGCGCCGATCAGCCAAACAGCCTTTCAGTGACTACTGCGAATGGTTTGTATGCTGTTCAGATTACCAATGCCGGAGAGTGGAATCAGATTTTGCAGAGTTATCAGCCTGATTTGGTGAATTCACAGGCGAATCTGATCAGTCTTTCAGTTGCGTTGGATCTGGCGACCGATCCGACTCTCAAACCTGATATGAAGTCTGTCATTTTTTATATTACTTCTGTGTTGCCGGCAAATATGACGGAAGCTTTGCCCAATCAGATATCGCGGGCGGTTCAGGCTGGAGTGCCGGTTTTTGTCTGGCTGGTTGCCCCTGGAGCAACGGACAGCCCGGAGGTGGATTCACTTCATCACCTGGCCAGTGACAGCGGCGGCAGCTTATATGTCATCAGTACCCATGAAGAAGTTCCGGGGCTGGATGCTTTTATTCAGCCGATGCGGTATATTTATCAGGCATCTTACCTGTCTGACATTACTCAGACAGGTAATTATTCGGTTACAGTTGAAGTTGAGCGGCAGGGAGTTGCTTTATCCAGTGAACCGGTTCATTTTGCGCTTAGTCTTCAGCCGCCAACGCCTATTTTTTTGTCGCCGCCGGTGGTTATTCAGCGATCTTATCAGGAAGATGCAGACAATCAGAAAAAGTTGATGCCTGAAACTGTTCCGATACAGTTTGTGCTTGAGTTTCCTGATAAACGCCCGCGTGAACTGAAAGAGGCCCGTCTTTATATGGATGGGTTGTTGGCTGTTCAAAACATACAGCCGCCTTTTAATCAGTTTAACTTACCTTTGAAAGCCATTGAAGGGAACCGTACCATTCAGCTTCAAATTGAAGTTACCGATCAGCTGGGTCTGACGCAGCGCAGTCTTCAAATTCCGGTCAAAGTTGAAGTCGATGCTTCAGGGGGCAGTATCTGGAAACAACCTGCAAAACTGCTGAAGTTTTTTGGCGGTGTTGCCGTTCTTCTGTTCATCAGCGCTCTGATATATTTTGGCTTTCGGTTGCGAAAACAGTTTTTCTCAGGCGGCCCGTCGGGTGGTATTGAGATTCTTCAGACATATGGAACATCGACGAAAGCGCAGTTGAATCGCAATACAGCAGCCCGGATGGGCTCGAAACCGGTGCGGGCGCTGGCACGTAATCAAACGCTGACTCTGCCTCGAACCGCAGCGAAACGCCCGATTACCCTGCCTGCCGTACAGAAAGAAAAGAAACCCACAGATGCTTTAGCGGGCAGGATAAGCCAACCGGCTGTTCAGAGTGAGTCTGTTGAACCGGCCCATTTGTCGCGTCTGATTCCGTTGCCGGCAGATGGTATGGCACAGATGGATGGTGCGATTGAATTGAACAGGAGAGAGGTCACCGTTGGTAACAACAACCGTACGGCGAATATCTATGTTGATTCTCCCGGGTTAAATGCGGTGCATGCCCGTTTGCGGTGTTCAGAAGAAGGTGAATGGGCCGTCTATGATGCCAATACCATCGCCGGGACGTATGTAAATTTCAACCCGATTGATTCTGGCGGAAAAGTTTTGCGGCATGGAGATGTGATCCAATTTGGAACGGCAGCCTATCGTTTTGAATTAGCAAATCCTGTTGAAATACCCCGTCCGATTGTTTCCAGTGGGGTAGGTGACAGCGCAGGCTCTGAACCGGTTGGTTGAAGCCGATGCCTGGCCGTGTTATTTCCGCAGGTTTTCGGCATTTAAAGATGAGACAGTTCTTCAGTCTGCGTTGTTGCAGTAATTTTTCAGATATAATATACGGGCATTTATCAAAAAAAGGGCCAGGATATGCAATCCAAATTCCCCAGTATTAATATTGTGATTCCGGTATACAACGAGCAGGAATCTCTGGTTAACTTTCATCAGAAACTGCGCACGGTGATTGATGATTTGCCGAATTCTGTGCTGGTGACTTATATCAACGATGGTTCTGACGATCACAGCGCGGCCATATTGTCAGAATTACAGCGGCAGGATGACCGGGTTGAGGTGTTGGAATTGAGCCGTAATTTTGGCCATCAGGCTGCGCTTACGGCCGGCATTGACCGTACCCGGGCAGATATTTTAATTACGATGGATGGCGATGGACAACACCCGCCGAAAATGATCCCTGAGATGCTTCAAAAATTGTCTGAGGGGTATGATTTGGTGCTTACGCAGCGTCAGGAAAAAGAGAAGCTTTCTACATTCAAAAGCAGAAGCTCGCAATTGTTCTATCGTTTGATCAATCATATCGGGAATACGGATATTACCCCGGGCGGGGCAGATTTTCGAGCGATGCATTGCGTTGTTGTGGAAGCGCTGCGCAGTATGCCGGAATATCATCGTTTCCTGCGGGGAATGGTTGCCTGGACAGGTTTTCGGAAAATGGTTCTGCCTTTTAACGAAGAATCCAGAATTGCAGGCAAATCAAAATATACGTTTCAAAAAATGTTTAAACTGTCGATGGATGCGATTTTTTCCTTTTCGCTGGTTCCGTTATATATCAGTATTTCACTGGGAGTTTTGCTGTTATTTCTGTCGGTCGTAGAAGCGGTTTATGTGCTGAGTTTCTGGGTTACCGGCCATACCAGCTTTCTGGCGCCCGGATGGAGTTCGCTGATGTTTGTGCTTTTATTTATTGGAGGCAGTTTAATGATCGTGCTGGGAATTGTGGGGGTATATATTGGCTACATCTTTCAGCAGGTAAAACAACGCCCGGTTTATGTGTTGCGCAACATTTCCCTGGCATCGCAACAGAGGATGTCTCTGAAAGGACTTAAATCATTTTATGAGTGATCTACGGATCGATCATCAGGAGCCGCCCCGATCTGTTCCGGGTTGGCTGCAGCCCGGTTTGATTGTGCTGACAGGCCTGCTGGCTTATGCATGGGTGATTCCCTGGCTGGGTTTTTATTGGGATGACTGGGCCTTTCTCTTTATCCGGACTCAATTGGGTGCGGATGGATTGACCCGCTATTTTTCAACCAACCGGCCTTTTATTGCCTGGATCCCACAGATTACGATTCCTCTTTTTGGGACAGAGGCCTGGAAATGGCAGATATTTCATCTGGTCATTCGTATTCTGGCGGCGCTGGCGGTCTGGCGGGTGTTTCAACTGACATGGAAGAAATCCGGGTGGCTGGGTATGTGGGTGGCCATTTTGTTTCTGGTTTACCCTGGTTTTGATCAACAGCCAATAGCCATTAATTACAGTGATTTCGGAATTCTCTTCAATTTTCTGATGCTTTCATTTATTCTGTCTTTGCGGGTTGCGGTTGATCTGCGGTATGCGTGGCTGCTCTTTCCGGCGGTTATCCTGGCGGGAATTAATCATATTGGGCTGGATTACTTTTTAATGCTTGAGTTTCTGCGGCCGGTTTTGATCTGGTTTTGTCTCACAGATGAGGCATTCCCCTGTAGGCTGCGTTTTAAACGGACATTGCTGATCTGGCTGCCATTTCTGCTGGTGTGGCTGGGCATTTTTATCTGGCGTTTTTGGTTTTTTCCTTATCAGACCCAAAATTATGAGCTTGGTTTGATCCAGGGGATGAAAGAATCACCCTGGGCTACGCTGGGAACTTTGGCGCTGGTTATTGTCAAAGATGTTTTTAAAGTATGGCTTGAAGCTTGGGTGCAGGCATTTCGGTTTCCGTCTCTGCAAACTTTTGGGTTGCGTTCAACACTTATGTATGTTGTAGCAGGCATCGTTGCCGGGCTGAGTTTATGGTTCAGTGTTACCTGGTTTCAAAGAAAGAATGGAAAGAGAAGCATAAGGGACTCTTTCATATGGATTGGAACAGGAATTTTTGGAATGCTGATTGCGGGTTGGCCTTTTTGGGTAACCAGGATACCGGTAGGGCTGATTTTCCCTAACAGCCGTTTCACTTTGCCGTTTGTTTTGGGGGTCTGTCTGGCTGTGGTTGGCCTGGTGTCGCTGTTGCCCGGGAAGCCCTGGCTGCGCAATCTGGTTCTGGCGATTTTGGTGGCAGGTGCGGTTGGATATCAGATTCGCGTTGCGAATGAATATCGCCGGGATTGGAACATACAAAAAAATCTTTTCTGGCAGCTTGCCTGGCGGGCGCCTGCGATTGAAAAAGGTACGGTCGTGGTGTCGAACGATACTCCGATTCGCTTTGCCAGCGATAATTCATTGGTATCGCCTCTTAATTGGATGTATTCTCCGGATAATCATTCTGATCGCCTGGATTATATGTTTTTTTACCCCAGTATTCGGCTGAAACATGGGTTGAAAAATCTGACCCCGGATATGACTATTGAGAACGATTATCTGGCAGCCCGTTTTGTTGGAACGACCAATCAACTGTTGGCGGTGTCATATCAGCCTCCCGGATGTTTGCGGATTTTGGATCCGGAGTTGGATAAACTGAACCCCATGCAGCCCATCTTATTGCGGCAGGCTGTCAGCTTATCGCGGGTTGATCTGATTTCCGGAGAACAGGATTTGGCTCAGACGAACAGGTTGTTAGAGATTTTTGGAGATGAACCGGAGCATGGCTGGTGCTATTATTTTGAAAAAGCTGATCTGGCCCGTCAGCAGGGGGATTGGGAACAGGTGGTGGCTCTGGGAGAGGCGGCAGCGAAATCGGGAGATTATCCCAATGATCCGGTTGAGCGGCTGGTGTTTGTGGAAGGGAACGCCTTTTTGGGAAACTGGCAGAGGGCTTTTGCGCTGACAGAAGAAACAGCGCAGATCACTCCGGTCATTCACCCGGTTTTATGTAAATTATGGGAGCGGATTGAACAGGAAGCTCCATCGTCACCGCCTGAAGCAGAGTTGATGCGGTTAAGAGTTGATTTACAATGTCATCCCTGATGTATCTGAGGTAAAATCAACGTGAAATTTTTATGCAGAGAGGGACAATGAAATTTTTAATCACCGGTGGTGCAGGGTATATTGGAAGTACGATTGCTTCAGCTTTAACGGATGCAGGTCATACTCCTGTTATTATGGATTCACTGATCACCGGCAGGAAAGAATTTACTGCCGGGCATATTTTTTATCAGGCAGATATTGCGGATAAAACGGCTTTAACAAAGATTTTTCAGGATCACCCGGATATCTTTGCAACGGTTCATTGTGCGGCTTTGATTGTTGTACCTGAATCGGTGACTATGCCTTATGAATATTATCTCAACAATGTTTCCAAATCCATTGAATTGTTTCACAATTTACAGGAACTGGGTTGCCATCGGATTGTGTTCAGTTCATCGGCGGCGCTGTATGATGTTGTTCCGGGCTTTATGGTCACCGAAGACAGTCCGATTCATCCTACCAGTCCTTATGCCAGAACAAAGCATGTCATGGAAATGGCGCTGAAAGATTTTTGCTCGGCCTATCCTTTGAAAGCGATTGCTTTACGCTATTTCAATCCGATTGGGGCAGACCCGGATTTGCGAACAGGGCTTCATATTCAGTTTCCATCGCATGTGCTGGGGAAGCTGGTTGATACTGCTTTGGGGGCACAGGAGGTTTTTGAATTAACCGGAGTTGACTGGCCGACCAGAGATGGTTCAGGTATCCGTGATTATATTCATGTGTGGGATCTGGCACAGGCTCATGTTAAAGCTCTGGCAGATTTTGACGCTGTTTTTGAACGGGCCGGTCAGGATGCAGGGACGTATCTGGTGATTAATCTGGGTACCGGGAATGGTGTGACGGTGAAAGAACTTGTCAGCGCTTTTGAGAAGGTGTATGGACGGGTTATTCGTAAACAGGTGGCTCCGGCTCGGCCTGGGGATGTTGCCGGTTCTTATGCCAATGCAGACCGGGCAGAAAAACTATTACACTGGAAAGCTGAACTTCCCATTGAGCGCGGGATTGAAGATGCCCTGCGTTGGGGTGAAATACGCCATACAGTTCTGGATTATGGGACGAAATGATTCTTTATTGATCCGGATGCGTAATTTGAAACCTGCCATTGTTCGTATCCGCAATGGCAGGTTTATGTAAATGACATCGCCTTGCGCTATTCTGGAAAAGACTGCATGTCTTAATACGAAAAGAACAGGTGCAGGTGAAATCCTGAGCTTTGGCAGGAAACTTGTATGGGGTCTGAATGGTGAATACGAATAATACGAACAAAAATGAAATTATAAAAAAAATTCGTCTGCAAACTTTTTGTGTGTTTTGTCTTGCGCTTTTTATGATGTTTGTTTTTTTCTACCCCATCGAAAAAGGAAACATTGAACGCCGTCGCGGAGAAGCGATGATTTATGCCCAGGAACAGGGTCTTTTAATCCAGCGGCAGTTGTCTCAGTCGCTTTCGGCAGTGTATGCCATTGCTGCTCTTGTTCAACAGGGCGAGGGTGAATACTATGATTTTGATCAGTTTGCCGAAGCGTTATTGCCTTCCTATGAGGCTGTCAGCTCTCTGCAGCTGGCAAAAAATGCGGTTGTCAGCAATATTTATCCTTTGCAGGGCAATGAAAAAGCCATCGGGCATGACCTGCTCAGAGATAAGATGAGAGTGGTAGATGCCAGGAAGGCGATTGAAACGAAAAAGCTGACTCTTTCCGGCCCTTACGATATGATTCAGGGTGGGATCAGTGTTGTAGGACGCTTGCCCATCTTTCAGGATGAAACCGCGCCGGGTGATGACGGCCGTTTTTGGGGGTTTGCCGTTGTTGTAGTGCGGCTGGATATGTTGCTTCAATCCACTGCTTTGCAGCGTCTGGCAGAAGATGGATATGATTATGAGCTTTCCCGATTGGATTCTGTATCTTCTGAGTGGGTGGTGTTTTCCAGTAATTCAGATGTAAGACTGAATGATACATATGATTTTGTGTTTGATATCCCTAACGGACAGTGGATGATTTCAATGAAACCTCGTGCAGGCTGGGTGGATGTCCATTCGCTGATGTATAAGTCTGCTATGATGCTGTTTGTCAGCTTTCTCATCGCCGCTATCGCTTATTTTATTTTTTACCGGCCTGTTGCGGTGCAGACCATGGTGGAAAAGAGAACAAAAGCGCTTTCAGATGCGAATGCAGAACTGAAAGAAAAACAGGAAGAATTGCATTACCTGGCCAATTATGACAGTTTGACCCATCTTCCGAACCGGGCTCTTTTCAGACAAAAATTTCTGGAAGAATTGGAATCCTGTTCACAGAACTCAGACAGTAAAGTTATCGTGTTGCTTTATATTGATTTGGATCAATTCAAGGCAATTAATGATACCTGGGGGCATGATGTAGGGGATATCGCTTTGCAGCATGTTGCAGATCAATTAAAAAGTATTGTGAGAGAAAGTGATACGGTGGGACGCATTGGCGGTGATGAATTTATCGCCTTGTTGTCCAACCTGAAAGATAAAGCTCAGGGAGAGTTAATTGCAAAAAAACTGGAAGAAGCGATTCAAAAACCTTTTATTGTGGATGGGCATGAACTCTATGTGACTGCAAGCATTGGGTTGGCTGCGTATCCGGAGGATGGGTTTACAGAGGAAGCTTTAATGAAATATGCTGATATGAATATGTATCGTGCCAAACAATCCACCTCTGGGGGGGGCGGGCAGGGATAATTTACCGATAAACTTACAGCGGAGAGGGTGGGATTCGAACCCACGATGGAGGCAAGCCCCATAACGGTTTTCGAGACCGTCCCGATTAACCACTCTGGCACCTCTCCAAAGCTAAAAAATTATAGCAGAAATTATCTAAAATTCCATACTGTCATATAAATTTGGATAGATTACATTGGTAATTCCGTTTTCTGACAGTTTTTCTTTGAAAGCACTGGCGGCATCCTGTTCGCCATGTACCAGAATAACCTGTTTTAAGCGCTCTTTTGTGTTGAGCGCGTACTTTAATAACAAATCCTGCCCGGCGTGTGCAGAAAAACTGTTGATGGTGACCACTTCAGCCCTGAGGGCATAGGGTTCACCAAAGATATTGACTTCTTTTTTCCTTTCAACCAGTTGCCGGCCAAGAGTCTGAGGCGCCTGCCAGCCAACAATACAGATTGTGTTTCGTGAATCTTCAATATTGTTTTTTAAATGGTGTAAAATACGGCCGGTTTCTGCCATACCGGAAGCTGAAATGATAATCATGGGTTCCTGCCGGTCATTCAGCTTTTTAGATTCTTCTACATCTGTGATATAGTGCAGGCCATTAAAACTCAATGCAGGATGGATTCCATCATCAATAAACCTGCGGGTTTCTGTGTCAAAATATTCCGGCGAGGCTTTAAAGACCTGTGAGGCACGAACAGCCAGCGGACTGTCGACAAAAACCTGTATCGGTGGGATTTCTTTCCGGCTGAGCATTTTGTTAATACTATATACCAACTCCTGAGTGCGTCCGACAGCAAAAGCCGGTATGATCAGTTTGCCCTGGCGATCTAATGTTCGCAGGATGGTGTCTTTAAGTTTTTGATACGCAACATCCGGATCCTGATGGCAAACATCTCCATAGGTACATTCCATCATAAGATAGTCGGCTTTTTCGGGGAGCACAGGGTCAGGAATAATCGGAAGGTCCAGTCTTCCTATATCACCGGAAAACCAGAAACGGAAGGCTTTTCCCTGTTCTTTAACATCCAGAACGATTGAGGCAGAACCAAGGATATGACCGGCGTCGACCAAAGTGACAGTCAGCCCTGGGATGGGTTCAAATGGTTCGTTATAGCGTATCGGATGATAGAGGTCGATGGTGTTGAGCGCGTCTTTGGTTGTATAAAGCGGTTCTATGGGGGGAAGCCCCTTTTTTAATCTTTTCTTGTTGACATATTTTGCGTCTTCTTCCTGGATGTGCGCAGAATCTTCCAGCATGATTTCACCCAGCCGGGCAGTAGCTGATGTGGTATAGATTGGGCCGCTAAAGCCGTTCAGGTATAAGTTGGGCAAATTTCCGCTGTGGTCAATGTGGGCATGTGACAGAATGACGGCCTGCAGTTTTTTTGCGTCAAACTGAAAACTTTTATTTCTGGAATAGCTTTCAGCCCGTTTTCCCTGATACAGGCCGCAATCTAAAAGAAGGGTATACCCATTGACTTCAACGAGAAACTGTGATCCTGTAACTGTTTGTGCGGCGCCGTTAAAAGTAATTTTCATAAAACTGTTCCTTACTGTTCTTTCGGATGGTTTGGTGTATCCAACAATTGTGATATTTCCTGCCCAAATCTTTTATATCTCCAGGGAAGGTCAGACATTATTTTCATTAATTGATCGGTCTGTGAAGGGCTCAGAAACGCAATCTGTTCCATTTTGTCACGGGGTAAAACAACGTCTGACTCAACCCCGAGAGAATCGGCTGTGGCATGACGCCAATGTTTTAATTTGTCTAATCGTTGCAGTGATGCGGTGTCAGGCCGTTTTCGTTTTTTTTCAGGCGGAGGGGGTGGGTCTTTCTGACCATGTTTGATGGCGGCCAGTAAGCCTTCTCCATGATATCGGGCGAGTTTTTCATTCATTCCTTTTATTAAAGCAATTTCAGCCAGTGTTTTGGGTTGTTTTTCTGCAAGGTCCAGTAATGTCTGGTTGGAAAAAACCTTGAAAGGCGGTTTATCGGCATGCAGGGCTTTTCGATCCCGATATTCCCAGACTCGCTTTAAGACAGCCAACTGACGGGCGGTGAAGTTTTGGCTGCCGGAAATATGCCAGGCTTCATCCATTGATTTTGCTTCGCGCGCTCTGCATTGAGAAATGCGTTCAAAATCTTCCTGGGCCAGTTCCCATAGATTTCTTTTTAATAATTCCTGTTTCAGGATACTTTCCAGGTCAATCAGGTAGTGGGTATCTGCTGCCGCATAAGTAAGCATTTCATCCAATAAAGGTCGTTTTCCCCAATCGGCTCGCTGATAGCGTTTGTTCTGCGCGACTCCAAAGTGAGATTCCAGAAAGGAATTCAGTCCAATTTCTTTGATACCCAAAATTCGTGCGGCCAGCATGGTATCAAAGATGTTTACAAAACAAAAATCGTAATCTCGGCGCAGACAGATGATGTCGTATTCTGCGGCATGAAAAATTTTCTCAATGGACGGATTTTGAAATATTTCAGCCAGTTCCATCAGGTCGGGTATGGCGAAAGGATCAATCAGATAATCATGCGTGGTTGTAGAAAACTGAATCAGGCAAACCTGCTCCTGATAGGCGTACAGGCTGTTGGATTCGGTATCTACGCCTACCTGAGACTGATTCCTCAATATGGAAACAAGATCAGACAATGCCTGTGGGGTGTTGATTCGGATGGGGGTTAATGTTTGGCGGTTGTCCTGCATACCAAATTATTATAGCCGAGTATTTGGGATCAAACGTCAAAAAGGGCTTTTAAACGCAAAAACAGCGGTCGGAGTTTTTTGCCTTTTGAAGAATTATTAGAGTGAGGGATGAAGGTCTAAAACATGTACGATATCTTCCTGCAGATGCCCGAATAACAAAATCAGAACAGGATTTTATTCGTATCACGGGGTAATTTACAGACCCTGGCTGAGAACTTTTTTTATAAAGAATAGAGGTTTTTTAATTGGTCAAAGGTTTTTTCTTTCAGTGTGTCGGTAACAGTTTTCTGCAATTCACACCATACTTTATGAACCGGGCAGGTATCATCGAAGGTGCACCCGATTGAGGATATCATGCATTCATTAAGGGCAATGGGGCCGTCAATGGCTTCAATGACGTCCAGCATGGATATTTCGCAGGGAGCTTTTGCCAGCGTAACTCCGCCTTTTGCCCCCCGCGTAGTATGAATGAGCCCTGCAATGGAAAGCTGTGAAATGATCTTGGCCAGAAAAGATGGCGGGATGTTTTGTTTTTCAGCAATCTCACTGGTTGCAGATTTTTGATTGGGGAGCTGCAAAGAAAGAAATAAGATAGCACGCAGAGCATAGTCTGCCTGACGGGTTATTTGCATGTCTCAGTTGTCCTTGTATTTTGAAGATTACTAATTAATTACTCATTCTACCCGATATTATCATATTTAATGAAAGAAAATTATTTAGTATAATCATAATATGGAAAATTTTAAGTTTGCTGTTCCGTTACAGATCAGGTTTGGCGATCTTGATTCGCAGTGGCATGTAAATAATGCCCGCTTTCTTACGTTTTTTGAACATGCCCGCTTTCAATATCTGATGGAGTTGGGTTTGTTTGATGGTCAATCTTTTTTTGACCTTGGCTTAATTGTGGCTGATATCCATGTTGCTTATCTGGCCCCCGTCAAAGTGACGCAGAAAACAGAAATTGGCGTTAAAACTACTTATATTGGTCATAAGAGCATGAAGCTGGAATCTTTAATGATGAATGCAGATACAGGTGAGAAACTGGCAGCCTGTGATACGGTTATGGTTGGGTATGATTATCACCAATCAGTTTCGAGGATGATTTCAGCAGACTGGCGAAAGGTTATCTCTGAATTTGAAGGGGTGAGTTTTTCCCGGTCAGGTTAATATGCAGCAGGCAGGGCTATTTCATTCCTTATCTTAAGGTGAGTTTGGCATGATTCTGCCCAAGCTTCGCCCCGGCACTGGGGTCGGGGATAGGAAAAATCTTTCATTATCTATATTCATTAAAGCAAGTTTTAATGTGCTTGATCTGTATGCAGGTCTGTGGCAGATCGAAAATAAATTATGATTTGCTCATGTGATTCTTTTTCCCGAATCGTAATGTGATAGCCTTCACGCCGGCGACGATATAAGCGACTGCACCGCCAAACAGGAACAAAAAACCGATGGGGAGCAGAAAGAAGTTTTCATGTAAAAGCCCCGCGCTGTCCACATACTCCACAGACATTCCCTTTAGAATCAGGCACGCCGCTCCGATGCACACAAGAACCGAACCGAGGATCAGAATACTGCGACTGATCCTGGCTCTCGTTGTTTCACTTCCATCTGAAATCAGTTTTTCGGTTATATCACTGCCTCCTAAAATCAATTGATCGAGCGAGAGGTCAAATGTTTTTGCAATCTGTACCGTCATCTCAAGATCCGGCAGGTTTCTATCGTTTTCCCAGCTGGATATCGTTTGCCGCGACACATTCAGCTTCTGCGCAAACTGCTCCTGGGTCAGATTGTTTGCTGCTCGGATGTCTTTGATTTGTTCTCCAAATTGCATTTGTGATTGGCCTCCGTTTCGTCAAATTCATCTTAAGCCGGGGCAGCCTAAAAGACAAGCTTGCTGCTCTGTCATAGCGCATTTTTCATGCTCGATGCTCTGGCATTGCCGGATTTGGTACAGGATCGTCCTGTTACGGAGCCCTGTACCGAAAAAACATGACCCAGAACAGCACGCCGGCCAAGGCCAACGCGCAGCCAAGACCCGTATAGAAGACAGCGATGAACACGTTCGGCACAAGGCCGGAGCTGCGCAGCCAGATGCCGCCGCTCATCATGAATGCCATGATCAGATAGGCCTTCCAGTCGAAAAAGTGCCAGACCGGTTTTGTTTCCTGCGGATAGCCATTAATGCGCTTGGTGTGTTTTACGCTCATCTTATAAAACATGAAGCCAAAGAGGCAGAATACAAGGACGGAGAGGAGGATGTGTACAATAGTGATTGACGTCACCTGAATATAGGCAACGACACCCATCCTTGCCACATTGAAGCCCGCAATCAGCCACACGCAGCCGGCAATCGCCAGCAGCGTGCGTTTTTTACATGGAATTTAGGACAATCTCTCATAAAATCGCCTTCAATTTTTTGCTGTTTTCTTCAAAGAGATCAAAAGCAGGATGAGCCCTGTTCCGATGAGGATATGCCCGATTCCGGCAATCCCGGAGATGGCCGCACTGGCGCCTGCCGAGAGTGCAATATTCAATACCTGCGGGATACCGCGAACCACCAGCATGACAGCCGTCAGCGGCAGACCGATGTTATACAGACACAGAAATACGCGGAAGGTCCTCTGCTTTGTCAGATCGTTGTGTGCCGCAAAGAGCGCCACGATGAGAAAGACCATCATCCCCAACAGGAGCAGGTGCGCGTGCACCTTGCCAAGCGCCGTCACGCCGGTGAAGCCGTTCCATTTGGTGAACTCCCGGTAGAATACGCCGCCCGCCATGGCGGCGATGGCATAGCCAAGAGCATAATTCAGATACTTTTTCATTTTGTTTTGCTTCCTTTCATTTGAACAATGTTCATATTTGAGCCTATGAAAACCCGCCGCAAGGCGGGCTATCATGCCTTATAAATTGCGCGCCGAATCAGCTCCAGCAGCAGAGCGCAGTCACTTTTCTTCTGCATCAGGTAGGTCAGTAAATTCGTCAGCACAAAATCCAGAAAATCCGATTCCGAAAAAGAGCTGGAAAATGCATCCTCTTTAACGGCTGGGTCAGAATGCAGTGCTTCCATCATTCCCAGCTTCATATGGGAAAAGTAGTGTTCCATGGTATTCCTGGCCTTATCCTTTTCTCCGCTGGCAAAGCTGAGGGAATGGGCTGTGAAGAAGTTGGGGTATTCCTCGGTACCGCGGCGAACGCTTTCAAAAATCCAGTTGACGTATTCCACAAACGGCAAAGCGGTTTTGCAGGAGTTCTCCATGTGGAAAATATCCTCCCACACGCTTTCGATAGTCGCCAGAATCAGCGCGTCCTTACTGGGGAAATAGTTGTAAAGCGAACCAAGCGCCACGCCGCAGCGCTCCGCCACCGAGCGCATATTGACGGCGGATAGGCCCGTTTCTGAAACCATATCCCGGCATCCCTTTAAGATTGCCTCCCGCGAGGTGACAATAGTATTAATGACGCCATCTCCTTTCTGAACATTGTTCATTATAGCGCAGTGGTATGCTCTTGTCAATACCTTGTGGAATAACGTTGTATGGTTCAAGGAACGAGAAACGTGGCTGGACAACAGCGTGGGACCGTCATCCGGCATAATTATCTTTTTCGTTTGGGACAACCCAAACGGTTCCTCCGGCCCGCAGGACGGACAATCCGACCACACCGGTATTGTGGAAAAGGTCAAGAATGGTCGCGTGTGGACAATCGAGGGCAACTCCGGTGACAGTTGCCGGGAAAGAAGCTATCCTATTCCTGTTTCTACAAACCGTTGTTGTTCCATTTCCGGCTCCTGATCGTTGATGATACCTCCATTCTATTAAATTTCTGACTTTTGGTCAATTTGTCACTTCTTTTTCAACACCCTCTATTTAATGAAGGAAAAT
>CAZEEL010000046.1:0-17436 GCA_964511135.1 uncultured Leptolinea sp. | reverse complement strand
TTTTTATACCCTTCATCTTTCACTACCCATGCAGCAATATACTTTGCCATAAGATCGCCAATGGGAATAACACGGAAAGTATAAGGGCCTGCTTCTGCGATTGCAGGAGCAATTCCGTAGTAATCCATCTGAACCAGCCCCACCTGATTAAAGATTGGCGCAGCCGCCAAAACGGCAGAACTGTTCCAGCCGTGCTCAACGGCCAGAATTCCTTTATCAGCCGCTAAGGACGTAGCAACAATAGCTGCTTCTTTGGGGTCTGCTTTATCATCATACAATTCCATTGTAATTTTACGGCCTCCGCAAATTCCGCCTGCGGCATTTCGTTCATCAACAGCTAACTGTGCACCTTTAGAGGCCAACAGTAAATCTGCCGAACCAGGGCCGGTAGTAGGGCCAACGAATGCAACCCGGACGGCGTCTGCTTCTGCAACAGCGGCAGTTTCAGCCGGAGTGTCTGCCTGTTTTCCTGTAGAACAACCGGAAAGCACCAGTGAAAACAAACACAATAAACTCATGAGCACATATATTTTTTTCGTTCTTTTCTCTGTAAACATTTCTCATCCCTTTCTTTCTTCGTAAAAATTTATTTTGGATAATTAACCAATCTCCAAAAAATTACCTCTGTAACCCAAATCACCGGACATGTGATTTGCAATACTCAGAATGGGATCAATCAGCGACTGAACCCTCTCTTCTGTAAATCGCACCTTGGGAGCGCCTACGCTGATCGCCGCAACAATTTTATTGTTATGATCAAAAAAAGGAGCCGCAATCGATATGTAGCCAAGTTCCAGCTCTTCATTTGATATTGCATAGCCCTGTTTGCGTATTTTTTCCAGATGCTCCCTGAATACTTCAGGATCGGTGATTGAAAAAGGGGTTAATTCTTTTAATTCTCTTCGGATAACCAAATCAATTTGTTCTTTTGAAAGAAAAGCCAGTTGCACCTTTCCAGTGGCGGCGCAATGAGCCGGCAAAAGCATTCCCCGACTGGATTGAACCTTTATCCGATAGGTTTCTGTTTCAATATAGTCAATCGTATCCACGACCCACAAATCATGATTGAGCGTATCAACCGTTACATACTCATTAGTCAGCTTGTGAAGTTTTTCTTCATACGGCCGAATAATTTTCAGAGGAGAAGCGCTGTTTTTCGCAGTTTCGCCAATACTGATCAGGCCATATCCCAGGCTGTATTTCTCGGTCTGAGAATCCTGAATCATTAACCCCTCTGCGATTAATGACTGCAAAATCCTGTAAGCCGTAGACGGATGAAGCCCTGTATCTTTTGATATCTCAGACAAACTGATATTCTGCCGAGAATTATTGAACAGACGAATAATATTAAAAGTCCTTGTAATTAATTGTGTACCAGGAACCTTATTCATGTTTATTCCACAATATGAAATGAATGCTATATAGTAAAATTTTAGCAAATTCTCTGTACAAAGTCAATACACAAACATATACAAAATATAAAATCAGGATGATTAAGCGAAAATCCGAATCGCCAGTCCACAGTCAAAACGTGACCATGGAAAACATGGCTGCCTTAATCAACCCTGGTATTAAAAATTCCCTGACACACAGATTTCAACATATCGGCCTGAATTGTTTTGCAGGATGCATGAGTTTTGACTGTATTTCTGTACAGCATTCTGTTCCTTTGCCCTGGCAACCATGTTTTTGTACTGATGCAGTATGCTTAACTTTGTATTATTTTAACTTTGTGTCACTTTGTGTCACTTTGCGTATTGACTTTGTGCAGAGAATTTGCTAAAATTTTACTATATAACATTCATTCCACATTGTGAAATGAACAAACGATATTACAGCTGCACAATGAATTACCCTGACTCTCTGATGTATTACAAATCACATATCGCGTGATTTGGTTACAGAAGCAATATTTTGGAAATGGATCCATCATCCGAAATATTCAATTTACTCAATGAAACAGGAGGAGAATATCGCACTTGGCAGTTTGAACATTAAACCTGGTTAATTTCATATGTTTTAAGATCAATATAAGGAGAAAAATGAAGACAAAAAATGTATTTATCCTGCTTGCAGTATTCGTGCTTTTATCAGTGACAGCCTGCGCAACCGGAACCGCGCCCCAGGCCACTGATGCCGCCAGTCCTCAAAAAATAGCCGTTTTATTTATGGGACCAACGACTGACCAATCCTGGAATCAACTGGGTCTGGAAGGTGTGAAACAGGCAAAAGAAGAATGCAATATCGATTACGCCTATACTGAAAGCGTTAAACAGACAGAATTCGAAGAAACCTATAGAAATTACGCCCAACAGGGTTATGAGACCATTATCGGCCACAGCGGAACTTTTACAGAAGCAGCCAAAAAAATTGCCGTAGAATTTCCAAAGACACACTTCATCGTAATCAACTCAATGGAAGGAAATGGCTCGAACATGAGCGGTTTTGCGGCTGACTACTGGCAAATGGGATACCTTGCCGGAGCCATCGCATGTCAGATGACCACTACCAATAAAGTTGCAATCGTAACCGCTGAAAAATTCCCGATGGTTGAACCCTCTTTCGAATCCTTCCCCCTGGGAGCAAAATCATGCGGAAAAGATGTTGAAAGTGAAATCGTAATCACCGGAAGCTTCGAAGATGTTACAAAAGCTTATGAATCAACTGTTGCATTAGCAGATAAAGGCGTTGATGTAGTTTGGCATCATCTGGATTCAGCCGATGTTGGCGTCTTTTCTGCCGCCGAAGATAAAGGTATTTACACCATTGGCGTATACACTGATCAAAGCCCCAAATCACCCGACACGGTCATCGCCAGCGTTTTTGTTTCTCCCAAAACCCAAACCTATGGAGCTGCCTGCGGAAAAATTGAGATGGGAAAAGCAAACGTGATCGGTCTTAATAATGGTGTTGAATTCGTTATGACGAAACTCATGTCAGAAGAAGCCCAAAAAGCCGTTCTTCAGGTTGTAGAAGATCTGAAAAGCGGAAAAATTCACAAATAAGTATTAAATCCGGATTAAGAGGCGTGTCTCTGAGCATTCATGATATTTTTTCCTCTTCAATGATATCGTTAATGAGCAGCACGCCTCTTAAAAATTATAGATATATTCCTGCTGTTTTCAGCCAAAATAAATCTATGCAATGAATACAACCAAATGATGCAATTTGAATTTATGAATATGATGATTAATACCCACGATACAAACTTGAATTCTCTGGAATAAAAGTCCGTCAGGTCAATTCGTCATCGGAGCATGTAACATTGAATACAAAACAACCTTTTTTACAGATGAAAGATATATCCAAGTCTTTTGGAAGCAATACGGCGAATGATTCTATCTCTTTAGAGGTTCAGAGCGGCGAAATTCATGCCCTGCTTGGAGAAAATGGGGCCGGAAAATCAACTTTGATGAATATTCTCTATGGATTATATAAAGCAGACAAAGGAGATATTTATATTGACAACAAAAAAGTCAACATTACATCTCCAAAAGTTGCTACACACGAAGGTATTGGCATGGTACACCAACATTTCATGCTCATTGAGAATATGACCGCACTGGAAAATGTCATGCTTGGCATAGACCATGCTCATAAACCTCTTTTGGATGTTGAGAATACACGAAATAAATTCAATCACCTGGTCGAAAAATATGGCCTGATTGTTGATCCGGACATGCCGGTATGGCAATTATCCGTTGGAAAACAACAGTGGCTGGAAATCATTAAACTTCTGTTTCGAGATGTTAAATTATTGATTCTGGATGAACCAACCGCTGTTTTAACACCTTCTGAAGTAAAACAGTTATTTGTAACTTTAAAAAATTTATCTGCAGAGGGAAGATCGATCATTTTTATTACCCATAAATTGGACGAAGTCAAACAGATTGCTGATCGAATAACCGTATTAAGAGATGGAAAACTGGTCGGTACGCTGAAACGGGAAGAGCTTAATTTACAGCAATTATCACAGATGATGGTAGGCCGATCCGTTTCATTAGAGCGCAGATCAAGGGCCAGGCTCACGGAAAAGAAACCGGCATTAATGATCAGCAACTTACATTGTAAGAACGACCGGAATCTCGAAATTCTAAAATCAATCAACTTAACCGTAAACACCGGTGAAATCGTCGGCATCGCCGGCGTTGATGGCAACGGACAAAAGGAGCTGGCAGAATGCATTGCAGGCACCCGAATGCCTGTCAGCGGTGAAGTAAGCATTTTAGGGAAACGGGTGATTAAGACGCTTGCCGATCCTCAAATGTTTGGGTTTATTCCGGAAGACAGACACAAAACCGGATTGATCCTTGACTTCACCATTTTTGAAAATTTGATTATTAAAACCTTTGGATCTTCTGCTTTCTGCAGGCGTGGAGTGATCAATTGGGAAGCTGTTAAATCCCATGCTGAAGAATTAATCGAAACCTATGATGTTCGCGCTACCAACAGTTCAGAAAAAGTAAAAACTCTTTCGGGCGGAAACCAGCAAAAAGTTGTCGTTGCCCGAGAAACCAATGCCAAACCAACCGTCATTCTTGCCGCGCAGCCCACCCGCGGGTTAGATCTGGGAGCCATAGAATCACTGCACAGTCTGTTGCTCAAAGAACGAAATCGTGGCGCGGCTGTTCTCCTCATCTCAACCGAATTATCAGAAATAACAGCCTTATCTGACCGCATTATGGTGATGTTTAATGGCGAAATTATGGGAGAGATGGATGGGGACAACGCCGATGTTATTAAAATCGGCGAAATGATGATGGGGCACAGAGATGAATACCATGAAAACTAAAATACAAAATTCTTCCCGTTCCGATTCCTTCCAGAAAGTGCTTGATCTTTTCTTAACCGGGTCTCGCCCCATTATTGCCATATTGCTGTCTTTTGTTGTCTCCGGGTTAATCATCTTCCTGCAGGGGAAAAACCCTTTGGAGGCTTATCTGATTATTTTCAAAGGAGCTTTTGGCAGTCTCGGAGCATTTGCCAACACCTGTGTGCGAACGACACCATTATTAATAGGCGCACTGGGAATGACGTTTGGAATTCGGGGAGGCATCTTCAATGTAGGCGCTGAAGGCCAGTTATACATAGGAGCAGCCTGTGCCACTGCCATCGGTCTGCTTCCTTTACCGGTACCGGCATGGCTGCACGTGATATTAAGTTTAATGGCCGGTATTCTGGGAGGCTCCTTGTTTGCATTATTGCCTGCATACCTGAAAGCTTATCGCGGAATCAGCGAAATCGTTGTGACCATCATGCTTAATTTTATTGGACAATATTTTGTCAGCTATTTGGTACATAACCCCCGCTTATTGGCACAGGCCAATGCCAGTTATGCTCAATCAAGAGAAGTACTGAAATCAGCAACCCTCCCTATTCTTGTTCCAGGCACCAGCCTGCACATAGGAATCATCATTGCTGTATTATTGGTGCTTGTTCTCTATTTTGTTTTAAATTATACAAAGTTGGGTTTCCTCACACGAATCGTTGGCTCAAACCCTGAAGCAGCTCATTATGCCGGAATAGATGTAAAGAAATCTTTAGTCCGAACATTTTTGATTGTAGGTGGTTTTTCAGGATTATTGGGAGCCGTTGAAATATTAGGATTGAAACATATTTTATTCGACTATTTTTCAGGCGGCATCGGTTTTGAAACCGTGACGGTTGCCCTGCTTGGAGGAGCAAACCCATTCGGCGTATTGATTGCTGCTTTCTTTTTTGGCGGGCTGCGAGCTGGCGGTAACTTAATGCAGCAGACGGTTGGCGTTTCAACCTTTATGGTTCAGGTGATACAGGCGCTGTCAGTACTCTTTATTGTTGCAATCGGTTTTTCCGCGCCTCCCAAAAAGAAAAAAACAGAAAATGCAAATGAAGCAGGATAATATAAAATGGAAAACTTTATCGGACAGTTTGATACCTTTTTGCAATCCACCATACGCATGTCAATTCCCTTAATCCTTGCAGGCATTGGCGCCCTTTATACCGAAAGATGCGGCGTCATCAATATTGGAATTGAAGGAAGTATGCTGGTTGGCGCATTTGCAGGCGTTGCGGCAGCGCTGTTATATAAAAACATTTATTTTGCAATCCTCTGTGCAATGCTTGCAGGAGGACTCTTATCGTTAATCTTTGCCTACATAACCGTTCATCGCCGTGGAGATCAGATGGTAACGGGCTTTGGAGTTAATTTGTTAGCCACGGGTTTAACGCTTACATTACTCCCCTTATTAAACTCAATTCGTTCAAGAGCCGTTCTTTTCCCAATTATAGACACAGGGTTTCTGAAAGACATCCCTGTATTGGGGCCGATGATTTTCAATCAATCAGTAGGCGTATGGATTGCTTTTATTCTCACTCCCATATCCATGTGGATTTTATTCAAAACCACATGGGGGCTAAACCTGCGGGCTGTCGGAGAAAATTCCAAAGCGGTCGCTTCCGCCGGTTTATCCGTGATCAAACTTCGCTACATCGGAATTCTGCTTGGCGGAATTTTTTCCGGTTTGGGCGGAGCCTTTCTGGCGCTGAATGATGTTGGCTTTTTTGTACCCAACATGACACAAAGCCGCGGGTTCATTGTTCTTGCTGCTCTTGTCGTAGGAAAATGGAAACCGGTTCCTTTTGCTGCGGCATGCCTGTTATTTGGAGCCGCTGACGCATTACAACTTCGCGCACAATCCTTCGGGTCGATTATTCCCTATCAGGTTTTTCTCATGATGCCCTATATCATTACCATCGCCACCCTTGCAGGGCTGGTCGGAAAAACAAAAGCTCCAAAAGAATATACCATTCCATATGACCCAAATGGTATCTAATCTCAATTTCAGGTAATATTTCTGTACGTTTGCACTTTAATCGAGCAGGAGGGGGAGGTACAGCCCTCTCCTGCTCGCTCATTTCCAATCATGCAATTCCGCTGCCCTGCACAATCATTCCTGACCTGAAACGATCTTATCCCTCTTCAGAACGATAAAGCACCTCTCCGCCGACAACGGTCATCTTTAATCTTCCGGACTGATCTACCAGCGTTATGTCAGCATTAAAACCCGGCCTGATCTGCCCATTCTTTGTGAGTCCAAGAAGCTTTGCCTGTACTGCCCCCAGCGCAGGAAGCACCTGACCCATTGAGGCCCCCGTAAAACCCATTACATTTCGCAATGCCTGGTCCATCCGCAGCATACTGCCTGCCAGGGTTCCATCTTTAAGTCTGGCTGAATCCTCTGAAACAACGATCTCCATCCCGCCCTGAACAAATTCGCCCGCAGGCAGGCCCAAAGCCCCAACAGCATCCGTTACTAACATCAACCTGCCCGGCGATTTCAATTTCCAGGCAAGGTTGACCATATTTCCATGAACATGATATCCATCAGCAATCAGCCCAACCGTAATGGCATCATTCACCAACGCTTCACCGGCAAGCCCCGGGCAACGATGATCCAGTGCAGGCATCGCATTAAAGAGATGCGTAGCCGCCGTAAAGCCATGTTCAATGGCACAACGGGTTTCTTCCAGCACAGCCATCGAATGCCCCATACTGAGAACAACACCACGACTGCAGAGACATGACGCAAGTTCTGCAGCTCCGGTCAATTCCGGAGCCATTGTCACCAGAGCCACCCCATTTTCTTTTGACCAATCTGCCGCAAATTCTTTCTCCGGCAGTCTCAGACAGGCCGGGTTGTGCGCACCTTTTTTATCGGGGTTTAAAAAAGGCCCTTCAAAATGCCAGCCAAACACATGAGCCCCCTGCCAGTCTTTTGGCGGCCCAGCCCGATATATTGCGATCGCTTTTTTGTAAGTATCGGCAGAAGATGAAAGAATGGTGGGCAAAAAACCGGTAACTCCAAATTTTGGCAATTGAGCCGCCACATCCCATACCCGTTCGGGGCAAGTCGTCAGATCATGCCCAAAGCCTCCATTGATTTGCAGATCAATCCACCCCGGAGAAGCAATCAAAGCATTCGCGCCCAGATCAGCAGGGTTAACGTTTTGTTCAAGTAACTCAACGTCAGTAATCACGCCATGTTCAATGGCGATATTTCCTTTTTCCAGCTTTTCATGCGCAGCAGGGATATATACATTGTAAATAATCATCTTCCATCCTTGATACCCTGGTGATTGTACATTCACGTTTTAAATTCACTTTTGTTACCGCTTTGCCGCATTCTCCCGATTAAACCACGGTTAAAGCTGCGATTCATACCCTGTCTCAAAATACAGTTTAACAAAAAGAATCAAACCGACACGCAAAATCATTATACCTTTGCAACATGACCGCAAAAACAGATACCTGGCTGAATCATATTTTCACCTTTGGATCTGTACACAGATGCAACCGGTTTAAAACACATTCAAGCTGCCTGATATTTTATCCGGCAGCCTGAATGTACTATCAAAAACCTCACCTATAAAGTTTAAGCCGTCTCAAGTTTTTCGGCGCTCTCCACCTGTTTGTCATCCATCTTTTGAGAAGATTTATTGATCACCCTGACAGATCTGGTTTTGGCAACTTCAGCCTTGGGAACCATCAGAGTCAGAACTCCATTATTGAACTCTGCAGTTGCCCGTGAAGAATCCAGCGGTTCCGGCAGCGTAATTGTCCGGCTGAATTTTCCAAAATAACGTTCAGCCATCAGATACTGGGCGCCTCCGTCCCGGTCATGTTTGCATTCTCCTTCAATCGTAACCGTAGCATTGACCACCTGAATATGAATATCTTCCGGATCCATTCCAGGCAGGGCAGCCGTAACGATATAGCTTTCATTTTCTGCTTTTACATCCATGGGGAAGGTAAGAGAAGCATCATCCTGATCAAACTCACTGGCAAGCATTCTACGAAGCATGCGCTGCGTACGATAAAAACCGGGTGAAGATAAGTAGTATGTCATTTTGTTCATCTCCTTTATTTCTTATCATCATTGTGATGACTGTATTTTTATTATTCTGACTTAATCTTAAATGGTTCCTGTTGGATTGTTATTAAAGCATCATAAGAAAAAGATTAGAAATCACCCGGGCTAAAATATGGTATCATGCATGAGAAACAGGTAACTATAACCAATGGACGATAAAATAACCATAATTGAGGGGCCAACCCCTGTCTTTGAATCAACCAATGATGCATGGGCGGTAGGTCTGAACGAAGGCCCATTGCTGTACAATACAGCCCTGACCCATCTGCGCACCTTTAACAGCCACGCGCTGGTTGAGCGCTGCTATCAGGCATGGAGCCACAACCAACCAATCTTCCTGCACTATCGCAACGAAATTGGTCTGGAAGAAAAAATTCCCATCGTAGCTGCCCGGGCGCTTGAAACTGAAGAAGGTCATGTGCTTTTGCTGTGGGTGCGCCAGGAATTGGACATTGCCAACATGGAAGAAGAGCTGAACAATCTTCTGGATAATGCTGACATTGATGATGAAGATGAAGACGATGAGGATGACGACGGCGATATTACAGATTTCACCGGTGTTTAAGAAACAGATTCTTTCTTAAGATCCCGCTATTCCATACCGATATAAAGGCATCCCCAAAAGGGAACTTGATATAATAATCTCATGAAAACAAAAAACAGGATTCTGCAGGGAGGAATTTTTCTTTTGTTCCTCCTGGGAGTATGTATTTTCGCGGTTCCTTCTCTGCGAGAGCGAACACTCACCCGCCTGGGTCTGTGGAAAACAAAAATTACATATCTGCTCAACCCGCCTGAAGAGGAACTTTTTATCCCGCTCACACCCACTTCACCGCTGAGCAATCATACACCCACACTGCCGGCGCCAATAAAAAACGCAACCCCCACCCCGGTCAGCCCTACGCCTGAACCTTCACCCACGCCGCTGCCGGACAAAGTTCTCATTCCCGATGTTCCCTATCAAACCCAAAAAGGGTTTTGGAATTTCTGTGCCCCCGCCAACCTGGATATGGCGCTCCGTTTCTGGGGCTGGCAGGGAAAACCCGAAGAAATAGGCCATTTTGTAAAACCCTTTGAAAAAGATAAAAACGTAATGCCCTATGAACTGGAAAACTTTGTTCAGGAAAAAACAGAGTTTCATGTCATTACCCGCTATGGCGGAACCATAGACCTGCTGCGAAGTTTTGTAGCAGCCGGATTTCCGGTACTGGTCGAAAAAGGAACTTACAGCCACGACATTTCAGGCAAAATCAGCTGGATGGGTCACTACAACCTGGTGATCGGGTATGATGACGCACAGCAGCAGATTATCGTTCATGATTCACTGCTGGAGCCTGAACTTTCCATCCCCTACGAAAAATTCATGCACGAATGGCGCTGTTTCAATTATGAATTTCAAATTGTCTTTCCTGATTATTTGCAGAATGACGTCTTCAATCGTCTGGAAGGCTACGAAGATGAACACAACAGCTTCCAGGTTGCCGCCGAGATCGCTTCACAAGAGATTAATTCACTGACAGGAAACGATTTATTCTTTGCCTGGTTCAACCGCGGCACCAGCCTGCAACTGCTGCAGGATTACAGCGGGGCCTCTCAGGCTTTTGATGAAGCCTTTCTTCTGCTGCCTGGCATTCCAAAAAATGACCGCCCATGGCGTATCATGTGGTACCAAACCGGGCCCTATTACGCCTACTACCACACCGGCCGTTATCAGGATGTAGCAGATCTGGCGACCAATACCATCAATGCCGCTTCTGAACCCTATCTCGAAGAATCTTTCTACTGGCGGGCTCTGGCTGAACATATGCTTGGAAATACCGCCGATGCACAACGTGATTTTTGCACCAGCCTGAAATACCATGTTGACTTCTCCCCCACGGTCTACCAGATGCAAACCCTGGGGTACGGAGCCTGCCCCTGATGCGAATTCTGCACTTTGCCGATGCTCACATTGATATCGATACCAAAGGCAGCCGCGACACTGAAACCGGTCTTCCGCTGCGGGCAATGGATTTTCTGAAAGCGTTGGATTACATTGTGCAGAGCGCCATTGAAGAAAAAGTGGATCTGGTTTTATTTGCCGGCGATGCCTATAAAGACCGTACTCCGGTGCCCACCTATCAACGCCAATGGGGCATGCGCATTATGCAATTATCACAGGCCGGCATTCCCACCCTGCTGCTGGTCGGCAATCATGACATCTCCCCGGCCGCAGGCCGCGCGAACACCCTGCAGGAGTTTGAAACCCTGCAGGTTCCTCATGTCAGACTGGTTTCGAAACCCTGCCTGCTTGAACCGGCCGACCTGGAAGGCCTGCCCCTGCAAATCATAGCCATTCCCTGGATATATGCTTCAGGGTTTACTGCCAGCCAGGAAATAAGAAACGCTGAAACCGCGGTTATTCACCAGTCCATTGAAAACCTGCTGGACCAGTTCATCCAAAACCAAATCGAAAAACTTGATCCGGCCCTGCCGACGGTTCTGACTGCGCATGGCAGCATCAGCGGAGCCGTTTATGGCGCCGAACGCAGTGTTATGCTGGGGAATGATATCCTTCTCCCGGCTTCTGCCCTGAAAAACAGGGCCCTGAGTTATGTTGCCCTGGGGCATATTCACAAAGCTCAGGACGTTAATCACGGCCAGCAACCGCCCATTGTCTACCCGGGTTCCATCGAAAGGGTTAACTTTGGCGAAGCCAAAGACGACAAGTTTTTTGTGATCGCTGACATTGAACAGGGCCAGGACACCCGGCTTGACTGGCGCAAAATACCCGTTCGCACATTTCACGATTTAACAGTTACCCTTCAGCCTGATCAGCCGGTGATGGAACAGATTGAAAAAGCCCTTCCCTCCAGAGAAGACATTCGCGGTTCCATGACCCGCCTGACCCTGCAATACGCTCAGGCCATCGAAGAACATATTGTCGAAAATCAGATTCGCGGCTGGTTTGATGAAGCGGTTGAGTTTTATCTGAACCGCAAACCGGAACGGGATATTCGCATTCGCCTGCCGGAAAATCAAACCATTAACAGCCTGACGCCTCTCGAATTGCTGGATCTGTATTGGCACTCACTGGCTTTGGATACGGACGAACGCAAAATTCTGCTGGATCTGGCCAGGCCCATTCTTCACCCTCCGGATCCCGAAAGCCCGGTGCAGCTATGATCCCAATCAACCTGCAAATATCCGGCTTTCTTTCTTACGCCCAAACGGCTGAATTAGACTTTACCCGGTTCGACATTGCCGGAATTTCCGGCCCCAATGGCGCCGGAAAATCTTCCCTGCTCGACGCCATTACCTGGGCCCTGTTTGGCATTGCCCGCAAACGGGACGAATCCATCATTAATTCACAGAAAAAAACGGCTGAAGTCAGCTTCGATTTTGAGTATGAAGGCCACCTGTACCGCATCAATCGCACCCGTACCCGCGGCAAACCTGCCCGTCTGGATTTCTTCATCCGCCACCCTGAAGGCTGGTCAGCCCTGACCGAACCCACCCTGAGCGCCACGGAGCAAAGCATCCGAAACGTTCTGCACATGGATTATGAAACATTTACCAACGCTTCTTTTTTTCTGCAGGGCAAAGCGGATCAGTTCGCCCAGCAGCCGCCGGCTGACCGCAAACGAATCCTGGGGAACATCCTGGGGCTGGAAGTCTGGGAAACCTACCGTGAACAGACAGCAGAAATGCGCAAACAGGTTGAAATCTCATTAAGCATAGAAGAATCCCGCCTGGCTGACATTGTTGAAGAGCTCAATCAGGAAGAGCACCGCAAAATTCTGTTCCAGGAAGCACAGACCAAACTCCAACAGGCAACCACCCTGAAAGAAGCCAAGCAAAGCATCTTAAACAGCGCCCGCAGCCAGTTCAGCCTGCTGGAAGAACAAGCCAAAACCCTGCAGGTTTTAAAAGAACAATGGGATCAGGATCAGGCTGAACAGGAACAGATGCAGGAGCAGCTCACCCGACTGGACACAGAAATTCGCAGTTATGATGCCTGGATACAAAACCGGAACACCATTGAAGCAGGGTTTTTAACCTGGCAGCAGACCCATCAGGAACTGCAGGCCCTGAATGACCTGGCTATGAATTTTCAGCAATTCCAGCAAAAACGCACTCCTTTGGTGGTCGAAATAGAAAAAGAACAATCGCGTCTGATGGAATTGAAGCTTCAGCTTGAGAAATCCGAAAATGAGGCCTCTTTTTTAGAAACTGCAATTTTTGCCCTGCAAAGCGACATTGAAGAAGTCACCCGCGAAATTGAAACCCTGGAGCAAGCCCAAAGCCTGCGTGCCCAAACTGAAGAAGAGATAACCCGACTGACAGAACAAATCGCTTCGCTGTCAGCGATGAATACCCATATTAATGCTGAAGGCAAGACAATTAATACGCATATTGAACAATTGCAAATCAGCTCATCCCCCCAATGCCCCATGTGCGGCCAGGCCCTGACTCCGGCAAAAAAAGAACAATCTCTGCTCGACCTAAATCAGCAGGTAGCGGATCTGAGAGATCAATATCGCAGCAACCATCTTGAAATTACCCAATCCACCGAAAGCTTAAAATCTCTGCGGGCACAGATTCAGCAATTTGAAGACGCCGCCCGGCGCATCAAAGAGTTCAGTCAAAAACGAAGCGGAAAAACCGAAAAACTGCACATGCTGCAGGAACAATGGAATACCTGGCTGAACCAGAAACAGCCGCAATTAACCCATGTCAGACAACAACTTGAAAACCAGGATTTTGCCCGGGTTGCCCGCCAGGAACTGCAACACATCGATGAGCAATTAAAACAAACCGGCTATGACACCCAACGCCATCAGACACAACGCCAAAAAGAACAGGAACTTCTGCCCTTCCAGTCACAATATCAGAAACTGGCCCAGGCGCAGGCGGCGCTTGTTCCCAGTCAGCGGCAATATGACGAAATTCAAACCCGGCTGATTTTTAAGAAATCAAAAGCAGAAACTTCTCTGGCGGCATACCAGGAAATGCAACAGACATATCAGACCGCCAGGGCAGATATTCCGGATCTTAATCAGGCTGAACGAGAGTTTATCAACGCCCAGGAACTGGAAAATATCGAGCGCCGCAACCTGCATTATGCTGAACAGGCCGTCAGCCTGCTCGAAACCCAAAAACAGCGCAAAGCCGAGCTTGAACAGACAACCCGGCTTCTGCGGGAACAAATAGCCCGCCTGCGTCAGGTTGAAAAAGCCTGCAGCAAAGACGGGGTGCCTGCTTTATTGATTGAACAGGCGCTGCCTGAGCTGGAAAACCAAACCAACGCCATCCTTGAACGCCTGAGCGGCGGCAGCATGAACGTACGATTTATCACCCAGACCGGGTATAAAGATAAAAAGCGGGATGACAAAAAAGAAACGCTGGAAATCGTCATTCAGGATGCGTCCGGCGCCCGATCCTATGAACTTTTCTCAGGCGGCGAAGCCTTTCGGGTAAACTTTTCCATCCGTCTGGCCCTCTCGCATCTGTTGGCCAATCGTTCGGGCGCCAGGCTGCAAACCCTGATTATTGATGAAGGGTTTGGCAGTCAGGATACCCAGGGCCGTCAACGTCTGATCGAAGCAATCAACATGGTTCGTCCGGATTTTAAAAAGATTTTGGTAATTACCCATCTGGAAGAATTAAAAGATGCGTTTTCCACCCGAATTGAAGTGGAAAAAAACAATCAAACCTCTGTTATCACAGTACAAATATAGGCACAATATTTATGGAAAATCTCATTCGAGTTGGAATTCAGCAACGTGTACTGCCTTACTATCGCGGCGATTTTTTTGATCTGCTTTCTGATCATCCGGGGTACTCCTTCTCGGTATTCGCCGGCGAAGGGCTTCCCAGTGAAAATCTGGGTAAAAATGCAATCCTGAAAAAGACGGGGTACTTCCACGCAAACAACTGGCATTTGGGAGAAGGTTTTTCCTATTCCTGTATTCAATGGAATATTCTGCAATGGCTGAAGAAATGGGACCCGCAGGTTCTGATTATTGAAGCCAACCCCCGCTATCTTCATTTGACATACGTCGTTCGCTGGATGCATCAGCGTAATCGTCCGGTCATTGGATGGGGGCTGGGTTCACCTCCGGGCACCAGCGCCCGGAATCAGAAAATTAAATCACGCTGGCTGTCACAACTGGATGGGCTGCTAACCTACAGCCGCCAGGGCAGGCAGGAATATGCAGCCCTGGGCTTTCCGGAAGATGCCATCTTTGTGGCGGCCAATGCAGTTTCTTTTCGCCCCAAAGAACCTTATCATCCCCGACCTGCCCCCACAGCAGACGAAAAGCCAATCGTTCTGTATGTCGGAAGATTACAGGTACGCAAAAAAGCCGATGCTCTGATTGAAGCCTGTGCCGCTCTCCCTGAGCGCCTGCAGCCTGAACTGGTAATCATTGGTCAGGGCCCGGATAACTCCTATCTGCAGGAACAGGCCGCCAAAATATACCCGACAGCCCGTTTCCTGGGCGCATTGTATGGTGACGAACTGGCAGCCTGGTTTAAGAAAGCCCATCTTTTTGTACTCCCCGGCACCGGCGGACTGGCTATTCAGCAAGCCATGTCGCACGGGCTGCCCATTATTGCCGCCCAGGCTGACGGTACCCAGCGTGACCTGATACGGTCTGAAAATGGCTGGCTTCTGGCAGATGACAAACCCGAAACCCTGCTCCAAACCCTGCAGGATGCGTTGCAGGACCTGCCCCGTTTAAACCGGATGGGGCAGCAATCTTATCAAATTGTTCAGAATGAAGTAAACCTTGAAGCCATGTCTGAACAGTTTTATCAGGCGCTGGACTGGATTTTAAAGAAAAAGATATGAAAATTTTACTGGTAGCTGACGGGCGCAGCCCAATAACCCGCAACTGGATCCGCATGATGGCAGAACTGCCGGATGATTATGAAATAGCGCTGGCGTCTACCTTCCCATGTGAACCGCTGCCGGACATCCACGAACAGACGATCATTCCGGTAGCCTTCTCACAGGCTGCCGGCAGCCAGGCCGGGCACTCAAAAAATAAAGACAGCCTGATGCCGGTCATCCGCCGTGCCCGCCGTCAGCTCAGACTGATCCGTTCTTTTCTGGGCCCATCCACCCTCCCCGGCGCAGGAAAGAAGCTCAGCGCTTTCATCAACTCGGTTCGCCCGGATGTTGTACATGCCCTGCGAATTCCCTACGAAGGGATGCTGGCATCGCATACCCCCCCTTCCATTCCTCTGATCGTTTCCACCTGGGGCAACGACCTGACTCTTCACGCTTATGAATCAGGCGCCATGCAGTACTGGACACGCCATACGCTGCAACGCTGCAATGGGCTGCTGGCTGACGCCCGGCGCGATATTCGTCTGGCAGAACAGTGGGGCTATGACTCCAAAAAACCAACCCTGGTCGTTCCCGGATCCGGAGGAATCGATCTGGACGAAATGACCCGCACGGCTGCAGCGGCAGATATTCACGGTCTGATGTCTGAATCAGGCCCGCATATCATCAACCCCCGCGGACTGCGCCCCGGGTATGTAAACACCCAGGGTTTCTTCGAAGCCGCCGCGCTGGTTCATAAAGAACTGCCTGAGGTAACCTTTTTATGCCCCGGGATGCAGGGCCAGGAAGAAGCCCAAAGTTATATGCATCGGTATCATCTGAAAAAATCCGTCAGACTGCTGCCATACCTCAGCCAGGGGCAAATCTGGAAGCTGTTTCAGGCCTGCGAAGTAACCGCCAGCATCAGCACCCACGATGGAACCCCCAACACCCTGCTCGAAGCCATGGCCTGCGGATGTTTTCCGGTCGCCGGAGAACTTGAATCACTTTATCCCTGGATCCAATCCGGAGAAAATGGTTTTCTGGTCAACCCCCTCGACCCTCATGCAATCGCCGCTTCACTGCTCAGCGCTCTGCGGCAGCCCGAACTGCGCCGGAAGGCCGCCGTGATCAACCGCAGCAAAATTGAACAACAGGCCGGGCGCCGCCAAACCAGCGAACAAATGCTGAATTTTTATCAGCATTTTAAAACATCATCCGATTCTCAACAAACGGCTGATGTTCATTCCAGCTCTCACGATCATCTCATCCGGAGGAACCCATGAGCCAACCAAATTCAGAAGACAAACTTTCCGCTTCATGGCGGGTCACATCCGCAGTCATTCTGCGCATCAAACTGATCTGGAGACTGATGCATGACCGGAGAGTCAGTTTCTGGTTAAAAACGCTGCCTGTTCTCAGCCTGATCTATCTGTTTAACCCCGTTGATCTTCCCACCCCGCTGGATGACGCCGCCGTCATCGGAATTGGCTTCACCGCTTTTGTTTATCTTTGCCCGCAGGATGTCGTTCAGGAACACATGAGCGCTCTCCAAGCAGATGGGCACATGCCAGAAGCGCAAAAACAAAAAGAGGAAGACGTAATAGAGGGCAGCTACCGCACCATCCATGACACCCGCCCGAACCAGGACAGCGCAGATTCAGACAGCTAAGGTCTTCCCCAAAACATGCGAAGGCGCCTGTTTTTGTG
>CAZEEL010000045.1:0-17505 GCA_964511135.1 uncultured Leptolinea sp. | reverse complement strand
CGGCCATCATTCAGAAATGTATATCGAGTCAGGGTTTTCTGCCGGGCGTGGCAATGCTGATGCAGGGCGGGATGCCCTGCGGTGTTAAAGGTTTTTTAGCTTGAGATCAAAAGACCGGGCGGGTGATTTTAAAATCATTTGGCAGGGTTGGGGAATTGGGCATTATGCAGAAATGCCTATGGCGTCAATCTGCACCCTGCCGGTTTAAGCGGGGTGTGTTTTCTGCCGGGCGTGGAATTAATGTGAATGCAGGGCAGGATGAAGCATCCCGCCCTGCCGGATGGATAGTCTTTCAGGCCGGCAACTCCTCTTTGCAGAAAGAACATCCGCGGCGTTCAGCTTCAACAATGGCCTGATCGCTGCTCCAGAAAAAGTTCTCTTCGCCGATTTCTTTCACCAGCCCGCCCTGTTCCAGCATTTTTCGGACCCGCTCCTGCACGCCGGCCAGCATCAGGGTTCCTCCCTGCTGTTTGAGTTTGGTAAGCAGGCGATAAATGGCTTCTACGCCGGCTTCATCCAGCATGGGCATTCCCCGTAACGACAGGATCAGGGCATGTGTTTGCTCCAGGCTGGCAAAGGCTTCATTAAAGTTGCCTGTGGCGGCAAAGAAAAGCGGTCCGGTTACAAAAGCGACCCGAATGTGATCGCAATCTCCCCTGAGTTCAATCCCTTTTTCCTTTAGTTTAACCGGGTCAACCTGTTGTACCTGAATGTTGATATTGGCGATTTGGCTTAAGAAAATGGCAGCGGCCATGATCGACCCGATTAAAATAGCCTGGGTTAAATCCAGTGTGATGGTTGCCAGCATGGTGGCCATGAAGGCCAGAATGGCGTTGGGAAAGCGTCTGCTGAACATGAAGCGGATGGAAGACCATTCATTCATGCGCCAGGCAGTTACAAACAGAACGCCTGCGAGGGCTGTCAGGGGAATTTTCGCCATGACCGGCGCCAACAGGAACATGGAAAGTAACAGCCCTATTGCGTGAATAATACTGACCAGGCGGGTTTGCCCCCCCGATTTGATGCCGACACTGGTACGGGCTATGGCGGCGGTAGCCGGAATGCCGCCGAAGAAGGGAATGAGCATGTTGCCGATACCCTGCCCGATCAATTCCTGATTGGCCTGTAAGCGGATGTTGGTCATATTGGATGCCACTGCTCCGCACAAAAGTGATTCGATTGCGCCCAGAGCGGTGATCGTCAGCGCCGGGGCAATGAACTCGGGCAGAGTGCTCCATTGAAATTCAAAAGGGTTAAACCGTTCGCTGAGCAGTAAAGTTTGTGGAATGGCGCCAATTTGTGTCACATCCCAGTTCAAAAGCATATTGATCCCGGTAGCCAGAATAATTCCCAGCAAAGATGAAGGAAATCTGGCGTTCCATTTTTTTGGCCACAAAAGCATGGTAACTACGACCAGGCTTCCCAGTAAAACAGACCGCCAGTCCGGGGTGAAACCTCCCTGAAAATAGCTCAGCAGCTTGAACAGGGCGGCGTCTTTTCCGGGGGTGGTTACTCCCAGAAAGTTATCAATCTGGCCGATAAAAATGATCAGGGCAATTCCGCTGGTAAAGCCGGTGATTACCGGAGCAGGAATAAAGGCAATAAAACGCCCCAGACGCAACAGCCCAATGGCCAGCAGCATGAGCCCGGAGAGTAATCCCGCAACCCAGATGCCCTGCAGACCGTAATGGTGCACCAATACAATTAAGACTGCGCTCATGGCGCCGGTAGGGCCGCTGATTTGATAGGGGGCGCCGGACAGAAGGCCAATCACAAGACCGGCAATGATCGCGGTAACCAGCCCGGCGGCTGCGCTGGCTCCGGCAGCTACACCGAAAGCCAAAGCCAGAGGCAGGGCCACGGCGGTTACGGTTAAACCGGCCATCAGATCCTGTTGAAATTTTGAAAGGGAGTATCCGCGAAACTCGTCCTGATACAATGTTTTTAAACTTCTGGATGACATATGCCTGATATATCCTGTACTGTATAATGAAATGGGTATTTCAGCATTATACTCTAAAGTGTCAGAGTTGTCTGACAATTATTATGGGTGGAATGGCGGGGTTATTCAGCCGCAGCAGAGGGCAGCCGATAAGAAAGGGTATATGCCCTGGCAGAAATTACCAGCAGGGGGATATGCAACATGGCCATCCAGCTTCCATACGATGGGCTTATCAGAAACTGAAGAGCGTTAAACAGGGCAATCATAAAGCCAATTGCAGCTGAAAAACGCAGCAGCCAGGGTTCTGTCCTGGGAGACGCGCATATGAGAACCGTCAGATACACCGGCAGCATCATGCAATAAGTAACACCCCCTTCATTCACAAAGAAGCCGGTCAGAGATAAATCAGGCGTGGGAACAGCGCCCGCCGTGTTTGCCGGAAACCAGAAAGCCAGCAATGCGAGGGGAATTAACCAGTAATGCTTTTTGCAATCTGATGGTAAACAGGCGAGTTCAGCGCCGACCGGTTTGCAGGCCGTGATCAGCCATATGATTCCGGTCAGGCTGATGAGCAGGATGTTTCCGGTAATGGCAGCAAACCCATAGGTTGGGGTAGACCCCATATTCTGGAACAATCCGATTGTCAGCAGATTGAAACCAGCCCAGGCATAAAACAACCGTGACACCAGCGGGCCGGGTTTGCAGATCAGCCAGAGGATCAGAAAAAGAGGCAGTATTTTAAAGAGAGGGAACCAGGCTTTGATCTGGTGTATCAGGGGATGAGAGATGATTTGGGTAATTAATACAGAGGTGTCTGCTGAATTGTATGGAACAGCAGAATAGCAGGGCAGAAAGAACAGCGATAATAAAAGCACATTAAACCACCAGCGGCGGGTGATTCGATCCAAAAAAGTTTGTCGGGGTTGAGAAGATGTGGAGTTCATAAAATTTCCGCGAAAAATTCCCTGTAGATTTCATGATTAATGACGACTGTTCGGGGTAATTCTTTACACATTCATCATGGAGCCCTGCGAGGCCGTTTTTTTTCCGAAACCATCCATCTTTCTAAAAACAGATGAAGTTGCTGCGCCCGCGTGACCCTTTATCCAACGAAAGATATGATCCCGAATTCCCGTTAATCCTGTTTTTTCATTATACCGTGTTGTTTTGAACAGTCACTGTTTCAGGGTGATGTTTTCAGAGGGGGCTGAGCGATTGCATCTGAATTGGCTATGCTTTTTTTGCAACATGCCCGTTGTCTTTCGCTGTGTTTCACCGCGGCGGCGCCAAACCTGGATGAGTGGCGGCCGATATACATGGGCATGTTGGCATCATTTGGTGCAGTAACCAGATGTAATAATGAAAGAATACCTGATCTGTGCATACCATGACCTCAAAATAACGGATGTGTATCTGCTTCGTGGAACTCATGGAGCAGCACATTCGGGATAGCTTTGGGAGGATACCTGAAGAGTGATATACATTGCCGGCGGGTGAAGAAGCGGGTTCGTGGCCGGGAGTGCATGGATTGTATTTAAATTAAATCCGGAATGCGTTTTACCCATTCCTTACTCCCTGGATAGTAAGAAAGTTTACAGCATGGTTTTAAGCAGACAACGCTTAAAACCATGCTGATTCTAAAAAACAAATTCAGGTGTAATGATTCTGGACATACAGGCCGCGATTGCCTGTCAGCACCGGCTCAGATGGCCCATTCGCCTTTTTCGAGAATAACCATCTTCTGCCCCTGATGGGTATATCCGGTAATCTGCAGTTCAGAGCTGCCGACCATGAAGTCGGTATGAATCATAGAATCGTTGGCTCCGCGGGCGCGAAGCTCTTCCGGGGTCGCATTTTGGCTGTTTTGCATACAGAAACCATACGACTGGCCCAGTGCAAAGTGGCAGGAGGCATTTTCATCGTAGAGGGTGTTTTGGAAAATCAGGCCGGTTTTGGCGATGGGAGAAGAAGCCGGGACAATGGCAATTTCACCCAGTCGGGCTGCTCCTTCATCCTGAGAGAGTTGTTCGGCGAGAACGTCTTCTCCGGTTTCGGCGCTGAAACGGACAACTTTTCCTTTTTCAAACTCCATCTGAATTCCATTGATCAGGTTTCCGTTCAGACTGAGCGGCATGGTTGCGCGCAGGGTTCCGTTTACTTTGTCGCAATGGGGGGCCGAGAATACTTCTTCAGTTGGGATGTTGGGAAGATATGAAACCCCATCCAATCCGGTTTTGGAACCGCCTTCCCACCAGTGACCATCTGCCAGACAGACTTCCAGATCGGTTCCCGG
Organism: uncultured Leptolinea sp.; assembly: GCA_964511135.1. GTDB lineage: Bacteria > Chloroflexota > Anaerolineae > Anaerolineales > Anaerolineaceae > UBA4782. Next base: position 13,270 of record CAZEEL010000045.1, on the reverse strand, counting down.
GGCCTGGTAGTGCATTTTTTCAAAGGAGTGCCGGTTTAAGAAATCACGGTAGTATTTCAGGCGGCGGTCATGTTCTTTCCAGGCAGCGATGGGGTCCGGCTGATCGAGCCGGATGGATGTGCATATGGCCTGCCACAGTTTTTCTTTGGCTTCTTCTGCCGGAATGTTTGGGAAGATCAGACTGGCCCAGGCGTTGGAAGGCATTGCTCCAATTGTCCAGCGGGTTTTGTCGGTCATGCGGTAGGCCATTACCCCGGTCTCTTTCAGCATTTTGGAACGGCTGCGCTGACTGCGGCTGACTTTATCAGAGGGGATATCTTTTAACAATTGAGGATCCGGGGAATTAATAAACATATGCTGATAGTGGTCATCATACAGGTGCTTCAGGTATAACGCTTTATATTCCGGGTAAAGGTCAAAGATTGAATCAAAGCCGTGTTGATAGCGTGTCAGGGTCAGTGCATCATCCATGAAGATAATTTCAACATCTTTTGCTCCGCGCTGATAGGCCGCGGCAGCTGCCTGACGCGCCAGAGCCAGACCATCTTCTGCAACACTGATGATCAGGCCTTCGCCCTCCTGCAAATCCAGCCCGCTGAAAATGAGAAGATCGGCATATTGCTTTAGCATTTTTTCGTCCATAAGAATCTCCGTTCGATTGAGAATATACGTTGTCCATTATAGTCTTATCCATTGAAGCATGCGATAACAGGCCTTTTTAATCGTTCCGTTGGTGCAACATGCTGTTGACGGTTATGGACAGGTGCAATAAAGCTGTAAAAGGTCTGATGAACCATTGGTTAAAAGAACATGAATGCGGGATCAGATCTTTCGTTGGATGAAGGGTTGCGTGGGAACAGCCAGGCCGCCTGTTTTGGGAGAGAGGCATGGGGCTCTGTTCAAAAAATGGCCTTACCATGCCTCATGACTGATGTGTACCATCATTACCCCGAACTGATGTTAAAATAAAAGGAAAGGAAGAACATTGGTTCTTCAGGTTGGATGGATATCCAATATCCAGGAGGCGGTTATGGAATATACCCAATGGAAAAAAATGGGTTTAAGCGGCGGGATGACACCTGTTCAGGAAATGAAAAAACTGCAAAAGGCGCTGGATGTTAAACAACGCCTTTTTATAAAACGGGATGATTTGACCCGGATGGGTTTGGGTGGGAATAAGAACAGAAAGCTGGAATATGTGATCAAAGAAGCGCTGGATCAGGGATCTGATACGCTGATTACCTGGGGAGGGGCGCAGTCTAATCATTGCCGGCAGACTCTGGCTTATGCGGCCCATCTGGGGCTGGGTTGTTACCTGGTGTTGCAGGGCCGCGATGGAGGCGAAAATTATCAGGGCAATGAACTTCTGTTTCGTATTATGGGTGCAAATGTCATCTATGATTCCAATGATGCAGGCTGCGAAATGCGTTGCCTTGAACTGGAAAAGCAATTAAAAACGGAAGGAAAAAAGCCATACTATATCCCTCTGGGGGCTTCTACCCCGCTGGGGGCGCTGGGATATGTTGAATGTGCTCATGAGATTGCTGAACAGGAGCAGGAGTTGGGGGTCTGTTTTGATGCGATTTTTCTGGCCAGCGGGTCGGGCGGCACGCAGGCCGGGTTGGAAGTTGGAACCCGTCTTTATCTGCATGACTGCCCGGTGTATGGCATATCGGTCAGCAGTTCGGCCGCAGAGCAGCAAAAACGGGTGGGTCAGCTCAGCCGGGATCTGACCGGTTTAATGGGGCTGAGCCGGATGGGGATTTCAGATGCGGAAATACGGATCCACGATCAGTTTATCGGCGAAGGATATGCCATTCCTACTTCCGGCGGGACAGAAGCTGTTTATTGGCTGGGTAAGCATGAAGGAGTTTTATTGGACCCGGTTTACACTGCGAAAGCCATGGATGGGATGATCACACTGTTGAAAAAGGGCTGTCTGGAAAAGAACCAGCATGTACTCTTTCTGCATACCGGCGGTTTTCCGGCTTTGTTTTACTACAATAACTGCTTCTCTTAAATGAAGTTATTGTTTATAGGCGTATATCAGGATGGATGATGATCCTCATGCATTGCAGGGGGTGTTTCAGGATGGTGTATGGGGCTGACGGGTTGCCAGGTCTTTGATGGGCAGTTCTGTGACGGATAAAAACCAAAATTCCCCCAATGGGGAATCAGATGGTTTGAAAATACAGGTGCGGGCGGTTTAAAAAACTACCTGGCAGTATAAACCAGCTCCATGCTTCCGTTCGTCAGGCCTACGCCAACGGCAGTGGATCTTTTCAGTTTATTGGCATGTTTGCCAACTTTCAGGTATCGTCTCAGTAGATGATCCATTTCTGTCAGGGTTTGATCCCAATCGGCTACGGGGCCCATATCAAATTGAAACCGGCTGCTGTTTTGCAGGTCTGACCAGTCATCGTTGGCTGTCCAGCCTTCAATGCGGGGATCAAAATCGCGGCTTCCGCTCAGTATTACCTGATAATGGCCGGGAATTTCTCCGTGGCTTAAGTTAAATCGCCAGGTTTCAATTTCGGATGGAAGTTCCTGGTCCAATACTCTGTCGAGCCAGGAATGAAAAGCAAGATAGTGTTCCATAGGTGTTTGTAAATAGTTTCCTTTCATGGTAAGTATCGTTTAACATCTGTTTGGGGTCATCTTAATAAAAGATCTGATCCCGAATTCACGTTATTTAATAATTCTACATGAGAGAGAGAAAAGAGGATGTGAAAAACGGGCAATTTAATCCAACCTTAACTCAATGCGATAATCATTAAGGTTACAGTCTGTCCCTGGGATGCTCTGACACAGATGCACCCAAAAAGCAGGTTAATCGGCTGATGGCAGACAGTGGTGGTTGGGAATGTCAGACCTTTATGCAGGCGTGTTCAGTTTAGAGAAAATATGTTATCCTTATGTCATACAATTCAATATTGCAGAATTTGTAATGGTCAATTTTCTGGACTGCAATACCTGACAGGGTAGGGCATTTTCAATTCAAGAATCCAGATCTTTGCTTCCCCCGGTTTGGGATAAAATTTTTGGTTTGCCGCTGCAGGATGGAATACCTTGACACTCATTGGTAATTCGTGAGTGTTTTTATTTTGGAGGTTGCATGAGTCGTGTTATAGCCAAATTTGGCGGGAGCTCGCTGGCAGACAGCCGACAGTTTCGAAAGGTAAAGAAAATTCTTACAGCCAATCCTGATCGGGAACTGGTGGTCGTTTCTGCCCCGGGGAAGATGGAAGGAAATGGCCATAAGATTACCGATATGTTATATATGTGTGTCCAGTTGGCTTCTCATCATTTGAATTTTGAAGAAGTCTTTACCATCATTGAGAAGCGTTATCAGCAGATTCATGATGATCTGAAGCTGACCGTTGACATTGATGCAGCCTTAAAAGAAACCCATCGGCTGATTGCAGACGGTGCGGCGGCCGAATGCTGTGTCGCGCGGGGCGAATATCTGTGTGCTTTATTGCTGGCAGATTATATGGGTTATGAAATGGTCGATGCCGCGGAAGTGATTCGCTTTAACGAATCGGGTGCGCTGGATACACAGGAAACCTGTGAGCGTCTGGCTGCCCGCTTTCCAGCCGGAACCCATGCGGTGATCCCCGGTTTCTATGGAGCCGATGCACAGGGGAATATTTATACCTTTGCCCGCGGCGGGTCAGATATTACCGGCGCCCTGGTTGCTCAGGGCGTTGGCGCTGATCTGTATGAAAACTGGACAGATGTTTCCGGTTTTCTGATGGCGGATCCGTCGGTGGTTAAAAATCCAAAACCCATTGAAATGATCACCTATAAGGAGCTGCGCGAGCTTTCCTATATGGGCGCGCAGGTCTTGCAGGAAGAATCCATTTTCCCGGTGCGTGAAACGGGAATTCCGATTCATATTAAAAATACGAATGCGCCTGATCATCCGGGTACGTTGATTGTGCCCAGTCTGCCGCATAAGAAAGAAGAGATCATCACAGGAATTGCCGGCAAGAAGAATTTCAGTGTGATTTCGGTAGAAAAAATGAAAATGCGCAGCCATGTGGCTTTCATGCGCAAGCTGATCAGTGTTTTTGAAAGCAATGATGTGGTGGTTGAGCATATGCCTTCGAGCATTGACTCGGTTTCAGTGATTGTTTCAGAACGTGAACTGAAACCAAAGGAAAAAAAGATTCTGGAAGAAATTCGGATCTACTGTTCACCTGACAGTGTACAGGTTTGGCCTTCGATTGCTCTGATTGCTGTAGTAGGCGATGGCATGATTCATACTCCGGGGGTTTCAGCACGGGTGTTTGGGGCTCTGGCGCGGGATGGGATTAACATCAGTATGATTTCGCAGGGCGCCAGCGAGTTGAATATTCTGATCGGGGTGGATAACCGTGATTTTGAGAATGCCACCCGGGCTATCTACAAAGCGTTTATTGGAGGTTGAGAATGGAGAAATATCGCGTTGCAGTCGTTGGAGCCAGCGGACTGGTGGGCAATACTATCCTCAGGGTGTTGTCAGAATATAACTTCCCGATTCGTGAGCTGTCTTTGTTTGCATCAGAACGCTCAGCCGGAAGCCAGGCAGAGTTTTCCGGAACAAAATACACGATTGAGGCGCTGGATGAAACCGCTTTTGACCGTGGAGTGGATATTGCCTTGTTTGCTGCCGGCGGTAAAATCAGTGAGCAATATGCTCCTTTGGCTGCCCGCAGGGGGGCCGTTGCGGTCGATAACAGCAGTGTCTTTCGCATGGACCCGAAGGTTCCTTTGGTGGTGCCTGAGGTCAACCCGGAAGATATTCATCTGCATCACGGAATTATTGCCAATCCCAACTGTTCTACCATTCAATGTGTGGTGGCGTTGAAACCTCTGACAGCGGCCTATGGTGTCCGGCGGGTGATATACAGTTCATATCAGGCAGTTTCCGGTTCCGGAACCCGCGGTCTGCGGGATTTGGATGAAGGATTGTGTGAATTCTATCCGCGGCCAATTCATGGAAATGTTTTGCCGCACATTGATTCTTTTTTGGATAACGGATATACCAAAGAAGAGATGAAGATGGTCCATGAAACCCGTAAAATTCTGCATCTGCCCGATTTACCGGTTACTGCTACTACGGTGCGGGTGCCGGTGCGTTTTGGACATTCGGTCAGCATTAATCTTGAAACGGAACGGGATTTTGTTCTGTCAGATGTGCGGGCTCTGCTGGAAAAGGCTCCGGGTGTGATTGTGATGGATGATCCATCCCGTGGAGTGTACCCAATTCCTGCGGATGCAGAAGGCAAAGATGAAGTATATATTGGTCGAATTCGACGGGATGAAAGTGTTCCTCACGGGCTCAACCTGTGGGTAGTAGCCGATAATATTCGGAAAGGAGCCGCAACCAATGCGGTTCAGATAGCCAAACGTTTGATAGAAGGCGGTTTATGATAGCCATCGGGTTAATGGGTTTTGGTGTTGTTGGTCAGGGCGTGGCAGATATCTTTTATCAGAAACGCTCTGAGTGGGAGGAAATCCTGGGTGAGCCGTTGCAGTTAAAGTGGGTGCTGACGCGGAATGCTTCAAAAGGCCGTGACGTTCGCCTGCAGGAAACCAGAATGACCACCTGGCCGGGAGATATTCTGGATGACCCAGAGGTATCCATCATTATTGAAGTTACCGGAGATGTGGATCAGGGCTATGTCTGGATAAAACAGGCTTTGCAGTCAAAAAAGCATGTTATTACTGCAAATAAGGCATTATTAAGCGCTCATTTTGAAGAGCTGCATGCTTTGGCAGACGGGCATGGGGTATACCTGCTTTATGAAGCCAGCGTTGCAGGCGCTATACCGATTATCAAGGCGCTTAAAAATCAAATCCGGGTGCAGAAGATTTCAGCTTTGCAGGGAATCATCAATGGTTCCTGCAATTATATTCTCAGCAAAATGAGCGAAGAAGGGCTGGAGTATTCACGGGTGGTGGCTGAAGCTCAGGCTTTAGGATACCTGGAGGCAGACCCTTCAGCAGATGTGTTGGGCTGGGATGCCATGCGTAAACTGCGCATATTGAGCACCCTGGCTTTTGGGGGTTGTGTTTGTGAAGAAGGTATTCTCTGTCAGGGCATTCAGTCGATTCAGGCGGGTGATATTGCCAGATTGGCCAAACACAGGCGGTCGGTCAAATTAATCGGCTGGGCCAGCCTGAACGACGACCGTTATCAGGCGGTTGTCGAACCGGTGGCCTGTTCTATGGGAAGTATTTTTGCTCAGGCTTCCGGCGCAATGAATCTGGTAGAGTTGAATGGGAGCTTCAGCGGTAAACTGAGTTTTGGCGGGCCGGGTGCCGGGCGTTATCCGACTACCAATGCTGTGATCAGTGATCTGTTGGATGTTCTTTTTGAGAATCAAAACAGGCGAGATTTTCCGGGAAATAAGGTGCTGGTGAATGATAACGATCAAATTCGCGGCAGTTATTATCTGCGTACCAGCGCTGCCTGGATAGGCCCCGCCCGCTCTTTATTGAAAGATGTATGGTCTGAAGATCCTTTCTGTGGGGTAACCCATCCGATGTTGTATAGTGATCTGGCTCCCTGGCTGGGCCGCGAAGATGCCTGTGTCATTCGTTATATGGAAGAGGTTTAGAATGGATTATCTGAGCACTCGCGGACAAACAGCAGCTCACAGCGCTTCTCAGGCGATTCTGAAAGGCCTGGCGGATGACGGCGGGTTATTTGTTCCGAATGCTTTTCCATCATTGGAAATGCCATCTCCTGGTTCAGAATACCTTTATCCGGATTTGGCTTATTCAGTAATGGAACCCTGTCTGAGCGATTATCCCAAAGCAACGTTAAAGAATATTCTGGAACAGGCGTATCGTCGTTTCAACACGGCTGAAGTGGTTCCTCTGGCGCGATTTGGCCGGCTTGCCTTTTTGGAACTGTATCATGGCCCTACTCTGGCATTTAAGGATGTCGCTTTAACGGTGCTTCCTTATTTGATGAAAGAAGCCCAGAGTATTCAGAAGCGAACCGATAAGGTGCTGATTTTAACGGCCACCAGCGGCGATACCGGCAAAGCGGCTTTGGAAGGCTTTCGGGATGTGGAAGGCACAGAAGTGGTGGTGTTTTACCCGGAAGAAGGGGTAAGTTATCTGCAAAAACAACAGATGCAAACTCAGGAGGGAAAGAACACCCACGTATTTGGGATTCGCGGGAATTTTGATGATGCACAGCGGGGCGTTAAAGAGCTGTTTTCTTCCCCTGCATTTACGGCTGAAATGGCAAAAGATGGCTATCAATTGTCGTCAGCCAATTCGATCAATCTGGGCCGGTTATTGCCGCAGATTGTGTATTATGTTCATGGGTATCTGCAATTATTGATTCAAAAAGTGATCCAGCCCGGCGAATCGATTAACCTGGTGGTGCCCAGCGGTAATTTTGGCAACCTGCTGGCAGCTTATTATGCCGGGCAGATGGGCCTGCCCATTCATCGTTGGATTTGCGCTTCCAATGAGAATCAGGTGCTGACAGATTTCTTTACAACCGGCAGGTATGATGCCCGGCGTACACTGGTGAAGACTTCGTCACCATCCATGGATATTCTGGTGAGCAGCAATCTGGAACGCTATCTTTACCATGAAAGCGGCGGTAACAGTGAACGGGTGCAGGCCGCTATGCAACACCTGAAACATGATGGGTGTTTCCACTGGCCGGTGACAGATCATCGCATATTTGCTGCTATGGCAGACGAAAATGAAGTGAGTCTGGCAATTAACCAAATGGCTAAGGCACACGGTTATATTCTGGACCCGCATACTGCGGTGGGGTATGCTGTGTATCAGAAATATCTGAATCAGAGCGGCGACGATCGCCCGGTTTTGATTGCCTCAACGGCCAGCCCTTTCAAGTTTGCAGGCAAAGTTTTAAATGCCCTGGGGCACAGTTCGGATTCCTCAGAATATGTCAATCTGAAAAAACTGGCAGCCATCAGCGGTTGGCCGCTGCCGGTTGCTTTGGCTGAATTGCAGGCGAAACCGATCCGTCATCATGCGGTAGTGGATAAAAACGGGTTGGAGCAGGCAGTGCGGGGGGCGCTCCATGTTTAAGATAAGGGTTCCGGCTACCTCTGCCAATCTTGGCCCGGGGTTTGACTGCCTGGGGATGGCCGTCAACTGTTATAACACCTTTCTGTTTTCTCCGTCAAAAACGATTGAGCAACCGGATCATCTGGTGATTCAAAGTTATTTGCATACCTGCCGTCAGGCGGGTCAGACGGCCCGGCCCCTGCGGGTAGAGGTCGAAGGCCATATCCCCATGGCGCGGGGGCTGGGGTCTTCGGCGGCCTGTGTAACGGCCGGCGTTTTGGCTGCAGAACAGATGCTGGAGGTCTCTTTTACCCCATCTCAGCGTTTGGAGTTTGCTACTCAAATGGAAGGTCACCCGGATAATGTAGCCCCGGCCCTGCTGGGGGGCATTGTCTGCTCAGCCTTTCAACAGGGGCGGGTGCTGTCGTGTTCGGTTCCGGTGAAAGAAACGATAAGCCTGTTGGTTCTTATTCCTGACCAGCCTCTTTCAACCCAGGCTGCCCGGGCTGTTTTGCCGAAGCAGGTTGCCTTTGCAGATGCGGTTTTCAACAGCGCTCATGTTGGGCTGTTGATCAGCGCTTTATGCAGCGGGAGGGATGACTTGTTGCAGGAGGCCTTCAGAGATCGTCTGCATCAGCCATACCGCAGTTCTCTGATTCCGGGGTTTGATGGTATTCTGGAACATGCGTATTCGCTGGGGGCCAAAGGGGCGTTTCTGAGCGGAGCAGGTTCCAGTATCATGCTGGTTTCTCCTGCTTTGGCAGTGGCAGACGGTATGCGGGAATTTCTGCAAAACCATCCCTGGCAATGGGAATTGCGCCCGCTTGCAGTAGATCAACAGGGCGCCGTATTTCTTGCCTGAAAGAGGTTTTTAATTCGGCCTGATTGGGGATCATATCTTTTGTCAGGCTGATGACCACGCGGGCGCGGCGAAGCGGTCTGTTTCGGGAAAGAGGGGTGGTGGCAGCCAAAAAATGGCCCCGCAATGCCCTGATTAGTGGTGTATATGGGTACACCGAATGGGTGTGAATTAACCTCTCAGAAAGAAATTCGCGTTATACTAAGCTTTCATTTTAATCATTAAAACATTCACAAAGAAAGATAAACCAATTATGCCGCAGCTTAGCCAGCGTGTGTCTTTATTTACCGATTCAGTGATCCGGCGGATGACCCGCATCAGTGATGCGCATGATGCCATTAACCTTTCGCAGGGCTTTCCGGATTTTAACCCGCCGCAGGAAATTTTGGACGCTCTGGCAAAAACGGCTTATAGCGGGCCTCATCAGTATTCGGTAACCTTTGGGGCGCCGAATATGAGGCAGGCACTGGCTGCGAAATATAGCCCCGTGTTGGGCTGGGATATTGATCCGGAAAATGAGGTGCTGGTTACCTGCGGATCAACGGAAGCCATGATGTGTGCCATGATGACAATTTGTAACCCGGGCGACCGGGTGGCCATTTTCAGCCCGTTTTATGAAAACTACGAAGCAGATACCATTCTGACCGGGGCTGACCCGATCTTTATTCCTCTGACTCCTCCGTCTTATACGTTTGATCTGGCTGAGGCAGAGAATGCTTTTCAGCAGGGGGCTAAAGCTTTGATATTGTGTAACCCGTCTAATCCGTGCGGAAAGGTTTTCAGCCGGAAAGAACTGGAACAGATTGCGGCTCTGGCGATCCGTTATGATGCCCTGGTCATTACAGATGAAGTTTATGAACATCTGGTGTATGCTCCTTATGTTCATACGTATATGGCCAGTCTGCCAGGTATGAGAGAGCGCACGCTGACCTGCAATTCGCTTTCTAAAACTTATTCGATTACGGGCTGGCGGCTGGGTTTTATGATTGGTCCGCCTGAAATTATGGAATGCACGAAAAAGGTGCATGATTTTCTGACGGTTGGGGCGCCTTCTCCCCTGCAGGAGGCGGCCTGTGTTGGGCTGGCTTTTGGCCCTGAATATTATGAAGATTTGCGGAATCTCTATACCCACAAACGGGATTTTTTCTGTGGCCATCTGGAGCGCATGGGCCTGCCGCATACTGTACCGCAGGGCAGTTATTTTGTGCTGGCAGATATCAGCCGTTTTCTGGCCATGAAGCGTTTTGCAGGCTGGAGCGATTTGCAGTTTTGTGAGTGGATGACGGTTGAAATAGGGGTGGCGGCAGTGCCCGGCTCGAGCTTTTTCCGGGAAGATATCAATCATCTGATTCGGCTTCATTTTGCCCGCAGTGAAGAAACCCTGATGGAGGCTTTGAACCGGCTGGAACGGCTGGTTCAGATTCAGGATTGCTGACAGATCATACCCATTGATGGTTTAAAAGGAGAGAACCGCAAGATGAAAATACAACCTTTTCTGGTCGAAGAATGGATGAACGCGCATGAAACAACGGCAACGTATAACATTGCGGAAACCTGTGTGGATTCCATTTTGCTGCAGGAGTTGTTCCAGCTGGCAGGTGTGGACGGTAAGGCTTACCTTGAAAAACTGGCTGACTGTCGGCTAAGCTATGGAGAGATTGAAGGCTCTTTTGCCTTTAAACAGGGAGTGTGTTCATTGTATACCACCCTCAAACCGGAGAATGTAGTTTCTGCTCATGGGGCGGCGGCAGCGAACCTTTTGTTGTTCTATTCTCTGGTGGAGCCGGGAGACAGGGTAATCAGTGTTAAACCCAGCTACCAGCAGTTGTATTCGATTCCCGAATCTTTTGGGGCTGATTTGCAAATTCTGCCTTTGCGGAAAGAGAATGGCTATCTTCCAGATCTGGAAGAATTGCGCCGGCTGGCAATTCCGGGAACCAGGCTGATTTGCATTAATAATCCCAATAACCCAACCGGGGTTTTAATGTCGGATGCGTTTCTGCGGCAGGTGGCCGAAATTGCCCGTGCGGCAGGGGCTTATGTGTTGTGCGATGAAGTTTATCGTGGACTGAATCAGGAAGACTGTGAAAGCGCCTCTATCGTTGATCTTTATGAAAAAGGGATCAGTGTTGGCAGTTTGTCCAAGACTTTTTCTCTGGCGGGGTTGCGCCTGGGCTGGTTTGCGGTGCGGGATGAAGCAGCCCTGAAAGCCTTTCTGTCGCACCGTGATTACAATCTGATCAGCTGCGGAATGCTGGATGAGATGATCGGCGCCCTGGCTTTGGAAAATCAGGAGGTTTTAATGGGGCGCAGTAAAAAAATTGTGCGTGAAAATCTGGCCATTCTGGATGACTGGGTTCGCCGGCAGCCGCATATTTCTTATTTGAAGCCGCGGGCTGGTACAACCGCTTTGCTTTGCTATGATATGGATGTTAATTCGTATGACTTTTGCCGTCAGATGCTGGAACAAACCGGGGCTTTTCTAACCCCTGGCGATTGTTTCGGGCAGCCAAACAGTATGCGCATTGGGTATGCCTGTGAAAAAGAAGTTTTAACAGCCGGTTTGGATGCCGTGGGACGCTATTTGTCGGGGTGGCAGTAAAAGAGGGGGCTGCAATATTGCTCAGGCATGGTTGACCTGGCCCTGCTGAAAACGGGCTGCCTGCCCCCATGATTGGGGGTGTACAGGGGGTATTCGAACGGTCTTTATGATGGAAAGTCCGGAGCTGTCCAAAAACGCTGATGCTTTGCAGGGTGTTTTTGGACAGCTCCCGGGTTGTTTGGGTGGTTCTTTCGCAGACGTTTAGAGGATAACCGTCATCCCCTGATATTTGGCAACCTGATCGACATCTTTATCTCCGCGGCCGGAAAGATTAATCACAATTACCTGATCGGGGCGGAAACTGCCGGCTATTTTGAGGGCATATGCGATTGCATGTGAACTTTCGAGCGCCGGGATAATGCCTTCCATGCGCGACAGATAACAGAAGGCCTCTACCGCTTCCTGATCAGTGATCGCTGCATATTTGGCTCTGCCGCTGGTGTGCAGGTTTGCATGTTCCGGCCCAACGCCTGGATAATCCAGCCCGGCCGAAATGGAATGCACCGGAGCCAGGTTGCCGTCTTTCGTTTGGTTAAAGAGCGAATGCATTCCGTGGAAGGTGCCGGCTGAACCTAAAGTGATGGAAGCAGCATTGTGGGGGGTATTCAAACCCAGCCCGCCAGCTTCACAGCCGATCAATTGAACGTCAGAATCGTCGATGAATTCGTAAAAAGCTCCCATGGCATTACTGCCTCCGCCAACACAGGCAATGACTGCATCCGGAAGTTTACCTTCTGTTTCTGTTATCTGAGCTTTAATTTCCTGACCGATGATTTTTTGGAAGTCTCTTACCATTAAAGGGAAGGGGTGCGGGCCTACCACTGAACCGATCAGGTAATGGGTGGTATCCAACTGAGTTACCCAGTTTTCCAGGGCTACATCAACGGCGTCTTTGAGCCCCATGGTTCCGCTGGTCACCGGGATGACTTCGGCTCCGAGAAGCTGCATGCGGTAAACATTTAAGATCTGTCGTTCTACATCTGTTTTTCCCATGTAGATTGCGCATTCCATGCCCATTAAAGCGGCAACGGTGGCGGTCGCTACTCCATGTGAACCGGCGCCGGTTTCAGCAATCAGGCGGGTTTTTCCCATTCGTTTGGCAACCAGCGCCTGCCCCAGAGCATTGTTGATTTTATGAGATCCGGTGTGGTTCAGGTCTTCGCGTTTAAGGTAAATTTTCGCGCCTCCCAGATCAGCGGTCATGTTTTTGGCATAATACAGCCGCGAGGGACGCCCGGCATACTTCTCCATTAAATCTTTCAATTCTGCCTGAAAGTCCGGGTCCTGCCGGCAGGTCTGATAGACAGATGCCAGTTCCTGTAAAACCGGTTCCAGCGCGGCGGGAACATGCTGCCCGCCAAACATTCCAAAATATCCGTTGTTCATTTCTTCCTCCTGTTTTGTTTTTGCGTTGGTTTTGAGGAGGACAAATAAAAAAGCCTTTGTCCTCATTGCCAGGACAAAGGCTGATCAGTCTTTGCGGTGCCACCTAACTTGATGCAAAAATTGCATCCACTCTGCTGCGTACCAACATACGCATTCCTTTGATAACGGGTGGATATCCCGGCGGCTATTACTGGGTGGTTAACCTTTCTCTCCGCCTTCATGAGCCCATTCTATGCCGTTTTGTTTACTGCATTTCACCGCCTGCAGCTCTCTGTGAAACATACCCGAGCATATACTCTTCTCAATCAATAGTTTGTACATATTTAATTGTGGCTCTAAATATACAAATTTTTTGCGAATCTGTCAAGAAAAAA
>CAZEEL010000044.1:0-17604 GCA_964511135.1 uncultured Leptolinea sp. | reverse complement strand
ACAAAATGAGCCTTTGGCTGTTATCGCATAAGGATTGTTACTTGCCGGGAAAAGAAAAATAATTCCGCAGATAAGCGCCTTTCAGACTGCAATCGGAGGGGCGTTTTTTGAAAACGAGACAGAATCCTTTCAGGTTTTGTCCTGTTGTTACCAGACATACTGTTTGAACCGTTCTGAAAGCGGTGAATCTTTTAAGTTGTGTTATCACGTTATTCTTTCTGTTGAAAGAATGGTTCAGCAATGGCCAGCCATTCTTCGGGTAAATAAAGCGCCAAATATCCGTGATCGCAGCCCCTGGCTTCGTAAATTTCACAGGCCGGAACATACGATTTAAACAATGCAGCCGATTTTTTAACGTACTTCATTTCCTTTTCTCCATACCAATACATAACCTGAGCCGTAGTGTTTCGAATACTTTCTTTGAGTGTGTATTGCATCATATACGTGCGATACATGGTATAGAGTGTCTCTTTTCTGATTCGCGGAATATCCTGCAGATAATATGCTTTCAATTCATCCGGATACAGCATTTTAGCCGGTAACAGTTTGGGCATGAGGGCAAGTTGTAAGCGGCATGCCTTCTCGCTGAACAAAAGTCTGCCGAGGCATTGTATTGCAGCGATACTGAAACGTGCCAGACCGGGGTTTGGATAGCAAACACTTCCGTCTATGATTGCTTTTTGTGTGAGGTTGGCTTTTCGTGATAAAAGCTCCATAACAATTTGTCCGCCGAGAGATACTCCGCAAAGCGCAAAGAGGTGACCGCCGCATTTTTGCTCAATGTAAGTTAACAATTTGTCGGCAGAATCTTCGGTAGAAATATAAGCCGCTGGCGAATTCCTCTCTATGCCCGTCCAGTGTAGGGAGGATGACATGATAGTGCTTGGACAAAGTACGCGCCTGCCTTAAATAGTTCCACCATGCATTCCCGCCCCCGTGGATCAGCATGATATGCGGCAGGTGGATATTTCCAAATGTATGAAAGTTCATGTTTAATATACCCTGATAATAACCGACAGTTGCAGGGCAGATAAGAATACCCCATCATTGGTTCTGATTCCCCAACTGGCATGGTATTCACCCGCCTGATCGGGCGTTGTCATTGGAATTGAAACATTAAATGTCTGACCGGGTTGGATTTCAGCCGGAATTGGGACAGTGTCGCTGGCAGACATCCGGTCACCGCTTATATATTGGAGAACCGCTCCGTTCTCCAAAGGGCAATTGCCAACATTTTGCAGTTGCCAGGTTTTAATAAAACGGGTATTGACGGCAAAAAGGCTGTTGTCTGGAATGGTAACATCGCGGAGGTAGACCAGTTTGACGCAGGTTGTTCCGCCAGAGGCGGGGAGCGTGGGGCTGTTTGCCGGCGGGGTCAGGGTGGCGGCCGGGATGGGCGCTGAGATGGTATGCGTTGGTACCGGGGTGACCATCGGAAGGGCTGAGTGCCCGGTTTGGGTGGCATGGGATTGCGCGGTTTGTGCGTCAGAAAAGGAATTGACCGAAAGCGGCGTTTCGGTTAAGGTTGGGCTCAGGTTTGAAGCGGTTGAAGCGGATGGCTGGAAGAATCGCAAAACGGCAAACAGAACCAGCAGTCCGGCCAGAACCAGGCCGGCAATGATTCCGAGAGCCGCAATTTGTTTTGGATTGTGACGGGGGAAGGAATGAATGGCCGGGCTTTTCTTTATGACCAGGCCTGCCGATCGAGGGGGCGTTTTTACCAAAGGAGCCATATTTTGTTGCCGGGTGAGGGCCGCTTTAAAATGTTCCATTTGCTGGTATCGATCTGCAGGAACCGGTTCCATGGCTTTCATGATGGCATGATCAAGAGAATACGAAAGACCGGGATTTAATGAACGCGGATTGGCCAGATTGATCCGCAGGGTGCGTTGAATGCTTTCTATCGGTTCCTGATTGGTTAAGAGGGTGTAGAGGGTGGCGCCTAAGGCATAGATATCACTGCGGGCATCGGTGGTTCCATGTCCATATTGCTCAGGCGGGCTGAACCCGGGGGTGACTGCCCGTGCTCCTGCCGTCGTTTTAAGCTGCGAATCATATACTTTCGCGACGCCGAAATCAACCAGCATGGCCTGATGATTGCGGGTGATGATGATGTTTTCCGGTTTCAGGTCACGGTGGATTACCGGAGGTTTCTGACTGTGCATATAAGCCAGGGCGTCACAGATTTGCATGATCCAGGGGACTGCCTGATCTGCCGGCAGGGGAGCGCCTTTCTGAGCCAGCAGGGTTTTTAAATCGGTGCCTTCAACATAATCCATGACCAGGTATTGGCCCTGAGCAGGCAGGGTAAAATAATCGGTTACCCGCGGCAGATTGGGGTGTTTCAGAGCAGCCAGAATGGTGGCTTCATGCGTGAATTGCCGCCGGGCCGATTCTTTGGTTTCGAAGTTTTCTTTCAGCGCAACAATGACATTCAGGTTTCTGTCTAAAGCCTGATACACAGCCCCAAAGCCGCCCTGCCCAACAAGGCGGATGATTTGATACCGCTGGTAAATGATCTGATTTGGAGTAAGCATCGAATTATTCTGACCGATATTGATTATAAACGAGGGAAAGATATATCCTCTGAGTGAAAGAGGCTTTTTTGGGAAAAGGGTTAAACACTGTTTTCTGACAGATTGTTTCCCGGGTTTTTGCGTATCAACCTGTTCCAAATCCATTGCAAAATGAGAATCGCGCGCCAGAAAGCGACCGAAGCCATGCCGTGGGCGAAAACAGCAAACACAGGCGGCTGTTCCAGGGTGTAATACGTCCAGCATTCCCGGGTCGTTCCCCAGAGCTCCAGAAAATATCCGAGGGCAGCCCCCATTAAAAAGATACTTACCATTTTATATTTATTTGTTGGGGTGAGTACCAACCCAAAACAGAGCAGTGTGGCTGCAATCGTCATGCTTTTTGAAAAAGTTGGTGAAACATAGACAACCATCAGCGCTAAAAAGCAGCCAAAAACCAGCCAATAACTCCATGAAAGCCGTTCTTTCCAGCGGTTTTTAAGGATGATCTCAGCCAGGGCGCTCAGCCGGTCAATCGAAAGCGCGGCAATTGGCCATGCCGGAATAATCCAGAGCGGAGGCCGTTCCTGGGTGTAATAAAACCAGATCTCGGTCTGAGTGCCCCAGGCTTCAATGATCAGTCCGCCTGCCAGACCAACCACAACCAGCGGCAGATCTCGCTTCAGGTTGGCATTGGCCATGATCAGAATCGTCATTCCGAGGAAGATCCCAATCAGCAAATAATCCAACTGCTTCCAGACAGACACCTCCGGGTCGATATAACTGAGGTATTCTGCGGCCAGCGGCTGCCAGACGTAAATAATCAGACCGATTAAAGCCAGAAAAGCGCTGAAAAGGGTATAACTGGTCCTGTTCCAGCGAAAAAAGCTCCGAAGAGATTCAGAAATACTTTTTTGGTTTTCCACACTCCTATTATAGAGGCAAAAAGTAATTCCCTGTCTGGAATTTGCCTTTGGTATAATGTATCGGCGTAAGGCATTTTATTATGAGTGAAGAAAAACAAACCTCCCCTATGAAAGATTCTCAAAAATTTCTGCGTTTAACCCGCCTGTTGGCCTGGTCAGTTACAACGATGGTCACCCTTGGTTTCATTTTCTGGTTGTATCGGCCGGTTTTTAAGTATTACCTGATGCCGGAGCCAACCCCTACGCTGGTGATTCCTACCCCGACCCTTGTCCCTACTCAAACACCTACCCTGGCTCCCATGCCGACTCAGGCGCCTGTGTTAACGCCAACGCTGGCTGTTTCGCTCTCGAAGTTTTTTGTTCAGGATCTGACAACCGTTTACCCGGAAATGCCGGATGCGTTTGGCTCGGGATATGTCATTGATGATAAAGACGTTATTGCCAACCCCGATATTTCAGATATTGTCTGGAGTTCATCAGATACGATTTCTTCTCAGATTGGCTATCAGGCCGTTGAACCTTTTATTGCTACTTTTGCCGCGGGTGAAGCTACCTGGAAAATGGATATTCCCCTGGCGCCGGGAATTTATGACATTTATGTAATGGATACACTGATTTCTTCCGGCGGGTCGCTGGATTTTCGGGTATTAAACAATGACATGGAAATATACCCTTATCTGGGGATGCAGCATGTTGATTTTTATACCATGCGGGGAGAGTCGCCTCAATATAATGACGTGTGGCGCTCTATTGGCGCTTACAACCTGGAGAGTGAAGGAATATTATCGGTTACGACCTCCTGGGAAAAAAGGAATGAGTATTCGGTAGTAGCCATTGACCGGGTGATGATTATTCCCCGTCCGGCGGCTACCTATATGCTTCTCAGCAAGTTGCCGCTGGGGAGAACGATTTTCCTGTTGGATGACCCGGATTCGGTTATTGAGAATGCGGGAACTTCTGTTCAGGTAAATAAAGGGCCGGTTTGGAATGATTCTGCTGAACTCATTGTGAACCCGGAAGATGCAACCCGTGTGACCTGGAAAACCCTGGATCCCATTCCTGTGGGAAAATATGAAATATGGGCCTGGATACCCGAGCTGACCGGGACGGCCAAAGGCCAATACAGTTTTAAAATTAATGAAGATAAAGCTAAAATTGTAGAAGGCACTGACCCTGGCCCGATTATGCATGGCGGCAGAATTGGCGGACAATGGGTATCGATTGGCCAGGTCGATATCGGCTTATATTACAGCCCTAAGGCATCTTTATCCATTATCATGGAACCGGTGAGCGGCGCAACCATTGGTGAGCTGGGGGTGGACGCCATTGCCATTATTAAGCAGGACTAAGCCCTAAGGAACAAAGCGAAAAAGTGTGGAACCGGCAAAGGTGTCCAGCTCTTTCAAATGGCCTGCAAAAATATCTTTAAAGGGATCACTTTTGGTTACCATATAGCGGTTTCCGTAAACGTAATCAAGGCCCATATTGGTCAGGAATTCTGTTGCTGTGCCCTGCTGCATGGCTTTAAAATACTGTTGGCTGTTCATTAATCCATCCAGGTTGACAATGGTGCGGTCCTGAATGAAATAGGCGATAACGCCGCCTCCGGTTGAGCCGATGATGGCGCCGGGCTCCGTCTTTGCTTCCAGCAATTGAACTCCGCCCAGATAGGAGCTTTTATTTTCCTGACTGACTGCAGCAGGAACCATGTGAAACACCTGGCCGGCATAATTGCCTGCCCATACCAGGGCCAGAATGGCCATGATGGTTTCAGGAACCTGGCGGGGAATTTTCCATTGAAGGAGTTGGCGGTACCACAGGTCGGTAAAAATGGCAGCCAGCCAGACAATCACCAGCATTTGCTGCACCCAGTACCAGTTGCGGGCATTTGCATACCCCGTGCCGAAATATTGGGTCATTTGCAGAACAGCGCCTGCCAGCAGGGGCAGAAAAACCAAAGCCTGAAAACAGCGCCCGGCCTCTTTTTTTCGGAGAAAAATAATGATGATAAAAAGGACGAGCAGGATACCGGTCAGCTGGCTGATGACAGACGGCAGCGCCTCAGGACGTATCCAATCTTGCAGATGCAATAACTCATACATCCCGAACCAGCCTTTAAAAGCCAGAAACCAGGGGCTGTGATTGAAGTTTTCATTGTAACCCCAAAAGGCTGCCATTGAATTGACAGGCCGTCCATAAACGGTATAGATTGTGCCCCACCAATGTTTTATCTGTCCGCTGACCGGGCTGAAAGAACCAAACAGCCATTTATGCCCCAGCATATACAAAGAAAGGAGCCCGGCTGCTGAAACAATGTATACCCTGCCGTTTTGGAGCCAGGCGGTCACATGCAGTTTAAGCTGTTGAATCACCGTTCTTTTTTGATCGGGCTGGTCCTTTGATCGGTATCGCAGCCACAGTCCGCGGGCGGGCAGCATACCGGCCAGGGTGATGCCCCAGTCGTAAAAGAGAACAGAGCGCGGAAAACGGTCGAATAATGCTGCTGCATAAGCCGCCATCATGAGGCCGCTGAGGGTCAGGCTGGCCAGAGTGACTATTGCAGAAGTACGGAGTATGTCAGGCAGACTTTTTTGATCCGTTTGGTCAAACAATCCTCCTGCTGCGAAAAACAGCAGTTTAATGATCAGGCTGCTGCCCAGCATGAGGTAGATGGAAGGCAGGTATTGGAGATAGGCTTCACGGAAGCCGGTGCGCAGGATGTAACTTAAAAAAACGCTTTCGATGGATAAAACAACGCTGAAAACAATCAAAGAACGCTTTTCCTGATGGCGATAGATCAGCCAGAGCAAGACGATCATGACCAGGAAGATGTTATCCAGCCGGCTGAAAACGGCGAGCAGTGCTGCTCCGCCGAGTTTCCATTGCCAGCGCAGTTGTTCTTTGGAATTTGGAAAGGGAGCGCTTTCCATTGTTACCAACAGATACATCAGAAGAATTAAAGAAAAAGCGTTGATGCTGGTTTCCATGCCCAATTGCGACACATTGGTTTGCACCAGAGAACTGAATGCCCAGAAAACGCTGAAGAACATGGAGACCGGCAGGGTCAGTACCCGGCGCAAAGTTTTATACAGCAAAACGCCGCTGGCGGCATTGAAAATTCCGGCCAGAATGACCAGAATTCGCAGGGGCAGGGTCAGGTTAAAGCGCGCCAGGAAAAAAACCGGAATGCAGACCGCCATCCATAAAGGATGAAAACCGCTGGCAGAGTTGATTCCGTCAAAGGTAAAGCCGCGGCCTTCACTGACGTTTTGGGCGACTTTGAAGTAATAATAGGCGTCGTCTGTGGTGAACCAATTAACCAGACTGTTGTCTGGAGAAACTGCGACATACAGGTGAAGCAGGATGGTCAGGGTAACTAAAACAGGGAGAAAGAATCGGCTTGGACGTGTCATGAGATGTATTTTACAACAAAATGCAGCGTTAGTGGTCAGATGAGGATGTATGCAAAGAAGCGGTGAGAAGCTTGTGCCAATGCTATAATCAAAATACTTATGGCCATGAATGTAAATACGAAAAAAGTGCGTTTTGTGTTGCTCCTTACGGCGGTAGAAGGGTTTCTGACCACGGCCGTTTTGCTGACCGGGTCTTCAAAAGAAGGGGCGATGCTCATTGGACCTTACTCTCCTGCCCGTGCGCTATGCGCGGCTTTTGTATTTTTGATTGCTGCGGGTTGTCTGGGGTCAGCGTTTCCTTCCTTTATAGCAGGATGGCTTCCTTCTGTTTCGCAGTGGCTGGCGAAAAAGGGAAACGCATTTTCAATGTCTTTGCTCTGCCTGGGGCTGGCTCTTTTTTTCTTTGGCGCTTTTCTGTTTACCTGGCTGTTTTTTCCTGTTCCGTTGCGATGTCCTTTTCTGTGGTTTACTTTGCTTTTTGGACAACTGTTTTTTCTGTTGGGAGGGCAGTTTGGTTTTCAGCAAAAGCCGGATTGGTTTGCTGATCTGCATTTCATTCGATGGAAAGAGTTGGAGAAAGAGCAAAAGAAAACCATTAAGATCTTGTTTATTCTGGGGTTGATTTATTTTCTGCTGTTTGTGCCTCAGAATCTGCAGAATGCAGAAAACCCGCATGTTTTCTCTTTGCTTGGCGGAGATGAGAAAATCATGTATCCGATTTTGACTCAGATGTTCGAACCTGGAGAGAACTTTCGGCAACAGTTATATCATCTGGTTATTTATGAAGATTATCATTATGGTTACCCCTTCTATGTTTTGTCAGCTCTGGTTTTAATCCCCTCCCGAATCATTTTTGGTTCATCGTTTGCCGAATATACCCAGGTTAATGTACTGCTGCTGCGTCAGATTATCAGTGTTCTTCCCATCATCATTTCAGTTTTCTGTTTAACCGGGGCGTTTACCCGTTTTCGGTCCTGTGGAATATCGGTTGCCCTGTTTCTTTTTCAGCTTTTTATGCCTGGCGTGACGGGATATAATCTGCGGTTTTGGCACCCGGATGGGTTGGCTGTCTTATGTGTGGTTTTTGTCATCCTGTCTCTCAGACGGGATGCTTATCGGTTGGGGGTATATTTTTGGCTGGCCGCTTTTTTTTGCGGTTTGGCAAATTCTGTGCGTCTGGTTGGTTTTTTCTTTTTTGCAGTGATCGCCTGGTACCTGTTATCCGCATGGTTGAAGCAAAAGATTCAAATCAGACAAATTTTCTGGAGGGGTGTTGGTTTTATTCTGGTCATGTTTTTTGTGTATCTGTTGACCAGCCCTTATTTGCTGGATGCCGGAGGCCGGGCGCGTTTTCTGGAGATTGTAGCAGAAAAAACGATGGAAATGCGGGTTGGGTACCCGGGGCCGGATCCGGAAGGTATTTATCAGACCGGGATGGCGGCGTGGCTGCCATTCCTGCGGCAAACGTCCGGATCGCTGACGGTGATTGTTTTGGTCTTGATCTCTCTTGGGATCAGTCTGGTTTATCGCCGGGAACCGATTCTGAATGGTTCCATTCTTCTGTTTTTTTTAACGTATGTGAGTTATTTGGTTGCAATGGTGGCTGTCAAATCTCTGCAATATCTGCTGCCGGCTTTTGTTCCGTTTATGGCGGCTGCTTTTAATATCCCTCTGCTTGTGTATGATGATGGCTGGCTGAAAGGACTGTCAAAACTCAGACGTTCGCCAGCGCTGACAGTGCTTGTGCTGGCTGTGCTCGCAGGATTATTAATTTTATTTGGGTTAAATATTGCTTTCTTTGTTCAGCAATTGCAAGCCTGATATAGCTCTTCGAGCATGAAGGTTGCAACTATAAACGTACATATTGCAGACTGTAAAAAAGCATTTCTACTATAATATAAGTAGAATATCAGGGTATGTAGCATGTGTGTCAGAAAGAAGACAGGGGGGTGTTCCGGGGCCCCTTAAGAAAATGGAGATAATATGATCTTTTTATTACAGCAGGCTTCTTCCTTTTTAGAAAATCCGCCTTCCCCGCCGGCAGACAAGGGTGGGGTTTTCCCCTTTATACAAAGGCTTTCTGGAAGCCAGGGGCTGGTTATTGCATTTGTGATTGTGATGTTCATTCTTCTGATTTTGATCATACTCCTGATTGGTACGATTATGCGGAGTATGCGGTCAGAAAGCAAAGACCCTCAGCCCTCAGTGTATGTTCCGGACCGAATTGAAGCGAAAACAGACCCTGGCAAACGTCAGGATGAATATGGCATTCAGTTAATCAAAGCGGATAAGTCTCAGCAGGTTTTGAAACATCTGCCGGCTGTGATTGGATGCCATCCGGCCAATGATGTGGTTCTGGATTCTGACGCCATATCTGACCGTCATGCCAGGTTGTATTATGATTCGAGGTTGCGGTCGGTCTGTATTGAAGATTTGGGGTCTCAAAATGGCATTAAAGTCAATGGGAAGCCTACCCTCAGAAATCTTTTGCAATCAAATGACAAAATCTCGATTGCTGATCTGGTGATAACGTATAAAGATACCGGCTATATTCCCGAACAGAATATCTAGGAGTATTTCATGATCCGTTGCCCGCAATGTAACAATTTTAATCCTGAAGGTTCCTCTTTTTGTACCCTGTGTCAGTTTGATTTAACCAACTATGAAGCTCCCGCTGAGGAATATGTATCACCGGAAGCGCCTGCCGCAGCGGTGGAAGCAACGATCGGGTCTGTCTCTCAAAGAAGCGATGATGTGGTTGTTGCAGCAATGGATCCCCTGGATCCTGGGGCTGAGTGGCCGGAAGAAGATCTGCCGGCCAATGATCATCAGAGTTTTTCGAAGAAACCGGCGGGTTTTCCTGACAGAGTTTCTGAAAAAACAGAGACCGAAACATCCAAACCGGAACCATTTCAGGCGCACTTACAGACAGCAGAGGGCGTTGGTATTCCAGCTGCTGCAAAGATACCGGAATGGAACGCTGCTGTGGATCATGTGCCTGCCGGGATGCCGGTTGAACCCGGTTTACAGAAAAGTGCCCGGTCGGTGCGGGTAATTCCGGCATCTCATACCCCTCAATCCAGGCCAAAGGGGGCTGTTTTTGCCAATCAGTTTATTGCTCTCGAATTAATGCGGACAGAAGGAAAAGGTGTTTTTTATTATCATGTTCGTGAGATTCTGTCTGAGAATCAACCGGCATGGTTGCAGTGTCAGAATTGCGGCGCAGTTCAGTTCTATGAACGAAGCCGGGATATGACCTGTCAGACTTGTCGGGCGGTGCTTGAGCGGGAAATATTCCCGTTGGAACTGAGAGAAAGCACAGCGCCTTTTGCAGAGGTTTTGACGACGGTGGTGGAGAAGAATCTGACGCATTCCAATCTTCGGCCTCCGCTGGCAGTTTTTAAAGAAAACCTGGCGGGGTTAAATCGATATTGCCAGGTATCGGTCTTTGTCAGACCGGTTCCGGCTGAATTGGATCGGGCTGCCGCATATCATGGGTTTGTTGGTCTGGCCCATGCGGTAGATGTATTGGCTGAAAAAGGTCTTACATTTAAGGGAAGAATTAATCCATCTCTGCTGGGATATGACCATAATCACCTGGTTTTTTCCCGTTTTGATGAAGTTTTCCTTTCGCCGGCAGATTTTCGCGAACAGTTTCGGCAGGAGGATTTAAAAGCGCTGATCCGTTTATTAAAAGAGTACCTGAAAAAAGGAAAGGCAGACTTAAGCCAAATCAATGCGCTGGATGATTTATTGGCCTATGCGAATGGTCCGCAGGGAATTCGAACGGGCCGTGAATTAGCCGCTGCAATTGAAAGAATTCTGAAAGAAGTTAACCAAAATACCCGCTTTGACTATCGAATGGGGAAGGCTACTCATGCGGGTATGCGGCGTAAGCTGAATGAAGACTCGTTATATACCTTTGAATCTTCTCCGGTTATCCAATCCAGGCCGCATCCTTTGGGTATTTATCTGGTGGCGGATGGAATGGGCGGGCATAGTAATGGCGAGGTTGCCAGCGGTACCATTGTGGACTATTTTTCTCAACATGCTCCTGCCAGACTGACAGAAAAACTTCCTGATGGAAAATCTCAAAACTGGGAAGAGTGGCTGCAAACGGCAGTTCAGGGAGCAAATTATGAAGTTTATCGTATGCGTCAGCAGGCGGGTACAGATATGGGCTCAACCCTGGTACTGATATTGTTGGATGGCCTCAACGCGTACATTGCTCATGTGGGAGACAGCCGGGCATATTTAATCAATCATCAGGAGATCCAAAGGATTACCGCTGATCATTCACTGGTAGAGCGCCTGGTTGCCTGCGGTCAGATTTTACGGCAGGAGGTGCGAACGCACCCCCAGCGAAATGTGATTTATCGTACCATTGGAGATAAAGACCAGGTGGACGCAGAACTGAATCAAATAGATCTGGATCCGGGAAATAAACTGCTGTTGTGTTCTGATGGGTTGTGGGAAATGCTGGATGAAGCAGACATCTTTAAGATTGTTCAGGAAGCAGAACACCCTCAGGCTGCCTGCGATCAATTGATTAATGCTGCCAATCAGGCCGGCGGTGAAGATAACATCACCGTTGTTTTGGTTGAAGTGTCTGTCATTTAATGATTGGTTGCAATGAATTTGTATGCCATGCTGAAAAGCAATTCCTTAAAACTTCTTGACGAAGGAGCGGGCAGGTTATATAATACAAGCCTTGTTCCTCGATAGCTCAATCGGCAGAGCGGGCGGCTGTTAACCGCTAGGTTCCAGGTTCGAGTCCTGGTCGAGGAGCTGTTTTTTTAAATCATCAGACAGATCCTTGTAAATCTTTACTTTGCAAGGATCCTTTTTTATAGGGTAGTATGATCTTCCCCTCTTTTATTTTCCATTGTGTGCCGGCAATTGCATACTGACCAAAAAGTCAGTGCCTGATCTTTGATCATCATTCCAGAGGTGAAACGATCTCAACCATTGAGGTCATATTGCAGATCCACTTCCTGGAAAAATAGCGTCTTAACCCAATCAGGAATTTGATCATCTCTTCTGAAAGTGCAAAGACGTATACCCAATATACCGGCAAATGTAAAACAAAAGCGCTGAACGCTGCCATGGGAACTCCCACGGTCCAGACAGCCAGAAGTTCCATGAACAATGAATAACGGGTATCACCGCCGGAACGCAGAATGCCAATAATGATGATATGGTTGCAGGCTCGCAGCCACATTACCCAGGCCATGATCATGACAATCCGGTGCGCCAGATAGATCACCTCCGGAGATACATGATAGAGCTGAAAGATCCACATGGAAAATAAATAGGCGATTCCGCCCATCACGCCGGCGCCGGCGCTTTGAATGACCAAAGACCGTCCGCTGTACAGATAAGCCTTTTCTTCTTCTCCCTGACCAATCAAATTTCCAACAATGATTGCGGTGGCATTTCCAATGCCAAAGAAAACCACAAAAGAAATGTGTTCGATGGGGCCGACAATGTTAATGGCTGCAATTGAACTGGTGCTGATATGGGCATAAATGGCATTATAGGCAGTGACCCCGAAAGACCAGACCGCTTCATTCAAAGTAACCTGAAAAATTGGTTTCATGATGACTTTCATAAAGCGGGGGTCAAAATCAAATATGTGAGACAACCTGGCAGCAGCCGGGTTGTCAGGATTGCGATAGGTCAGTGTAAGAATTAAAATCACTTCCAAAAGGCGGGCCAGAACGATGGATAAAGCGGCTCCGCGATGTGCCATGGGAGACAAGCCAAGTTTTCCAAAGATAAAGATATATGCCAGCAGGGTATCCACGGCCAGGGTAATAATGATGCAAAGCATGGGCGTTCTGACATTGCCGGTTGAACGGGTGGTTCCATAATAATTAATGGCAATGGCAAACAGCGGATACATCCAGCTTTGTATCCGCAAAAATTCACTGCCCAGGCGAATTACTTCAGGATCGTCTGTATAAAATCGCATTACCTGTTCAGGGAAGAAAAAAGTGACCAGAAAGAAAATCAGTGCCAGCAGGGTTCCCAATTTAAGCCCAAAGCCAAGTACCCGGCGGATGTTATGGAGGTCGCGTTTGCCCCAGAGTTGAGCGGTAAACACTGCGGATCCGCTCATCACGCCAAAAGAGATAAGGTCCAGTAAAAAGAAAACCTGATTTCCCAGTCCGACTGCCGCAACGGTTTCTTCTCCCAACTGACCAATCATGAGATTGTTAATCAGGCTCAGGCAGGCCATCAGAAAGTTTTGCAGCATAATCGGCAAAGCAATCCGAAAAATCTGCTGATAGTACTCAGTGTCATTTAAAAAACGGGCGATTTTGTTCAGGACATTCGGTTGTTTTTGCATAAGGTATGCTTTCAAAAGAGGGCTCTTCATTGTATCGCAAAGAAAAGATAAAAACGTAAAGCAAAGTTGATATTTAATTGACGACGATGGGCGCATAAAAAAAGC
The DNA here is from genome assembly GCA_964511135.1 of uncultured Leptolinea sp. Lineage (GTDB taxonomy): Bacteria > Chloroflexota > Anaerolineae > Anaerolineales > Anaerolineaceae > UBA4782. The sequence goes on along the minus strand of CAZEEL010000044.1, from coordinate 4,295 downwards.
ACTCCAACTCCATCCGTAACCAGCGCGTCAGGGTGATTTTTTTAGAACTGATTTTTTTGGAACTTTTTTGTGCAGGAATTCGTTATATAATTACATATGCTGATTGAACAGTTCATCATGATGGTTGGAATAAAGCAGAAGCCTGTAATGAAAATGTAATAATCGGCAAAACCAGGACGCAACTATAATGAAAAATACCCCATATATGGGAGTGTTTAAATATCTTATCCTGCCTGTACCAATTGTAATAAAAGGAATGAATCGGTATACTAAGGAGACATATTTACATATAGTTGACATTTTTAACCTGTTGTTCAAGGAGGTTTTATGACAAAAATGAATCGTCAGTCAATAGCAGGTTGGGCAGTTCGTTTAACGCTGATTTTTATTTTAACCGCGCTGGCAATTTTTCCGGCAACGACTGCCAGCCAGGCGTTTGCTGTACCAACATTTCAGATCACAACGATTGTGCCGAAAACGTCAGTGACGATCGTAACAGCCAACTTTCCAAAAAACGTTGAGTTTACGGTACGCATGGGTGCGTATGGCACGATGGGTGTAGGGGGAGTTGTAGTGGCTACCCTGAACTCGGGTGCCGGCGGGGCATTTTCAGCTACTTTCGATATTCCGGATGCTTTGAAAGAAGCCAAACAAATCGCTATGCGATTGGACAGCAAAGAAGGCTACTACAGTTATAACTGGTTTTACAACAATACTACCGGGAGTGAGGTTTCCTCTGGGGCTACTCCTCCAACAACAAAGATTCCAGGCTATTTTGGCTACCCCACTTTTACCATCACATCGGTGATAAGCAACTCAAAGGTTTCTGTCCAGACTTCCAACCTGCCTCCCAGTCAGGAATTTACGGTTCGTATGGGTGTTTATGGAACCTATGCTAAAAATGGGATTGAAATTGCGAAGTTCAATTCCGGCGCCGGCGGAAGTGTAGCGGCGACCTTTGATATTCCGGCGGCTTTTGTTGGCAGTGATCGAATTGCTGTTCGAATGGATTGCCCGGCCGGTTTTTATGCCTATAACTGGTTCTGGAACAATTCCACTGCCGACCCGGGAGCTTCTGCTGCTCCATCGGCAATTCCAGGGTATAGCGGCTTTCCAACATTCACGATTACTGATGTGGCGGCTGACAGTAAAGTCAGCATTTCTACGATCAATCTCCCTAAGAATCAGGACTTTGTTGTTCGCATGGGGCTCTATGGAACATATGCTGTCGGGGGTGTGCAGGTTGGAGCCTTTAACTCTGGCGAGGGCGGATCTCAGGTTTTGACGTTTGATATTCCGGCTGAATTAAAAGGGCAGTATCAAATTGCCATCCGGCTGGATACAGCTCCATCAGGGTTATATGCCTATAATTGGTTCTTTAACAATACAACCACTGCCAGCGCTACGCCCACCGAGCTGGTGCCTGGGTACACAGGTTACCCAACCTTTACCATAACGGCTGTTGCAAAAGACTCTAAAGTCACCATTTCGACGATTAATCTGCCAAAGAATATAGATTTCACTGTCAGCATGGGCCTTTACGGAACCTATGCGGTTGGCGGGTATTCAGTCAGCTCTTTTAATTCCGGTGAAGGCGGAAGTCAAAGTTTAACTTTTGATATTCCTGCTGCACTGGCTGGCCAGGATAAGATTGCAATTCGCCTGGACAGCACCATTGGTTTGTTCGCTTACAATTGGTTCTGGAATACCAGTACGAATTAAATGAACATTTAATCAGCAATAAAAAAAACGGCGAGGTTTTCTCGCCGTTTTTTTTATTCATATTCAGAAATCGTATCTTATGGCAGGGGCATGATTCCGACATACAACTGATTTTTAAACGCCAGAAAGATATGCCGGCTGGGAGTAACCACAAAGGCTGTTGGGTCTGTTGCCGGTAACCTGAAATCATAATTGGTAGCAGATTGGATTTGCTGCACAAATGTCTGACGCAGGCTGAACTGATAGACTGCAGGGCCAACCGTGTCTAAAATATACAGGTACGGGTCTGGCGGTTCAGTGGTCATCATTTGAATAAAGTGCGTATTATCGATTGCCGGCACAACCGGTTCGGCTCCCGGGCGATTATCTTCATAGCTGGAAATATTGGTACATTTTGTTTTTTCGTCACGGCCAAGCCGGTAGGAACAAAGTGACATACTGCTGTTGGCATGCAGCATGTAGACATCATTTCCATAAGCGCTCATTGCTGTGACGTCGCCTAAAGGAGGTTTTTCATTGTCAAAAAACATATTCGGAATTTGATCAAATGTCTGATTATTGCCTCGATAAGAAAGAATATTTTCTTTAAGCCGGTCCAGGACAAACAAATTTGACCCGCCTAAATCAATATCGGCTATTCCGCCCCAGGCATTGTCTGGCACAGCCAGCGCAGTAATCACCGGCGATTCTCCTGGAATACAATACATCAGATTGCCAATCTGATCAATTGCCAGAACGGTTGACCCGAATGGGCTGTTGAGAGGCAGAGCCACAATATCGGCTAAATTTGAGATGGTGACAGCCCCTTTTGTCCCTGAGCTGCAGTCAAAACTTTTATCCATCTGATACGTGTTGGAAGAAAGCGTTAAACGAATCACCTGATTGAGCCCGCTGTCCAGCAAATAGACTTCGTTCATGTTCGTTACCATGCGGGTAATTACTGAAGCTCCCTGCATCTGTTGAACCAGTATGGGTTGGAATATTGTGCGAGTGATTCCTTCCATGCTGTCCAGCGATCCTTCTATTTGATCACGAAGCTGCCGTGATTCATCGGTCATGCCGTATATCTCAGCTTCATTCAAATGGATCAGGGCCTGATTAAGGTAAGTTCGCTGGGTTTTAATCTCTTCGGCGATACGAGCGGTTTCCACTTCCTGGCGGGACTGTTCCAGAAAAGCCTGGTGGCGCTCTGTTCGCCCTACCCTGAAATATACCGTTCCGCCTACCACAGCCAGAATTAACGGAATGGCTATACTGACAAATACCTTATTTTTTGAAGAAAGCGAATTGTCATACATCTCATCACTCTGAAATAATTTGGCAGTCAGACTGGTAAAAAACAGGTTTAAAGATTGGTTCATGTGTTTCAGCCACAGCCATTTTAAAGCCAGCCTTTGTTTCAGTGGCAACGGAGGTTCCGGGGGTGTTTCTTCCTGAATATCTTCCTGTTCAGCCGCAGATGGCTCTGCAGCAAGCGAAGAAAGGATACCCTCTGCCGGCGCTGTATGATGAAGCGATGGCCCGGGAAAGGGCTGTTTTTCAGGTTTTTTAAACCAGCGGCTCAGGAACGGGATCGGCTCTGATGTTTGATGAATGCCAGGCGAAGGTTCCGGATTGTCCATATCGGGTGTTATTTTTTCATCAGACAGGATGAGGTTATCAGGCAACCCTGCCTGAGGGGGCGTTATCAGATCAGCAATGGATCCATCAAATAAAATTTCTTTTTCGGCAGTGATGGGTTGCCCGTAAACCGGGATGGCATTCACCGGTATTCCCTGAGGAAGATCGGTTTTTGGTTCTGTTTCAACGGGCAAACTATCCGGGTCTGCGAATTCAAAACGTTTGCGGGGGGTTAAACGATGGATCATGCCCTTTCCATTGCGAACCTGTGTCAGGCAGGCTTTCAAATTTGGCTCAGCGTTCTGAAAAAGAGTGCGGCGCACCTGATCCAAAGTCTGTCCGGCGCCTTGTTTTAAAACATCGGGGGTCCATTTTTCCGGCGGCTGTGAAGTAAATAACAGCATATCCGCATCCTGGATTTTCTGCTGAAAAAAACGAACGGGAGTGGCCCGGCTGTTGCCCAGCGCCCGATTATTATTCACCGGATCGAAGAAAAAAGACACTTCGTTTTTCGAAAAAAGATAACTGAAGGTGGCGCCGCCATGAGCCAGATAAAGGTCTTTATCGCGGATCACAGCCAGATTGGCTGCGGCCGTGCGCTGTTGACCGGGGAAGGAAGTTTTAAGGTTGGCATCCACAATTCTGCTGTTTAAGATTTCCATTGCCGTACGCATGGCTGCAGTTACTGAACCGCGGCTTTGATAATAAGTAAGAACCACTTCATTCAGTAAAGGGTGGTATTCTTCCGGAAGGAATAATTTTCCCGAAATCTGGGTTAATAGAAACAAAAGCCGGTCCTGCGAACGGCTTCGCTCACATTTTTTTGGTGCCACAGCAGCTAGGAGCCCGTCCATCTGGCTGTTTTCTTTTCCATGAATGAGTTGTAATGGAAGAATAAAGAAATCAAACATAGTTTGATTATACGCTGTTTATAAAAAGGAAAAAAGATCATA